>JBEKOT010000094.1:0-9555 GCA_049521495.1 Syntrophorhabdales bacterium | reverse complement strand
TTGATGAGCCTGTCCGTATTCCTCTTGATGATCTCCACGTAATGCCTTGCCCCCTCGTCCACTTCCTCCTCGAGGGTCTCGGCGAAGCCCTTTATCGACGTAAGGGGGGTGCGCAGCTCGTGGGAGACGCTCAAGACGAGGTCCCGCTTGATCTTCTCTATCTCTTTCATGGTCGTGATGTCGTGGAGGACGAGGACTATCTCTTCCTCGTGATCGATGGGGGCGGCGCTGCACAGGAAGGTCCGCCCCTCGATCTCGACCTCTTCGAGAGGGCCGATCTTTCCGGACCGCGCCCTTTCCATGAGCTCTATGAACTGGGATTGTCGGAGCGCCTCCCAGTACAACCGCCCTTCGAGGGCGGAGTCGGTTTTCAGGATGGCCTTGAGGCTCTCGTTCGAGTAAATAATTTCGCCTCTCCTGTTGACGACCACAAGGCCCTCGCGGAGCGA
Organism: Syntrophorhabdales bacterium; assembly: GCA_049521495.1. Classification (GTDB taxonomy): domain Bacteria; phylum Desulfobacterota; class Syntrophorhabdia; order Syntrophorhabdales; family WCHB1-27; genus CAWEPK01. Next base: position 9,106 of record JBEKOT010000094.1, on the reverse strand, counting down.
GTCGATTATGCTCTTCAGCTCTGCCTTCTGGCGGCCGAGCTCTCCGAAGGCGGTCTCTAGCTGCCGGCTCGTTGAGTTGAACGTATCCGCGAGCGCCCGAAACTCGTCGTTCCTTTTCAGGAAGACGCGGGCCGTGAAGTCTCCTGACGCAAGCCTTTTCGAGGCCCGGGTCAGCTCCCGGATGGGCTTCGAGACGCTTCTGGACACGATGAGGGCTATGACGAGGGCAAACAGGGAAAAGAGGGCCAACATCGCGATCATACCGTGCACCAGCCTGGGAGGGACCGTCGTATCCTTCACAGAGAGGCTCGTCCTGATCACGCCTTCGACGCGCCCTTCCTTTGTCAGGGGCAGGGCAACGTAGAGGACCTCCCGGTTCATGGTGCTGCTATAGCGCGTGGAGACCCCGGTCCTGCCGCTCAAAGCCTCCACGACTTCGGGCCGGTTCCTGTGGTTCTCCATCGTCGTCGGGTCATTGTCGGAATCGGCGACGACCATCCCCCCGGGACCGATCACCGTGATCCTCGTTTTCAGCCGCCCCCCCAGACGCTTGACCTCTTCGTCCAGACGGCGATAGGCGCCGTTCTCTATCGATCCGGCTGCATCGTCCTTGAGGCTGAGCGCTATATTCGTGAGGTTTTCAGTAAGGGAGCTGCGACGGAGCCCGCTGAAGGCGCCCGAAAAGGCAAGGATGCTCATCCCCGAAAGCACGAGGATTACGAAGAGGTATCCGAGGAACACTCTCACAAAAAACGAGCTCTTCATACTTCCAGTTTATATCCGGCCCCCCGCACGTTCTTGATCAGGGCCGAGGCCCTGCCCATTTTTTCTCTCATGTGCCTGATGTGCACGTCGATGGTGCGCTCCGATACGATTTTGTCGTGACCCCACAAGAAATCGAGTATCCTGTCCCGCGAGAAGACCCAGCCGGCCTTGGAGACGAGTAGCTCGAGAATGCGGAACTCGACGGGCGTTACGTCAACGGGCCGGCCTTCGACCTCGACCAGGTGCCTTTTCAGGTCCATCCTCAAAGGACCGACTTCGACCACGGGCGCCGCCTCCTGCCGGGGTTCCGCTCTCCTGAGCACCGCCTTCACCCTCGCCACGAGCTCTTTCGGAGAAAAGGGCTTGGTAATGTAATCATCCGCCCCTATCTCCAGCCCGAGCACCTTGTCTACCTCGTCCCCCCTGGCCGTAAGCATTATAACGGGCACGGAGGAAAGCCGATCCTGCCTCTTCAGGAACTTGCAGACCTCCATGCCGTCCGCATCGGGCAGCATGAGGTCGAGGAGCACTAAATCGGGAATGTCGCGAGAAAGAGAACGGTAGAAAGATTCCCCGTCGACGAACTCCCTCACTTTCATCCCCGCTCTTCTGAGATGGACCGACACCAGCTCGAGGATGTCGGGGTCGTCGTCCAGGACCGCCACGAGCGGCACCCTCGCCGGGAAAGGCCGCGCTAAATCGTGCCCCACATCGACCTCCAGGTAATATTACAACAATAATGCACTAAAGTAAAAACGAAGTGGGCGCGGGAACGGAAAGCGCGCACGGGGCCCGCTAGTATTCCCCTACCGGGTTCATGTCGAGGACGCGCCTCAGCGTCACAAGCTCTCCCAGATGGGAGGCGTTGTGGTCGGCGGCCAAAAGCACCTCGCGGAAAACGGTGTACCTAGGAGCGTGAGGAAGGGGACTGAAAAAGTCCGTTCGGGGGTCTTTCACGATCTTCTCTATGGCTTTCAAGTCCCTGCGGAAATCTTTTACTATCTTTTCCCACCGGTCAGGGGTCGCCTCCTCATTGGGCTTCGGCCAGTACCCTCCGGGGAATTCCGGGGAGACGTGGCCGGGGTCCCTCACAAATTCGAGGATGTCCCACTGGACGATCCTCATGTGCTCGAGGACATGCCACACCCTGTAACCTGCGTTGGGAACCTCCCTGTTGATGTCCTTCATAGGGAAATCCGAAACGGCTTCGTCGAAGCCCATGTGAGCGTTGCCGCCTCGGAGAAGCGCCGCCAGCTCTTTCCGGAGTGAAGAGTCAAGGCCCATGATGATGCCCCTTGTCACAATATAAGCCTTCCCGGCCGCAGGTCAAACCCGGTTAGCATATCAATCGTCAGCCTGGCGGAGATTCCGTTCGGGAAGCAAGGCCGGGGGAGCCTAACGCTCGTCCGTCCTCAGCCTGAGGGGCCTTGACTGCTCGACCTTCTTCGCCCCCGAGACTTTGATCCTGATCCTCAGGTCGTTAGGGCTGTCGGCATAAGATATGGCCGCGTCGTAATCGATCTTGCCCGCCTGATACAGGTCGTAGAGGTGCTGGTCGAAAGTCTGCATGCCTTCTTCCTGGCTCAGGGCCATCGTTTCTTTCAGAAGGCCGATTTCCCCTTTGAGGATAAGGTCTTTCACCCTCGGGGTATCGAGCAGTATCTCGACGGCCGCGGTCCTTTTTCCGTCCAGGGCCGGGACCAGCCGCTGAGATATGACGGCCTTCAGGTTCAATGAGAGCTGCATGTAGATCTGGAGGTGCCTCTCCACGGGGAAGAAGTTGAGTATCCGCTCCAGCGCCTGGTTTGCGTTGTTCGAATGGAGCGTGCCCAGGCACAGATGGCCGGTCTCGGCAAAGATTATGGCATCCTCCATGGTCTCCGTATCCCTGATCTCTCCTATGAGGATCACGTCGGGCGCCTGCCTCAGCGTGTTCTTCAGGGCGTTATAAAAGGAGTACGTGTCGAACCCCACCTCCCTCTGCGTCACCACGCTCTTCTTGTGGGGATGGATAAACTCGATGGGGTCCTCTATGGTGATGATGTGGCCGCTGCGGTTCTCGTTTCTGTGGTCCAGCATGGCCGCGAGGGTAGTCGATTTCCCGCTTCCCGTCGAGCCGACCACCAGCACGAGTCCCCTTTTGCTCATGACGATATCTTTGATTATCCCGGGCAAACCGAGGTCATCCACGGTCTTGAGGATTATCTTGATCTGGCGCACCACTATCCCTACGTACCCCCGCTGGAGGAAGATATTCACCCTGAACCGGCCCAGGTCCGGGAAGTGGAGAGCGACGTTCATTTCGTGGCTCTCGTCGAAGATTTTCCTCTGCCTGTCGTTCATGATCTCGGATGAAATGGCCCTTGTCTCGTCGCCCGACATGACGTGGCTGCCGAAGGGCTCCACGTTCCCCTCTATCCTGAACATGGGGGGTATGCCGTGGGTCAGGTAGATGTCAGAGGCGTCCCGCTCCACCATGTGATGGAGCAGCTCGGTGAAAAATGCGGACGGGGCCATGGCTCACCTCTCTTATTTCGGCAAGTAGAAGGCCACTTCTTCCCTGGTGACGAGGTCCCTCGCGAGGAGCTCTTTCACCGCGGCTTCCATGGTCTGCATGCCCAGTTGCCTGCTCGTCTGCATCGTCGAGGGTAACTGGGCGATCTTGTTCTCCCTGATGAGGTTCCTGATTGCCGGGGAGCCGGTCATGATCTCGAAGGCCGCCACGCGGCCGCTGCCGTCCTTCAGCCTGAAGAGGGCCTGCGTGATGATCCCCTGGATGGATTCGGCAAGCATCGAGCGCACCTGGTTCTGCTGCGCCGCCGGAAAGACGTCAACGACCCTGTCGATGGTCTTTGGGGCACCGCTGGTATGAAGCGTCCCGAAGACGAGGTGGCCCGTCTCCGCGGCGGTAAGGGCGAGCGATATGGTCTCCAGGTCCCGCATCTCGCCTACGAGCATGACGTCGGGGTCCTCCCGCAGGGCGCTTCTCAGGGCATTCGCAAAGCTGTGCGTGTGGGGGCCCAGCTCCCTCTGGTTCACGAGGCAGCTTTTCGACGTATGGAGAAACTCTATGGGGTCCTCTATCGTAATTATGTGTCCCTTCTGCTCACCGTTGATCAGGTCTATCATCGCGGCGAGGGTGGTCGATTTTCCGCAGCCTGTCGGACCGGTCACCAGGACGAGCCCTTTTTCCAGCCTGCAGAGGTCGATGAAAACCTTTGGGAGACCGAGCGACTCGAAGGTAGGGATCACGCTCGGGATAGTCCTGAAGACTGCCGCATCGCCCCGGTTCTGTTTGAAGACGTTCACCCTGAACCTGCCGTATTCTCCAAGGGCAAAGGAGAAGTCTATCTCGAGCTGTTCTTCGTAAGTCTTCCTCTGCTGGTCGCTCAGGATGTCGTAAATCATTCCGTGGATCTCTTCCCTGCTCAGGACGGAGGTCTCAAATTTGCGCATCTCCCCGTTGATCCGCACGATGGGAGGCTCCCCGGCGGAAAGGTGCAAGTCGGAGGCTTTGTTGTTGACGGCAAAGATCAGGAATTCGCTGATATCCATCGTTGCCTTCCCCTACCTTGCGATTACCGGCCGACCCGCTAAAGCGGGTACCCCGGCCGCCCCCTCCACGGGAAAAGCTCGCGGAGCCGCCACCTCATAAGACGGAAGAGCTGAAAAGGTGAACGCCGTGACGGTCCCAATCTACTTTTCGAGCGCCTCCAGCTCTTTCACAGTAGGCAGGTCCCCTAAATCGCGAAGGCCGAAAGTCTCCAGGAATTGCCTGGTCGTCCTGAACACCATGGGGCGGCCCGGGTCCTGGTTCCTGCCTGCGATCTCGATCAGCCTCCGGTCCAGGAGCTGCCTTATGGAGCGGGCCGAATCGACGCCGCGCAGGCTGTCGACCTCGCGCTTCGCGATGGGCTGCCGGTATGCTACGACAGCGAGTGTCTCGAGGACGGCCCTCGTCAGGCCCACCTCCTTCTCCCTGACGAACCGCTTCACCCAGTCTTTGTAGTCGAGCCTGGTCCTCATCTGGTACCCGCCCGAGACTTCGACAACCTCGACAGCCCTGTCGGAGGCCCCGTAGGCTGCCATGACATTCGAGATCGCCGACTGGAGCTCGAGGCTCGTGAACTCGGGCAGCCCCTTTTGCAGCCTCCTAAGTGTTATCGGCTTCGACGAAGAAAAAATAATCGACTCCACGATGCGTTCCAGCTCTGTCAATCGAGAAACCCCCCTATCCTCTCATACATGGCTTCCCGGTCTTCGGGATAGCGGCTCCATTCTATCCCGGTTTCCTTGGAAAACCATGTAAATTGCCGCTTTGCGTAGTGCCGGGTAGCGGTCTTTACCTTTCTCACCATCTCATGATACGTGATTTTCCCTGCCAGATACAGCACTATCTCGCGGTAGCCGATGCCCTGGAAAGGCCTGGCCCCGGGCGGGTACCGGCGCAAAAGGTCCTCTACCTCCCCGACCCACCCGCGCTCGAGCATGAGATCGACCCTCCTGTCGATCCTCCGGTACAGCTCACCCCTCTCCCGCAAGAGGCCGAGCCTAAGAGAGGCGTATCTTTCCTCCCGGAAGCCATGGCGGACCTGCCACCCCGACATCCTGACCCCGGAGAGGCGGTAGACCTCCAGGGCCCTTACGATCCTCAAACCGTCTCGCGGGCTTATGGAGCGGGCATATTCCGGGTCTACCCGTCCGAGCTCCCCGTACAAGCCGGCGGGGTCCTCGAGATAGGATAGTCTGAGCCGCCGCCTCAGGTCCGGGTCGTTAGGTACCTCAAAAAGGCCGTGGAAAAGGACGCGGAGATAGAGGCCCGTGCCGCCTACCACTATCGGAACGTCCCCCCTCGACCATACCTCCCGGATGGCGTCATCGGCCATCTTCTGGAAACGGGCGGCGTTGAACTCCTCGCCGGGCTCCGCCACGTCGATAACGTGGTGCGGGACAGCCGCCCTTACGGAAGCGTCCGGCTTTGCGGTGCCGATATCGAAGTGGCGATAGACCTGCATGGAATCGGCATTGACGATCTCGCCCCCTATTTCAGGCGCCAGCCACAAGGCCAGTTCCGATTTCCCGGTGCAGGTGGGTCCGACTACCGCGACGACCCTGGCGACCTTTACGCCCACGTCGATAGTGGTATATAATTAGCACTTCCATGTCAAGGATTATCAAACTGGCACTCATAATATTCTTGATGCCGGCCAGCCTCGGCGTGGCCCTGGGGTACAGCCTGCTCAATTACCTCGAGCTGCCCAGCATCAAGGAGCTTTCCCATCACGGCCCCAGGGCGGCCACCAGGCTCTACGCGGATGACGGCTCGCTCTTCGCGGAGCTGTTCGTCGAAAAAAGGATCCCTATACCGATCAAGGAGATGCCGGACCATTTGAAGAAGGCCTTCGTCGCCATAGAGGACGTAAGGTTCTACGAGCACTCAGGGTTCGACCTTCGGGGCATCGGCAGGGCGCTGTTCAGGAACCTGGTGCGGAAGGGCATGAGCGAAGGGGCCTCGACAATTACCCAGCAGCTTGCGAGGAACCTCTTTTTATCTCCCAAAAAAAGCATGAAAAGGAAGGTCGAAGAGATCATCCTGGCCGTCAATATCGAGCGGAATTATACCAAGGACGAGATACTCAACATGTACCTCAACCTCATCTATCTGGGCGAGGGCGCATACGGGGTCGAAGCGGCAAGCTACACGTATTTCGACAAGAAGGCGAGGGACCTCACCCTTCCGGAAGCGGCGGCCCTCGCCGGGTTGACGAGGTCGCCGTCCCGGTCCTCACCCTTTAAAAGCGAGGCCAGGACCATCGACCGCAGGAACCTGGTGCTCAGGAAGATGTGGGGAGCCGGTTTCATCAACCAGGCCCAGTACCAGACGGCTGTGGCTGCCCCCCTGGTCCTTGCGCCTTTCAAACCGCACGAGAAAAGGACGGGGTTCTTCATCGAGCACGCGAAGCAGATCCTGGAAGAGTATGTCCCCGAGCAGGAGGACATCTTCACAAACGGCTTGAACGTGCGGACCACGATAAACCTAAAGATGACCGAGGAAGCGTACAAGGCCATCGAGAAAGGGATGAAGCTCTACCGGGAGCGGAACCCCAAAGCCAAAGTGCTGCCTGAGGTAGCCCTTGTAGCGATGGAGATCAAGACGGGTGAGATCAAGGTCCTCATAGGCGGGCGGGATTTCGCAAGCTCCCCGTACAACAGGGCCACCCAGGCGAAAAGGCAGCCCGGCTCGGCCTTCAAGCCCTTTATCTATCTTACTGCCCTTAGGGAGGGGTGCCCCCCCGACATGCCGCTCCTGGACGAGCCGATCTCCTTCAAGGACGCCGCCGGACAGGTCTGGCAGCCGCGGAACTACCAGAATGAATACCACGGGGCCGTGACCATGAGGAAGGCCCTCGAGCTGTCGCTCAACTCGGCCACCGTGAGGCTCCTCGAAAAGGTAGGCGTATCGAAGGTCATCGAGCTTGCCAAGCGCTTCCACATGAACGGGAATTTCGCCCCGAACCTTTCCCTTGCCCTCGGCTCCGCCGAGGTCTGCCCGCTGGAGCTTGCCGCTGCCTACGCCGCCATAGCCAGGGGCGGGGTGTACCTCCCTCCCGTTGCCGTAACCAACGTCCTCACAGCCCAGGGCGAGGAGATACATCACGACGTATCGGAGGAGCGCATCGTATCACCCGAGGAGGCCGATACGCTCATCGATATGATGAAGGGCGTCATAAAGCGGGGAACAGCCAGAAAGGCATCCGGGATGCCTTATATCCTGGCCGGGAAGACGGGTACGACCAATGAATTCAGGGACGCCTGGTTCGTCGGCTTCTCCCCCCACCTGCTCTGCCTCGTATGGGTGGGCTACGATAAGGATACCTTTCTCGGCAAGAGAGAATCGGGAGGGACGACGGCCCTGCCCATCTGGATGGAATTTATGGCAAAGGCCCTACCTCAGTACCCGAACGATGACTTCCCGATTCCGGAAGAGGAGCCGGCAACCAGGTACGTCTATCCCCCGGGAGACGAAGGGGGAGTCCCCGCACCGAAGGACTCGCCGGCCGCGCCCGGCGCTCCCAATTTTCAAGCCCCTCCGCCTTCGCGCATCCGGCCCGCACCACCGGACGCTGCCGGAAGCAACCCGAACCGGGGTTTTTAGGCCCGAGCCTTAGAGCATTTTGCAAAATTATAATTCCCGTTTGCTTCGAGGCTCCACCATATCCTTCTCTTGCTGGCGCTCAGGACATGGTTGCGCCTCTCGAATCGATACTTAGTTTTGCAAAATGCTCTAATAGCCAGGCCTTGGTGGACGGGGCAGCGCCGGCCCGCCGGTATTTTCGCCTGCCGCTGCGCCCCGCACGTAAGTTCACCACGTAAGGAAGAACGTTTCAAACAGGGTGCTTGCGCAAGAGAACCGGACCGGTACCCGGACGATTGCGAAAGCCTGAGGGGGCAGGCCTCAGCCGAGCATCTTCGCTATCGAGCTGCCGTATTCCTGGCATGCCCTCATGCCGTCCGGGCTGTCGATCACGTCGGCTTTAACTTCAAAAGGGCCCAGCTCGGTCATCTTCATCCTCAGCCCCAGCTCCATTATTTCGAAAACGCGCGCGGCGGCGGCGCCGCCCTCGCTGCTGCTCGGATGGGTGCGGGAGCTGAAAGCACCCCCTGCCCTTCCCTGGAGGCCCGCGCGCTGCGCCATATCGAGGAAGGAAGTAAAGGGTTGGGGGATGTCCAGGTGATAGGTGGGGCAGCCGAAGATGTAGCCGTCGAACCCCGCCAGATCATTGCCCCGGCTGATCTCGGAGATTCTCTTGAGGTAAGCCTCGTGACCGGCCATCCGCACGCCCTCGGCGACATATTCCGCCATCTTCTCGGTCGTGCCGGTGCTGCTCATGTATACTACCAGTACTCTTCCCATGGAAGACCTCCATGTGAGAGAAACTTCCTTCTCTTTCACAATATAGTCTCTCGACAGGGATCAGGCAAAAGGGGGGGTATCAGCGAGGGTAAAAGCTGCCTGTGATGAGGGAGCGCCCATTAAAACATTTTGCAGAAATAATCCCCGTTTGTTTCGAGGCTCCGCCTTTACCACATTCCCACAGTACGGCGACGGACGTGTCATGAGCAGGGGATCGGTACGAGATCATGCACAGACAAGAAGATGCATACCGGACATTTCTACTTTGCTAAGAGTAGGACATTTCTACTTTGCGTTGACATCACCCGGTTTTTCTTGTGTTACCGCAAAATGATAACGTCCTCTTTGCGCAAAGTAGAAATGTCCTATTCCGAGAATGCTACACTGCTTCTTTTTCCAAGGAGGCAGGATGGCTGGGGAGGACAT
>JBEKOT010000093.1:0-9626 GCA_049521495.1 Syntrophorhabdales bacterium | reverse complement strand
CCTGAGCGGAAGTCACGATAGAGAAAGGGCATCCCGTACCGGGAGGAGAGCTCCCGCCCAACGGCCGCAACGGCCTCGTGTCTCTGATAGATGCTGTAGAGGAGGGTCGTCGTCACTGCGTCCGCCTTTTCCTCTGCCGCCTTACGGAAGGCGGCCTCCAGACGCAGGCGATAGCACGGGAGGCAGCGGTCCTTGCCCGCCTGCAGCGCTGAGGCCAGGAACGAGCCGAGGTCGTACGTCTCGTCTATGAAAATCGGCAGGAGGGCGACCCGGCCATACTCCGCAGCCGCTTCTCGCCGTTTCCGGAACTCCGTATAAGGATGGATATTCGGGTTATAGAAGAAGCCCGCCACTTCGCTCCCTTCCGCACGGAGGACCCGCAAAGGGTGGATGGTGCAGGGGGCGCAGCAGATGTGGAGCAGGACTTTCACTAAAGGTCCTCCTAATCGGCCTCTTTCCTCCCCCTCTTCTCCTCGATCGCGGCCTGGGCAGCAGCCAGACGGGCCACCGTGACACGGTAGGGAGAGCAGCTCACGTAGTCGAGGCCAATCCTGTGGCAGAACTTGACGGAGTTCGGCTCGCCCCCGTGCTCGCCGCAGATGCCCGTTTTCAGTTTCGGTCGGGCTTTCCTGCCAAGCTCGACCCCCACCTTCATGAGTTTTCCCACGCCCGACTCGTCGAGCCTCTGGAAGGGGTCGTAGTCGAGGATGTCCGTCTCCACGTAGAGGCGCAGGAATTTCCCAGCGTCGTCCCTGCTCATGCCGAAGGTCGTCTGGGTCAGGTCGTTCGTCCCGAAGGAGAAGAACTGGGCCTGGCCGGCGATGGCGTCCGCCGTGAGGGCAGCCCTTGGTATCTCGATCATGGTCCCCACCATGTAGTCGACGGTCATGCCGGCAGATGCGAACACTTCCCCCGCGACCCTGTCCACCACCTCCTTCTGGAGGCGAAGCTCGTTCACGTCGCCCACGAGGGGTATCATGATCTCCGGCTTCACGTCGGTCCCAGATCTCTTGACTTCACAGGCGGCTTCGAATATCGCCCTCGCCTGCATCTCGGTGATCTCCGGATAGAGGATGCCGAGCCTGCATCCGCGCAGTCCAAGCATCGGGTTTGCCTCCTGGAGGCTCGCCACCTTTGAAGCGATCTTTTCGTAGGCTATCCCCATCTTGGCTGCAAGGTCTTTGAGCTCCCGCTCCCCGTGGGGCAGGAATTCATGGAGGGGCGGGTCGAGGGTCCTTATGGTGACGGGCAGGCCGCCCATCACCTTGAAAATTCCGATGAAATCACTCTTCTGCATGGGTAGGAGCTTGTCGAGCGCTCTTTTACGGCCCTGAAGGTCCTCGGCGACGATCATCTCCCTCACCGCGTCGATGCGGGCGCCCTCGAAGAACATATGCTCGGTCCTGCAGAGGCCGATCCCCTCCGCCCCGAAGTCGATGGCGACCTTCGCCTGGTCCGGCTGGTCCGCGTTGGTCCTCACGCCCAGGCGCCTTGCGCCGTCGGCCCACTTCATCAGGGACTCGAAGCCCCTGTAAACCTGCGATTCCTCCGGCTTCAAGGACTTGTCGACGAGGACGCGCAGGACTTCCGACGGGATGGTCTTTACCTCCCCCGCGAAAACCTCTCCGGTGCTTCCGTTTAGAGAGACGTAGTCGCCCTCCTTGATGGTCCTGCCTTTTATCGAGATCGTCTTGGTCCTGTAATTGATGTCGAGCTCGCCGCACCCGGCGACGCACACCTTCCCCATCTGCCTGGCCACGAGCGCCGCATGGCTCGTCATGCCGCCCCGGCTCGTAAGTATCCCCTGGGCTGCGTTCATGCCCCTGATATCCTCGGGCGATGTTTCTATCCTTACGAGGATCACAAGCTCTCCCCTAGCGGCCCAGGCCTCAGCGTCCTCCGCGTTATAGACGACCTTGCCGGTCGCGGCGCCCGGCCCGGCGTTCAGGCCCCTGGCTACGAGCCTTCCATCCTTGTATGCCTTCTCGATCTCCTTCGGATCGAATATGGGCCGCAGTATCTGGTTCAGCCCGTCGGGGCTCACCCTCATCAATGCCTCTTCCTTGTCGATAAGCCCTTCACCCACCATGTCTACTGCGATCTTGAACTCGGCAAAGGAGGTACGCTTGCCGTTCCTCGTCTGGAGCATCCAGAGCTTTCCCCGCTGGATCGTGAACTCGATGTCCTGCATGTCCTTGAAGTGGCGCTCGAGGATCGACCGGATCTGCAAAAGCTGCTGATAGACCTGGGGCATCTCCTCCTCGAGGCAGGGCACCGACGCCTCACCCCTCTGTTGCTTGTTTATGGGCAGGGGCGTTCTTGTGCCCGCTACCACGTCCTCGCCCTGCGCGTTCAGGAGGTATTCGCCTGTGAAAAGGTTCTCCCCCGTCGAAGGGTTCCGCGTGAAGGCTACGCCGGTCCCGGAATCCAGCCCGATGTTGCCGAAGACCATGGACTGGACGTTAACCGCCGTCCCCCATGAGGCGGGTATGTCGTTGAGCTTCCTGTACGCGATGGCCCTCGCGTTGTTCCAGGACTGGAAGACAGCGCCTATGGCGCCCCAAAGCTGCTCCAGCGGGTCCTCCGGGAAGTCGACGTTGAGCCTTTCCTTTATAAGCCTCTTGAAGCTGGCCACGAGGTCCTTGATGTCCTCTACCGTGAGCTCCGTATCGGCCTTTATGCCCCGCTCCTTCTTTTTGGCGTCGATTATCTCCTCGAAGGGGTCCTCCTCTTCCTTGTTCTCGGGCTTGAGTCCCAGCACCACGTCTCCATACATGGCGACGAAGCGGCGGTAGCAGTCCCAGGCGAACCACTCGTTGCCCGTCAGCTTGGTAAGACCGGCCAGCGTCTTGCCGTTGAGCCCGAGGTTCAGGACCGTGTCCATCATGCCGGGCATGCTCGCCCTGGCCCCGGACCTGATCGAAAGGAGCAGGGGATTCACCGGGTCGCCGAACTTCATGCCCATCGACCCTTCCACCCTTTTGAGGTTGGCCAGAACCTCCTCGGCCAGACCGTCGGGGTAGCGCATTTCGTTCTGATAAAAGAGCGTGCAGACCTCTGTGGTGATCGTGAAACCGGGCGGAACCGGGATGCCGAGGTTGACCATCTCGGCGAGGCCCGCCCCCTTTCCTCCAAGGAGGTTCCGCAATTGCTCCCCACCCTCGGCCTTTTCACCTCCGAAAAAATAGACATATTTAGCCATCAAATCCTCCTTGAATCGGTATGTTGAACTTATCTATTGAAGCTCTGCATTGACGGGGGCCGGCGTCGCCCCCTCCACGAGCAAAGCTCGATGGGGCCTCCCCCTCCCAAAAAGGAAGAGACTCCAAAACATCGCCCTCTACTGTAACTCTTCCACGCGGATCCTCGAAAAATCCCCGAACTTCAGGAACATGTCCTTGATCCTCGCAAGAAGGCTAAGGCGGTTGTTCCTCAAGGCTTCGTCCTCCACCATAACGAAGACCCTGTCGAAATAGGCGTCTACCGTCTCCTTGAAGCCCACCAGGAAACGCAGGGCCTCCGCGTACGCCCTGGCTTCCATCGCTTTTGCGAAGGGGTCCTTGCTTGCCTCGAAGAGATCGTGGAGGTCCCGCTCCTCTTTTTCAAGGAGGAGAGCAAGGTCGAGAGGTCCTTCATCCCTGAGCGTCTTCGTGATGTTGTATACCCTCTTGAAGCCGACCATGAGCCTGCGGAAATCCTGCAGGGAATCCTGGGTCTCAAGGGCGCGGAGCCTGAGGTATCCGTCGTAGATATCCTTGCTTACCGCGGGCAGGACCGCGCCTATAAACTCCTGGTTATGCCCCTCCTCCATCATGAGGAACTTGAACCTGGTAGCTATGAAATCGGAGAGGTCCTCTTTCAGGCTGTCCAGAGAGACCTTACCGGCGACTGCCCCGAGCGCCCCGTATCCCTCTTCTATAAGGCCCTCCAGGGGCACGTGGTACCCCCTGTCTATTATGATCTTTATGCTGCCTATGGCCTGGCGGCGCAGGGCAAAGGGGTCCAGGTTGCCGGTCGGCGTGATGCCGACGGAAAAGAAGGAGATGAGGGAATCCATCTTGTCGGACAGGGCCATGAGCGCTCCGAGGGCGGTACGGGGCAAGGTAGCGTCCGTGCCTGTCGGGAAGTAGTGCTCCTCTATAGACCGGGCGACCTCTATCTCTTCGCCCTGGTGCTCTGCGTAGATCCTGCCCATCGTCCCCTGGAGCTCCGGAAACTCCCCCACCATGCGGGTGAGGAGGTCGGCCTTGATCAGCATCGCCGCCCTTTCGACTTGAGGCCGCAGGGTCAGACCGAGTTGTGAAGCCAGCCACAGGCCGAGGGAGCGCACCCTCTCCGTCTTGTCCTTGAGGCTCCCCAGCCGCTTGTGGAACATGACGGATTCAAGGCGTCCGTAGAGAGCATCGAGCCTTGTTTCCCTGTCCTCCTCGAAAAAGAACCGGGCGTCGGCGAGGCGGGCCCTGAGCACTTTCTCGTTCCCCCTTACGACCTCGACAGGGCTCGCGGGGACCGTGTTCGCAAAGAAGATGAAGGCCGCTACTAGCGAGCCGTCGTCGTTAGCAAGGGGGATATAGCGCTGGTGGCCCTTCATTACGTTTACGAGCACCTGCCGGGGCAGCTCCAGATATCCTTCGTCGAAGGTTCCCATGAGCCCGTGGGGATATTCGGTGATATACACGATCTCTTCCAGGAGGTCCAGGTCGGCTACGGCCTTCGCGCCCGTTCTTGCCTCTATGGCGCCGATGTCGGACCTCATCATGGACATGCGCTCCTCTTCGTCCACGATTACGTATCCCGCCCTCATCTGCCCGAGATAGCCGTCGATGTCCGTGATGACGCACTTTTGAGACGACAGGAACCGGTGCCTCTTCGACGCGTTGCCGCTTCTTATGCCGGCCACCTCGAAATCGATGACCTCGTCGCCGAAAAGCGCCACGACCCAATGGATGGGCCTGCCAAATTCGAAGGCGCCCTCGCCCCACCTCATTTTCTTCTGAAAGGGGATGCGCGGGAAAGCACCGGGCAGGTAGGAAGCGAGCACTTCGCCGGTCGGTCTGCCCTTTTCGATCTTTTCAACGCAGAGAAGGTCGGCGGCTTCCTTTTTTTTGACCTTCAGCTCCGAAACATCGACCCCCTGGGAACGGGCAAACCCGATAGCGGCAGGCGTCGGCTTCCCCGATTCATCATAGGCCCGCGCGGCGGGAGGGCCGAATTTCACCGTGGCCGTCTCTTTCTGTTTTTCAGCGACTTCGTCGATAATAAGGGCTATCCGCCGCGGCGTGCTGAAGGCCCGAACCTTCCCGCAGGAGATGCGCAGTTCCGCGAGGCCCTCCTTCACCAGTCCGGCAAGGCCCTCTTTGGCGGGTGCTATAAAGCGCGCCGGCAATTCCTCGCAGCCTATCTCCAGGAGAAGCTTCTTCACTGAGCCCCTCCCGCAAGAAGGGGAAAGCCCATCTCCTGTCTCTTTTTGACGTACGTCTCTGCCGACATCTTCGCGAGGTTCCGGACCCGGCCGATGTAGTTCGCCCGCTCCGTCACGGAAATGGCGCCCCGCGCTTCGAGGATATTGAAGACATGGGAGCACTTGAGGCAGAAGTCGTAGGCCGGAAATACAAGCTCCCTTTCCTTGATGAGCCTCTCCCCCTCCGCCTCGAAGCTGTCAAAGAGGCGGCGGAGCATCGCCGCGTCCGCCTCCTCGAAATTGTAAACGGAATATTCCCTTTCGGGCTCCAGGTAAATATCGCCATAGAGGACGGAGTCGTTCCACCTGATCCGGAAGACGCTGTCAACGTCCTGAAGGTACATGGCAATCCGCTCGATGCCGTAGGTGATCTCGACGCTGACCGGCGAAAGGTCGATCCCGCCGGCCTGCTGGAAGTAAGTGAACTGGGTAATCTCCATCCCGTCAAGCCATACCTCCCAGCCCAGCCCCCACGCGCCGAGCGTGGGGGACTCCCAGTCGTCCTCAACGAAGCGTATGTCGTGGTATGCCGGGTCGATGCCGAGGCTCACGAGGCTCGACAGGTAAATGTCCTGGATCTCGAGAGGCGAGGGCTTCATGATAACCTGGAACTGGTAGTAGTGCTGGAGCCTGTTGGGGTTTTCGCCGTAGCGGCCGTCGGTCGGCCTCCTCGAAGGCTGCACGTAGGCGGTATTCCACGGCTCCGGGCCCAGGACCCGCAGGAAAGTGGCCGGATGGAAAGTCCCGGCGCCCACTTCCATGTCATAGGGCTGCTGGAGAACACACCCCTGGCCCGCCCAGAATTTTTGCAACTCGAGTATGAGATGCTGGAAATACATGGTTAAACCGTCAATCCTCTCAAAAGCCTGTACGACTTCAGCTCGACGTTCAAGTGGTAGCTCATGAAGGCCTCCATGAGCTCCCTCGCATGCAACTCGTAGCTTGGGCCTTGCGCGGTCCCTTCTGCATCGGTCAGCGCTGCGAGCCTCGCGAAGAGACCTTCCGGATAGGTCCTGTGCGGCACCGACGGGGCGCATGCCGGGCAGACGATGCCTCCCCTCTCGTTGGAAAAGGAGGTCATCCCGCCCTCCGTAACACCCTTTCCGCATTGGATACAAGACTTGAAGTTAGGCAGGTACCCAAGGCAGTGAAGCATGCGGAACTGATAATATAGTACAAGGGAATAGGTGAATTCAACAGTTTTCACTTTTTCCAGCCCCTCTTCGAGCGCTCTGAAGAGGGGTTCGTTTCGCTCCTTTTCCCTGGTCAGCTTGTCCGCGAACTCCGCAAAGAAGCTCGCGATGCACATCCTCTTGAAGCTCGACTCTATGCCGCTGTTTGCCGACTTGAGGTCGGCGTTCTCTATGCGCACCATCTGGCTGCCGGACTTCTCGAAGTACTCGATGTCTACATGATTGAAAAGCTCGAGGGTGTTCATGAACCTCTTCTGGCTCTTCTTACCCCCCTTGGCTATGCCCGTAAGCTTTCCGGAGCGCAGCGTCAGGAAGCGAAGGATCTTGTCGGATTCGCCGAACACCCGGCTCGATAATATTATTGCCTGGTCCTTATGGAGAGCCATCTTAAAGTTATTGTACCCGGACTCTATTGCACCGCCTTCTCGCCCCGGGAATCGACCACCTCTTTCCCGCCCGCCTTGAAGATGAAAAGGCTGTCGGGAAGGCGGCCGCCCACCTTTACCTGTGAGAAGTCGATGATATTGACGTTGCCGGTTATCTCGTCGATTTCCATTCGCCTGACGATGCCCCGGCCGTCGACCCAAATCCGGGCGGATTGGAGGGTGCCTTCCTTCTTAGGCGCGAGGTCGAGAAATTCCATCCCTTCGTCCTTGCCCGATCCTTTCAGCGTAAAGAGCGTATCGAGACGGGCCACGTCCTCCACCAGGTCGAGGAAGCTGCCCTCCATCCTCCCCTTGTCGACCTTGTCCCTGGTCACATAGGGCTTGTCTGCCTCCTCCTGCCAGATTGCGGCGCCGTCGTAAAGGAAGACTTTCTCCTTCGGCGCTGTATACCGCCAAAGGAAGCCCTTCGACCGCTTGTAGAAGAAGTCCCCCTCCATCTCCCTCTCTCTCTTGAGCGCCTTTATGAAGATCTTCTGATGAAAGTGGGCCTCCACCGTGCCTATCTCCCCGTAAGTCTTCTTCAGGCTATCGAGCGTCTCAGCCCTGATGCCTCCAGCCAAAAGGAGAAGGACAAAGGCCGACAAGGCTATCCTGCGCATCATTTCTTCAGCACCTCCCGGGGCTTGATACCCGAGGAGGGGCCGACCACGCCCTCCCGCTCCATACGCTCCACCATCCTGGCAGCGCGGTTATACCCTATCCTGAACCGCCGCTGTATCATGCTGATGGAGGCCTCGCCCCTATCGTAGACGAACCTGAGGGCCTCCTCGTATTTCTCGTCGCTCATCTCCTCCCCGTCCTCTTCTTCCTCTTCAGGCTCCTCCAGTATCTCCTCGTTGTACTGGGGCAAACCTTGCGTCTTCAAGAATTCCACGATCCTCCTTATTTCCCCTTCCGACACGAAGGGCCCGTGTATGCGCTGGATCCTGCCCAACCCCGGGCTCATAAAGAGCATATCGCCGGACCCCAGGAGGCTTTCCGCCCCATTCATGTCGAGTATGGTGCGGGAGTCCACTTTGGATGTGACCTGGAAGGAGATGCGGGCGGGGAAATTGGCCTTGATGATGCCGGTCAGGACGTCCACGGACGGCCGCTGGGTGGCAAGGATAAGGTGTATGCCGGAGGCGCGCGCCATCTGGGCGAGCCTTGCGATATACTCCTCCACCTCCTTCGAAGAGACCATCATCAGGTCCGCAAGCTCGTCGATGACGACTACGATATACGGGATCGGCTCCTCCCCCTCCTCTTTGCCCGCTTTTTGGTTGTATTTCTCAATGCTCCTGACGCCCCTCTCCGCCATGACCTGGTAGCGCCTCTCCATTTCGTCGATGAGCCACCGGAGCGCCGTCTTCGCCTTCTTGGCATCCGTCATCACGGGGAGCAAAAGGTGGGGTATGCCTTCGTAAAAGGAGAGCTCGAGCATCTTCAGGTCGATCATCATGAACCGGACGGCCAGCGGCGTGGCTTTTAAGAGGATGCTGCATATCATCGTGTTCAGGGAGACGCTCTTTCCGGAGCCGGTGGAGCCGGCCACCAGAAGGTGCGGCATCTTCGTCAGCTCGGCGACGAAGGGCTCTCCGGCAATTGTTTTTCCAAGGGCGAGGGTGAGCATGCTCTTAGAGCCGGCAAACTGCTCGGACTCGATAATGTCCCTGAGATATACCGTCTGGCGCAACCTGTTCGGTACCTCGATGCCCACTACCGCCTTTCCGGGGATGGGCGCTATGATCCTTATCGAGACGGCCGAAAGCGCCATGGCCAGGTCGTCGGAAAGGTTGGCGATGCGGCTCACCTTGATGCCCGGCGCAGGCTCGAACTCATACATGGTGATCACGGGCCCCGGCCTGACCTCGACCACATGGCCGTCTATGCCGTAGTCCTTGAGTTTTTTCTCAAGTATCCGGGCGTTCGCCTGGGCGCTCTCCTTATCTACCCTTACCTCTTTCTTCTCAACCGGGTCGAGGAGCGAGACGGGCGGCAGCTTGTAAGGGCCGATGTCCTTCAGAAAATCGAAGGGCTCCTGGACGACCTTCTTCTCTTTCCGCTCCTTTTCCTTACCTTCCTCCTTTTCCTCGCCTTTCTCCTCAACGACCTTCGGGGGCTTTCGAGCAGCTTCAGACCTCTTCCTCAGGACGAGAGAGCCGACGATGGTGAAAAGGGGCGCCTGGGCTATGAGAACGAGAGATATTAGGAAGAGCACTACAGACAGGAGGAGGCTCCCGAAGTAGCTGAACGTATGAAGAAGCCCCCGCTCGAGCAAGTCCCCGATGAAGCCCGAGAAAGGTATGGCCACTGTCTTAAACTGTACCTTGCCTACGGTGATCTGAAGAAGGGATGACAGGGAAAAGAAGAAGAGCACGAGCCCGGAGGAGAGGACGGCCAGGCGGCCGACGGCTTTCTTCCTGAGAAAGAGCACCGAGAAGGTGAGGACAAAGCCGCACAGGGCATAGCTCATGACACCGAAGAGCTGGACGAGGAAATCGGCTGTGTAGGATCCGGCCCTTCCGCAAAAGTTCTTCACAGCGC
>JBEKOT010000092.1:0-9657 GCA_049521495.1 Syntrophorhabdales bacterium | reverse complement strand
GGCTGGTGGGGCCCCAAAAGCGATGTGTAGAACCTTTTCTTGATGTTCATCTTCGAGGTCTCTACATAGAATTGATCCACTCCGGTCGTGTCCTCGTCCTGGTCCCAGTAAATGAGGAATTCCGAATAGCCTTGATGGCCCAGCTCGAAGCTCTGGAACCAGCCGGGGTCTCCGTAGTCGGGCATCAGGGGCGGCGTGTAGCCTTTTTTCACCTCCGCGTAGCTCTCGCCGTGGACCGTCGCCTGCGACAGGGACTCGATTATGTAGTCAACGGACATGTACGAGCCGCACATCAGCCACATGCCCGCCGAGTCGGCGTTCTTGAGCCACGATTCGTCGGAAGGCTTGGTCGGTCTCGGTATGCCACCCAGCTCTTTCATTATGTCGTTGATCACCCTTTCGTCGTACTCCATCTGCTCCTCGGAGGTAAAGCCTATGAGCAGCACCCGGAGGATGTGAAAGTTCTTGATCCTGTCCTCGTTCTCCTTGCCCCAGATGTCCCAGAACTCCTCCTTGCACTCCGCCTTGGCGATGGCCCTCCAGAAGAGAGGCACCTTGGTAACCGCTCCTCCTACCTCCGCGTGGCCTATGGCGACCATACCCTTCACCTGGGCCTCCTTGGACGGCATCTGGAAATTGATCCACTTTACCCGCTTCTCAGGCAGCTTGAGCGCCGTGTTCGGCGCAATGCCCGTAGGCTCCAGCCTTTCGGGCTGGAAGGGCAGGATCTTCACGGCCATCTTCGTGACGATGCCTAGGCATCCCCGCAGGCCCGTGAAACCCCTTAGGAGGCCTCTCAGGTCCGGGCCGGGACCATCGCCCCAAAAGGGGTCGTCGCCCACGGCCAGGGAGCCCATCCTGACCAGCTCTCCGTCGGGAAGGACAAGCTCTGTGCCGAGTATCCTGCGGTGGGGCAGCCCTACCCTGTGGGACAGGGGCGACCAGCCGTCGCCGATGAGGTTGGCTATGACTGAGGCCTGTGCCCCGCCTCCGCCGATGATGCCGTAGCCGCCGTGTTTGAACGCCTCTTCTTGAAAGGGCGAGTAGATAACGCCCGTGCCCACGACAGCATAGAGGTGCTTCTCGTCGATCTCGTAGTCGTTCAGACGCTTCAGGTCGATGAGGAGCTCGTTCTCTACGTGGCAGTGGGAGCGGGGACCGTAAAAACCCGTGCTGTAAGGCACATAGGGCACCTTGTAGCGGTTGCAGATCCTGACTATTTTCTGAACCTCTTCCGTATTCCGGGGCAGTATGACGACGGCGGGTATGGTGCACATGACCCTCTCGTAGCCGCAGCCGGCCTCGTACCCCCCGGGCCCTGACCTGTATCCCTCGCAGATGGCGGGGTCGTCGGAGATGTATCTTTCGCCGACGATGGAGTGCAGCGCGTTAAATGCTTCTTTAGATATAGGCATGGGTCCCTCCTTAACCTTTCATCGAGGCAAGAATAACTTCCGAGATGTCCATAACTTTAACGGCATCGCCGTTCTCCCTTACCGCCTGGCCGAAGTTGTTCTTGCACCAGGGGCAGGCCGATACGAGCACCTCGGCGCCCACTTCTTTCACCTCTTCCAGCCGCAACTTTGCAGAAGAGTTCGCGAGGTCGGGGAAGGCCGCCTTCGTCCCTCGGCCCGCAGCGCAGCAGAAGGCGTTCTCTCGCACACGGGGCATCTCCACGACCTGCGCGCCCGGGACTGCGCCGAGAAGGTTCCTGGGCTGTGCGTAAAGCCCGCTAGTTCCGCGCCGTCTTTTCAGCCTCGGCTCTACCATGCCCATCCAGCCCCTCGTCCCTTTCCAGGGCGTCCAGGGGTCGGCGAGCCTGCTTATGCCGCATGAATCATGGTACGTCATCCGGACGTCCTGCGGCTTAGTAAGCTTCAGCTTGCCCGCTTTCATCGCGTTGTCCGCGTATTCCACAAGGTGGACCACCTGGAAGCCGAGGTTTTCCGTCGCTATGCCGAGCATCTTCGGGTAGTCGACCTTCCACGTCCTGTAGCATTCCGCGCAGCTCGTCAGAAGCACCTTCGCCCCCGTGGCCTTGACCTTCTTGATATTGGCCTTTGCGAGCTTCTTTGCCTCGTCGATCATGCCGACCGAGTAAAGGACGTTGCCGCAGCACTGCTCGTCCGCAAGCACCGTGAACGGCGTGCCCGAGCCGTTGAGTATCCGGGCCGTCGCCTGGGCGATCTCGGGGTTCACGTACGACGATGAGCAGCCGGCAAAGTAGAGGACATCCGCCTTTTCCGCCACCCGGATGCCCTTTGCTATCCATTTTTTCCTGTTAGCGGCGGGCGCACCGAACTGGTTGCCCCGCTTGGCTATGTTGTCCGCCACTTTCTTGTGGGCAGGCATGGGGCCGGCCCCGTCCTTGACGGCCCTTACCCTGAGGGACTCCAGAATCAGCTCTATCTCTAGATCGAGATTCCTCTTGCAGCCCACGTCACAGGCGCCGCAGAGGGGATCGGCATAGATGATCTCCAGGAGCTTGGGCGTCCACTGAAGTTTGCCGTCCAGTATGGCAAGGCCGATCCTGCACTTGCCGAAAGCGCCATAGGCGTCGAAATCGTTCCACACGTTGCTGGGGCACCTCGTGCTGAAACGCACGCCCGGCATGTAGGTATGCTCTACCCAGTAACAGCCCTTGCACTTTATGCAGCGACTCATGTCGTAGGCAAAGTTCTCGAGAGCGGTCACGTCCAGGGCGACCGGCGTTTTTGGTGTATCGAAGCGATCTTTTGCCATCATATCCTCCTTAGAAACAGAGATTTCCGGGGTTCAGGACGTTCTTCGGGTCGAAGACCTTCTTTACCCGCTTCAGGGCCATCGTATAGTCCGCCGCTCTGTCGTACACCATGGCGGCCAGTTCTCCGTAAGGCCTCGAGAAGAAGGCCCCTTCGCTCATCAGGGCCTTCGCCGCCTCGCGATAGAGGGCGGCAATCGCGGCCTTCTCCTCGGCGTCGTCAGGGTCGTGGAAGAACGTAAACGCTACATGACAGGCGCGGTTATGCTCTATGGGCTGGACGTACATGCCGATGTCTGCCATGGGGTAGCCGTACCTCGCCGCCACCTCTTCGATCAGGTCGACATAAACCGGCGTCGCGACCGGCCTGGCGATGAAGAACAGGCTCTGGGAGCCGCCCCTCCAGGCGTTCTTCCAGTAAGTTTTCTCGGAAGGCCATGGCTTGCGCAGCATAGAGAAGAGCTTGCGGCCCGCGCCCGGAAAACCGGCAACGTTTTCCAGCAGCTTGATGTTCTGGAACTCGTTCCTGATGACCTCTTTGAGGAACTTCTCCTCGTATGCCATTTTCTCCTCAGGCCTCCGCGAAAGTCCGCTGATGACCATGACGAGTGTCCAGGGCGGGAGCGCTGCCCCCAATTTCTCGAAGTCCTGAAGCCAGTCGTCCGCAAGGATCGCTGCCAGGTCCACGTTGTTCAAAAGGAGCACTTCCTGCCCTATCCTCCTCGGCAAGACCCTGTAAAGGAAGTCCTGGGCATAGGCAAGGTCGTCGACGGCGGCGAAGTAGATCTTGTCTATCTTCGGCGCGAATTCGATCTTCAGGTTCATCCAGGTGACTATGCCCATTGTCCCCTGCGCCCCTTGGAGGAAGCGATAGAAATCGAGTCCGGGACCAGAAGGGTTGGCGCCCTTGGATTGCGAATCAGGATAGCCGTTCACGCTCGCGGACCCGAGCCTGAAGACCTCGCCGGTCGGCCAGACGAGCTCGAAGCTCTGCGTCGGTTCGCCATAGTCGTAGACCGTATTGGTAGGTACCTCCCGCTCCAGGTAATCGGTGAGCACCGACCGGTCCGCTGGGGGCAGCAAGGGCATGATCATCCTCATGCCTTTCTTCTCCAGCTCTTCAGTAAGCTGCTTCCATGTGACGCCCGGCTCTATCCTTACCCGGCGGTTGTAATCATCGATCTCGAAGATCTTGTTCATCCTTGCCAGGTCGACGACTACCCCTCCCTGCTTCGGTATGGTACAGCCATAGAAATGAACCGCCGAGCTGACGGGTATAAGCGGGACGTCGTGCTCGTTTGCCCATTTCACCACCTCCCCGACTTCCTCGGCGTCCTTAGGCCGTACGACGAGGTCGGGCATCCCCGGAGGAACCAGGCTGTAGTCGCGCGAATACCGGGTGAGGGTCTCCTGCGCGTCGCTGACGTTCCTCTTCCCTACGATCTTCTCCAACTGCTCCTTGTTTTGCATTTTGCCCCCTTTCAAAGAATAGAAGGTTTAGAGCTACGATATCCTTTTCAGCGCATCCGTCGAGCGTGCCTCATCACGTGACGCAGTACCATCGGCCCGGTCGGTAGCCTGACCGGAACCGCCTAATCCAGCCAATCCACTTCCGGCCTTATCAAGGCCTTCCGTCATCAGAAACATTTTCCTGCTGATCGACGCGGCGGTCTTCTTCATCTCGGAGACCATATCCGGGAGGCGCTCATCGTCCATCGACCCGGCAAGGCCGAAGATTGATATCGCCATCCTTGCCTGGTCGCCCCGAAAGACAAGCACCGCCAGGGCCCGCACCCCCTTCCGGTACTCTTCGAGGTCGGCTGCGTATCCGTTCTGCCGGGCTTGCTCGACCTCTTTGAGGAGGTCTTCGATCCGCGTCAGGCTGTGGTCCGTATATCTCGGCAAGGGGTTTTCCTTGACGAGACGAGTAATTTCGTCGTTGGTGATCCTGCTCAGGAATACCTTCGTGAGGGCGCCTGTATACTGGGGAAAACGGGTGCCCACGGGGACCGTGATCTTCAGCTCCTTTTTCGGCTCGCTCACCTCGAGGACCCGGAAAGTCTTGTCTCCCTCCTGCACGGCCAGGATGGCCGTCTCGTCAACCAGCTCGACTAGCCGGTCGAGAAAAGGCTTCGCCGCGAAGGGCAATTCCATCGTCCGCAGGACCCTCCGCGAGAAGTCGAAAAGGGAAGCTCCCGGTACGTACTTTTTTGTAAGAGGGTCCTGGACGACCAGGCCCTCTTCTTCGAGAGCCTTCAGGATGCCGAGGGTTGTGCTCTTGACTATCGAGAGCCTCCGCGATATCTCGCTTACACCGAGGAGCTCGTTCGTCCCGGTGATCAATCGCAGTATCCCGATGCCTTTTTTTAATACGGGCGCGTTGTACATGGCACTACGTTTTCTATGCAAATCTTTTATCACCTATGTAAGGGCATGTCAAGAAAAAAGTCTGTTAATAAATTACTTTAGCAGCCTGTCGTCTTTCGCCATTACCTTATATGTTGATCGCTATAGAAAACGTTCCGCAAAAACTTATCCCTTGCCGATCAGCTTCTTCCCCGCCGCCCATGCCTTTCCCACCTCAGCACCGAGCCCAATGTACCTGCTGTCTGCCATAGACAGCACGAAGGGCGACATCTTTGCGAGGTCCGGGACTCCTCCGGTCATGAACCGCTCCTCGCTGTAAGCGGCGACGATCTCGCCTATGAACATCTCATCAGTCGGCAGCTCGACTGTTTTCACGAGCCTGCACTCGAGGTTGTAAGGGCACTCCGCGATCATGGGTGCCGTTTTGAGCTTTCCGTAGAAGACCTCGAATACCTTCGACTTGTCGTATTTCTTTCCGGATACGATGCCGCAGTAGTCCGTTGCCTCGACCATAGACGCAGAGGGGATATTGACGCTGAAAGTGCCGTTCTGCCTGATGCCCGGGTTCGAATAGTGACCTGGGCCAAGGGAGAGCATCATATAAGGCGGTTTGGGATTTACCATGCCGAACCACGCGACCGTAAGGAACGTGGGCTTCCCGGCCACGTTGGCGCCTACCAGGCAGCAGGGCATTGGGTAGCAAATCTTTTCCGTTGTCACCTCGATTTTCGCCATTGCCAGCCTCCTTTTTCGTCGTTTTTCCTATTTTACCATGTTTGGCCGTTGGCGGCGCTCAAATAATCGTTGTCCCGGGGTGCAAAAAGAAACCGGCCCGCGGGAAAAGGCCGCGGCTGCAAACCTTGCGAGGAGGCCGAGCCTGTGTTATCTATCTATCAGGTGGCATAACGTCAAAGTCCGGAGGAGAAGATGATAGATATAATGCGAACGAGGCGGAGCGTTAGGTCATACGAAAAGAAACCTCTCGACGAGCGGTCGCTCCAAACAATGAAAGAGGCGCTCCTCCGGTGCCCTTCTTCCATGGGCAAGAACCCCTGGACCTTTATCTTTGTCGATAACCCGGAGACGCTGCTTCTTCTCTCGAAGACCAAGGAGCACGGGTCGGATTTCCTGAAAGGCGCGGCGCTGGGCATAGTTGTCTGCGGGGACGAAGCGGTATCGGATGTCTGGGTCGAGGACTGCGCCATCGCCTCTGTAGTAGTGCAACTCACCGCCCATTCCCTCGGGCTCGGAAGCTGCTGGGTCCAGATAAGGAAAAGAAATCACTCCTCTGACGAGACCGCGGAAGAGTACGTTCAGAAAGCACTCGGCATACCGAAGAACGTCAAGGTGGACGCCATCATCAGCATAGGCCATCCGGCTGAAGTCAAGGCGCCGAGATCCGCCGAGCAGCTCGAATACAGGAAGATACACTATAATCGATACGGGGAGCGCCAGGAGGGATAGAGCGACTTCAGGCGACCAGCCGTGGCCAGAGTGATGCCACAGCTCGAGCCGAGTATCAGGCCGCCATTCCCGAAGGACCCTTCGGCGCGCTCTATCTCTTCGCCGATCCTTCCTTCGTCCCATCCCATGATATCTATATGGCCCATGAAGGCAACCCTGTCGCCGAACTCAGCCCGGAGGTCGTAGATGTCGAGTCCGGCCTGCCCGTCCACCGGGTGGATGCACGCATAGCCTGCTTCGATCAAGGGCTCTATAATTTTCCTCGTGTCGCCGTCGGAATGGAAAAAGGGCTGAAGGCCCTGCCCCTTCAGGACCTGCGCGGCCAGCCTGTAGACCGGCCAGAGTACGTCAAGGAAGTATTCCAGGGAAAAGAACAGCCCCCCCTTTCCGGCGATGTCGTCGGCGAGCGCAACGGCCCGGAGACCCTTGCTGCGGGCCGACCGGGCCAGCCGCTCCACCTCCCGGATCAGCCTTTCGCATATTCCTCCGAAAAGGCGGCGGTCCTTGTGCACGCTCAACATGGCATTGAAGAACCCGTGACGCTCCACCAGGCGGGAGAAGGGTCCGTTTAGGTAGCCCGCGAGGTAATACCCGTCAAGACAATCGATGCCGGAATCGAAAAAGTGGCGGCGGCACCCCCCATTCAGGTCGATTCCCACGAGGGAAAGACCGAGGCTCCTGGCAGCGGCCGCAAGTTGCCCTGCGTATCCTCCCTCGGCCCCGAAGAAGCGGTCGAGAAAGTCCCGGCCGAGGAAAAGCTCGCCCCTCGGCAGAGGACGGACGGCGGCGCGGCTAAGGGCTCCTGCAACCGAATCGGCCGGCCTTCGCCTCTCCGAACGGTGCTTTTCTTCGGTCCCGCCGGGCGGGCGTCCCCGCCCCTTCCGTCCACCCGGCTGCCCGCCCATTGCCGCTTCCTTCAAGGTTGCCTTGCGGCTGAAGCCCGCTGCCTTCTGTAGTAGGCCGTGAACAACCTCGCCCTCGGGTCGCGGCCCATGAGAAGGTCGGTCGCCATGGTGTACGGCCTCATGGTCGCAGGGTTTGTGATCGCCGCGTCGAGACCGGCCCCTATGGCCAGGGCAAGGAAGACGCCATTGATGATCTTTCTATCTGGAAGCCCGAAGGAAACATTGCTGGCCCCGAGCACGAGGTTGAGGCCCATGTCCCGCTTTACCCCCCGCATGGTATCCAGGGTAACCCCCGCCGCCTTGTCGTTCACTGCGCTCGATTCCGCGACGGAGTCGACAAGAATATCTTCCCGGCATATTCCAGCCTCATCAGAGCGCTCGACGATCCTCCGTATAACGGCGAGCCTTCCGGCCGCGTCTTTAGGTATCCCCGATGCATCGGAGGCGAGCGCCACGAGTGCGGTTGCGTAACGGGCAGAAAGCGGCAGCAAGGCCTTCAGCACCTGCTCTTCTCCCGTGACCGAGCTTATGATAGGCTTCCCGCAGCCAAGCTCAAGCGTCCTTTCCAGGGCCTCGGCGTTCCTGCTTTCAATACAGAGGGGCACATCGACCTCATCCATCACCGCCCGGCTGACCATGGGCAGGGTGCTCACCTCGTCGATGCCGAAGGCCGCCACGCTCACGATCAGGACGTCCGCCCCCGCCTCGACCTGTTCTGCCGCGGCCTTGCGGATCGGCGCCATGTCGCCCGACATCATTCCTTCTTTCACAGGGCCCTTGGCAAAGGGGTTTATGCGCTCTCCTATGAGGACCGTGGGCAGGCCTTCGCCGATGGCGACTTCCTTTCCCCTAGGACTTATCAGATGGGTTTTCATCTTCTTCCCTTATCCAGGCCGTCGCCGGCCGGCACCATTAAGCCCTATCACAGCATGCATGCGCTAATAGACGCCGTATTCCTTCGTAAATTCGAACATGGCCCTTATGTTTTCCGCCTTTGCGTTGTCGAGGCTCGCAGCCGCGTCCATTATGTATCCCCCGTCCCTGCCGACAACGTCGATCAGCTTCTTGCAGTATGCCTTCACATCATCAGGGCTCCCCGTCGCCATCATGGAAAGGGGCACGTTGCCCTTGATGCAGACCGTCTCGCCGAGGATCTCCTTCGCACGAAAAATGTCGGTCCCTTCGAAGGCATACCAGGCGCGGGCCGCCGGTATATCCTTGATCGCTGAAAGGCGGCTAGTGCAGTCGCCTTCCCAGAGCGGGCACGGCACGCATCCTTCGTCTATGAGGGCTATCAGCAGGTCCCGGAGCGTCGGCCAGAAGAAGGTCTGAAACTGCTCCATGGACATGAACCCGTCGAGCCCCTTGTGAATGGGTATAAAAATCCTCGGGTTTCCCGACGCCTTGGCCGCACCCACCGCCATGTCCCGCATGAGGAAGAACAGCTTTTCGCAGGCTTTTATGACCTCCTTCGGCCTTCGGTACATGTCTAGCATGAGACCCTTCGTTCCTCTGAAGTAATCGCCGAGGGTATCGAAAGGGGCCTGCGTGAAGCCGCCGTACTGCATGGGGAAGCCCGCCTCTTTGGCCTTCTTGGTGTAGGCCGCGGCGTATGAGGCGATCTCCGCGGACCTCTCCCCTGCCTTCTTTAGCGCATCGAGGGCAGAGGCAGCTTCGGGAGCGTTGAAGGGCGCAAACCCAAAGGACATCCCCATGGCATAGGTAACGATGCTGCGCGGAGGGGTCAGCTTTTCGAAGCCTCGCAGGGCGCCGAAAACGCGGGGCCAGTACTTGCGCAGCATGAAGTCCGTGGGGTCGAAGAGGAAGTGGTCGTATTCGTCGGCCATCATGTATTCCCCTTCGACGAACTGGTATGTGAAATTATCTGAAATACCGTGTCCCGGCCACTTGAGCTGTCGAAAGTCGAGGGTGTCGAGAAGGGGACCCAGGAAACGAAGGCCGAAGGGGTTCTGGTCCATGTCCGGCTCGAACTCTGTCATTGCGCGCCAGTACGCCTTCCAGAGCTTTTCCGGCTCGTACATCACCTCCCGGACCGTCATGCCGGAATAGGCGGCCGGGAAGAAGCTGAATATTGCCATGACAGGCACCCTGTCCGGCTTCTTCAGGGCGATGGCATCGAGGACCCTTCTTTCCCTTTCGCTGTAAAGCTCCTCAGGTGTC
>JBEKOT010000091.1:0-9670 GCA_049521495.1 Syntrophorhabdales bacterium | reverse complement strand
CTCATCAGCAGCTTCAGGAAGGCAAAGGACTCGTTACTCGTGTATACGACGGCGGACAGGGGCATTATCGAGGATGCTTGCGACTCTCTCCCTGATATTCCTCATTTTTTCAGGCGAGAAAGGCCTTACCTTTTCGTATCTCTCGTCGAGGGCGTTCCTGGGGACAAACTCCTGCACGAAGAACCTTCGGGCCGGTTTGATCTCAAGGGCGGTCTGGTAGGCATCCCGTTCCCGGTGCAGAAAGGGTACAAGGGTCATCCTGAACTCGTAATCGATTCTTCCCTCGAGAATGAAATCAATGCTCTCCCTGATCTTTCCCTCGTCGACGTGGCAGCCGCACCATCTCTCGTAGGCGCCGAGAGGTCCTTTTACATCCATAGCGATATAGTCGACCAGCCCCGCGCGGACAAGGGCCTTGACCACGTCAGGCCGCGAGCCGTTCGTGTCCAGTTTTACCAGCGCCCCCTGCTCCTTGAGTATTTCGGCGGTCCTGGCGAGCCCTTTGTGCAAGGTGGGCTCGCCCCCGGTCAACACCACCCGCTTGACCCATTTCCTGAATTTCCGCAGCCGTCCGAGGATATGATCGAAGGGCACGTCATTTAGAGAATCGGGACGGAGCACCAGATCCGCGTTGTGACAAAAAGGACACCTGAAATTGCAGCCGGCTGAAAACAGCACGGACGCGAGATGCGACTTCCAATCAATGAAGCTCGTCTCGATAAAACCCTTTATTGGAAAATCAGACGGAGCGCACAGCAGTGAGCACCTCTTCCATCTTGGGGACATCGCCCCTCCATTCTCCTACGCCGTTTTCCATTCCGTCCTCCACGAGGACAGTGGGCAGGGACATAACGCTGTAAAAGCTCGCTTCGGCAAGGCCGTCCGCCGTTCCGACGTTATAGGTAAGGACTTTCACTTCTCTCTCTTGCAGCTGATCGCCCAGTCTTTTCGCGAGAGGGCACTTCGGACAGTCATCCTTGTAGAATATCTTTACCACTCCCATCTTTCCTCTCTTTGAGACTGTTTTTTATAAGTCTTATAGGACTTGTCAGCGCCTATAGGACCTATTCAACAAAGATAAAAGAAGACGCTTTCTCAAACGGCCTTCCTCTCCTCACGCGCCGAGAAAAACTCGCCGTTCCTGTACCGGTCCTTGAGCTCGCCCAGCTTGCCCTTGTTCCAGCTCGAAATCTTCGTAAAATAACCGGTAATTCTGGTGATGCCGTCTACGTTATGGGAGTTGCAGCTGGGACAAGAATCGGAGAGACCTCGGGATGTCCTGTTGCACTCGTTGCACACGGTAAACTCCGGGGAAAAGGCGATCTGGTCGTTCAACGTATACCTGAAGGTCTTGGTGACGAAATCGGCAATGGCCCCCTTCGAAGGCATAGACTCCCCTATCCACACGTGGGAGATTGACCCAGCCTCTATCAGGGGATGGAACAGGCCCTCATTCGTCACCCTTTCGATCGGGTTCATGGGCGCCGACACGTTCAGATGGGTGGAGTTCGTGTAGTAAACCTCTCCGGATGATATATCGCCTTTCACAACCCTCCCCGAAGCGGGAGAGAGGTGGTGGAGGTCGAGTTTCGCGAACCGGTAGCTGGTACTCTCCGCCGGGGTCTGTTCCAGGACGAGCCTCATGTTCTCCTGGCTTTTTATCTTGTCCGCCAGGAGCTTCAGGTGGGCCATGATCTTCAGGCCGAACTTAAGCGCCTTCTTCGACTCGTGCATCTCCTCGCCTGAATGTATCTGCACCATCTCGTTGAGGCCTACCATGCCCACCAGGTGGGAGGCCCGGTTCATTCTGAGGTACGGCATGCCGTCGCGCATCATCGTCAGGAGCGCAAGGGGCCCGTCTTCCCCCGCAGAGAGGAGCCTCTCTATGAAGGCCCGCTTCTCCTTGTGGGCTCTCACGGCCAGCATGAACCGATCGGTGATGAGGTTGAAAAGGCGCGTATCGTCGCCCTTGGCCGTATAGGCAATACGGGGAAGATTGAGCGATACGTTCTGGAGCGCGCAATATCGCATCCGCCAGGGCTCTCTTGCGTCGAGGAGGTCGAACTCATCCAGCTTGAAGCTCAGCCGGCAGCACTCCGATATCTTGGCCGTTTCACCCCTGTCGAAAACGAAGTAAGTATTGCCTTTGTCGGAGGCTACATCCGATATGTGGTCCAGGAAGTCCTTGTGACCTTCAGTCTTGAAAAACTTCTCGGTGATATGGACCAGGGGCTTCGGGAAGAAGAAGGGGCGTCCTGCGCCATCCCCCTCCTTGAAGACCTCGAACAGCTTCCAAACGAACCGCTGGGCCTCCTTCTCGTATTCTCCGTACGTCTTGCCGGTAAAGACCCCCGAGGGCCCTATGGCCGGAACATCTACAAAATGTTTCGGTATTTCCCAGTAGAGATTGACGTCCGTGAAGATAGCCTGGCCCCCTCTGGCCACTGCCTGTTGCGAGAACTCGAAAATAAGCATCTGGGCAAGCTGCTTCACCTCATTATCGCTCATGCCCTCCAGGTAGGGCGCAAAGAAGATATTGATGGCGTCCCAGCCTATGGCTCCGGCGAAATTGCTCTGCAGGGCGGCGGCAAACTTTACCAGATGGGCGAGAAGCACCTCGGGATGTTTCGCGGGCCTCGCCATGGAAAGCGAATGGGGCAGGTTGAGGCCGAACTTCTTGATGTATTCGAGGGACTGGCCGCTGCAGTAAGGCCTATCTATGAAGCCCAGGTCGTGGAGATGGATGTCGCCGTTCATGTGGGCATCCGCAACGTCCTGAGAGAAGACGGAGAGAAGGGCATACTCCTTCTTTATCCTTTCAGCCAGCGTGAGGTTTGTGGCCTCCGGTCCGTGGGGGACGTTAGCATTCTCCTTATTGCGGTAGAAGATCAGGTTGCTAACGTCGTAGATAGGCATACCAAGCCTGGTGTGCATCCTGCGCACCGATTCATGTCCTCTTTCGATCAGCTTAGCGTTCACGAGCTCCCTTATCAGGGGTGCCGTTACTACCTTGATGCCTGACTTAATGATCAGGTCCTCCACTCCCTTGCTGATCGATACGGCGGAATCCTGGTCGATCATCGTCTCTCTCATGAGAGCGTCGACTATCCTCGACCGGTCCCAGTCGGAAATGGTCTCTTCTGAGGTGCGGACGAAAAGGTTCAGGTCGGTTGTCTCCATGGTCCCCCTTGCTATTAACTATCCAAGAACTGCCTTAAACAACTATATGTTGTGCCGAAGACGGCTGCCAATACTATATATAGGTCACCAAGCTATAATGCCTCCTTTGCTCACCCCTTGTCAAGATATTTTTGCATCGGATTGTAAATTGTTTGTTTACCCATGAAAAACGGGCAAAATGAGGGCGATCGGCGTGGGTCGGCGACCTTAGCTTTCCAGCCCTTTCCTGCCCTGAAGGGGAGGCTTACCTGGCCCACCTTTTGCCAGACCTACGAACGTAGAGGAGAGGAGCCCCCCGCCGGTCATCAGGAGAAGCACGCCCAGGAGAAGGGAACAGAAAATCGACTGTCCCCCGGACATATAGAAACAGACATACATGTTTCTGATGAAAAGCACGCCGCAGAACATCATTATTACGCCGAGTACTACCGAGAGCGAAAATGCGAGCCAATGCACGGCGGACTTCATCTGTTTCCCCCCTCCGTTTTGTCGATCTTCAAGATGGCTGCCCCTTCCTCGGGCATCTCGGGGACTGTATAAAACTCGTCTTCCCTCTTGTATTGGGAATACGTCCTTGGGAGGATCTCCACGTGCCAATGAAAATAGTCGCTGACCTGGGGGGCCCTTTCGCCGGACTGACAAGCGGCCATGTTCGGGGACGTGTGGACCACTATCGAGTAAGAACTCCTGACCCTTTCAATACGTCTCATAGTGTCGATGTAGACCTCGACGAACTCGCGTCTGACGTCCTCGTCCATCCATGACTCGAAGCTCGGATTGTGACGCCGTGGGATAATCCAGACTTCGAAGGCCATGCGTGATGCGAAGGGACAAACAACCAGAAAATGCCGGCTTGCAGTCACGACCCGCCTTTCCTGCCTTATCTCCTGGCTCACTACGTCGCACAGAAGGCATCTTTCCTTTTGTAGATAGTGGTTCTGCGAGTTCAGCAGCTCAAGGTAGAGTTGATGGGGCAAGATAGGGGTAGCGAGCACATGAGAATGGGGGTGAAAGATAAGAGAACCCGTTATTTCTCCGTGGTTCTTGTAAATCTGAACGTACTTGAACCGTTTATCTTTCTTCAGGTCGAGGATGCGCTCCGTGTACATGTCGATCACACGGGATATCTCGGCGGCCTCAAAAGTGGCGAACGTCTTCGTGTGCGACCTCTCTTCCACGATGATCTCATGGGCACCGAGGGTGCCCATCTTGTCATAAAAGCCTTCGGCCCTCTTGTTCTCGCTTGCTTCTATCTGGAATATAGGGTTTGCCGCGGGAAAAGATCGGACAAGCCAATTGCCCTGACCATCCCGCATTTCTCTTATCGACGGCGGGGTCAGATGCTCGCTGCCCGGGCAGAAAGGACAAACGCCTGTCTCCTGCCGTTTAAGTTTTTTGACTCCGACGACGACCCAGTTGCCTGTCAGAGCGTCCTTTCTGAATTCCCCCACCGTATGTAAGCATAAGCATTTCCGCCGGTCCTGTCAAAAAGATAATTTTGACAGGCCAATACTACTGTGATAACAATATAATTGAGTGGCCTTAAAAATCTACAGCTCCCTCACCCGGGAAAAGAGTGATTTCGTGCCTGTCGTGCAAGGACGGGTAGGTCTTTACGTGTGCGGGGTCACTGTATACAGCGACTCCCACATCGGACATGCCAGGAGCGCCATAGTCTTCGACGTCGTCTCCCGTTATCTCCGGGCCTCCGGGTACGACGTCAACTATGTGAGGAACTTCACCGACATTGATGACAAGATCATCAACCGGGCCAATGCCGAGAAGCGGGACTGGAAAGAGATAGGCGAGACCTACATCGCCTCCTTCCGCGAGGACATGGCAGCGCTCGGCGTGCTTCCCCCTACCCGCGAGCCGAGGGCTACCGAGCATATAGGGGACATGATCGCCATCATCGAGGAATTGATCCGAAAAGGCTGCGCCTACAGGGTTGACGGAAGCGTCTACTTCTCTGTGAGCAAGGACAGGAGTTACGGAGAGCTGTCGGGCAGGACCCCGGATGAGATGATGGCCGGAGCCCGCGTGGAGGTCGATGAAAGGAAGAAGGACCCCCTCGATTTTGCGCTCTGGAAGGAGTCGAAACCGGGGGAGCCGGCCTGGGACAGCCCCTTCGGAAAGGGGAGGCCGGGTTGGCATATCGAGTGCTCGACAATGAGCATCAAGTACCTGGGAAACCCTTTCGACATGCACGGCGGGGGGAAGGACCTCGTTTTCCCGCACCACGAGAACGAACGGGCCCAGGCCGAGTGCGCCACCGGACGGCGGTTCGTCAACTACTGGGTCCACAATGGGTTCGTGACGATGGACCGGGAAAAGATGTCGAAATCCCTCGGCAACATACTGCTTATCAAGGATTTTTTGAAACGATACCATGCCGACGTGCTGCGGCTCTTTTTCTTATCGGCCCACTATCGCAATCCCGTCGATTATTCGGAAAAGGCCATAGACAACGCGGACAGCGCGCTGCGGAGGTTGTACGCCACGCTGGAGAGGGCCTCCGGCATAGGGACTCCCTCAGCCGCTCCGCCGGTAAGCAACGCCGAGATCGACGGCCTCGAGAAGAGCTTCTACGCGGCCATGGACGACGACTTCAACACGGCCTTCGCCCTTTCCTACGTCTTCGACCTCCAAACGGCGCTGAACAGGATGATGGACGAGGACGGGCAGACGAACCTGCCCCTTATCCTGAAGGGGAGGGACCTTCTTCTCTCCCTTGCCAACACTTTGGGGCTATTAACGCAGGATGCGGGGGAGTTCGGCCGCCTCGAGACCGGCCGCGCCTTAGGCGCTCTCGGCCTCGACGAATCGGCAATCGAGAGCGCCGTACGCCGGAGAGCGGAGGCGCGCCTGAACAGGGACTACAAGCGGGCGGACGAGATAAGAAACAGCTTGCTGGAAAAGGGCATCATCCTGCTCGATACCCCAGAGGGAACAAAATGGAGGGTCAAAAAATAACCGGAACGCCTTCGTAAGGCGGAGCAAGGGCGCCCGCTGACCCGAAAAAGCGGCCCGGCCGTTTCAACATGAGCCTTTCCCGGATCCTTGACATAATCACACGACTTGCCAGCCCCATGGGTGAGGAGGCGGTTCCCCTTCTTGAAAGCCTGGGCCGCGTCGTAGCCCGTCCTGTCGCGTCCCACCGGGATGTTCCCCCTTTAGACGTATCGTCCCTAGACGGTTACGCCGTCAAAGGCCCGGGAAGGCGCTTCTCGGTGGTCGGATCCCTTCAGCCGCTGGGGCCTGCCCCTGCTGACCTTAAGGAAGGAGAAGCGCTCTTTGTCCCCACGGGCGGGTGCTTTCCCCCCGGGACAAGGTTCGTGGCCAGGGAGTACGCGTCCGAAGAGGCGGAATTTATCTCGGTGAAGGTCGGAACGGATGAGCGGAAGACCGTGAAAAAGGGGGAGTGGCTCGAAAAGGGCAGACCCCTCGCGGCCAAGGGGGAAATAGTGGCCCCTGCACTAATGGGCCTTCTTGCCCAGGGCGGATACGGGACGATCAGGGTCTTCGTGAAACCGCCCGTAGCGGTCGTCACGACCGGAGAAGAGCTTAAAAATGGGGCCATGGCCGATTCCAACAAATTCCTTCTTGCCGGCCTCGTCGAGAGGGACGGAGGCAAAGTCGTAGGCCTTCATACAACGGGCGATGACGAAGAAGAGATCATGGGGGCCATTACCGCGTCATCCGAGGCCCGCCTTATCGTCCTGACGGGCGGCACGGCGAGGGGGAAAAAGGACCGCACGAAAGAAGCGGCCAGGCGATTGGGCTTCCGCTTACTAATCGATTCTCCCCCCATCTTACCGGGCAAGACAATGGCCTTCGGCGGAAAAGGGCGGGTCCTCCTCTTTATCCTGCCCGGCAGGCCGACGGCGGTGCGAACCCTCTACGATCTCTTTGTCAGGAGGGCGCTTTTAAGGATGTCGGGCCGTTCCCTGCGGGACAGGGAGCATCTGCTGCCCCTGACGGGTCAGGTCGACAAGCCGGCGCGAAGCGTAATGGTCATACCGGTGCTCATCGGGTGCGAACGGAAGGCAATTGTTGAGGTATACCCCGACGAGCCGAACGGATTCATCGTCCTGGAGGAGGGTCCGGAGAGGCTAGGGGCCGGGGAACTGGTACGGGTGCTCGAGACATGAAAATCCCGTTGCTTTCCTTCGTCGGATGGTCGGGAACGGGCAAGACCACCCTCATAGAGCGGCTGATACCCATACTTGCCTCCAAAGGCATAAGGGTCGGCGTGATAAAGCACCATCCGCACGATTTCGACATCGACCGCGAGGGGAAAGACAGCTACAGGCTCAAGAAGGCCGGGGCAAGGATAACCGTGATCGTATCGCCGAAAAAGATCGCCCTCGTCGAGGACCTCGACAGGGAACTGGACATCGACGAGATAGTCGCCCGCCACGTAAGCGGCGTAGACCTGATTATAACCGAAGGCTATAAGGGGGAAAAGGGGCCGAGGATCGAGGTGTACAACTTTCGGCCCGACGCGCCGCCCCTGTCGCTCGGCCACAAGGAGCTTCTAGCCCTCGTGACGGACCTGCCGATGGAGGCGCCCGTGCCCGTCCTCTCGAGGGATGACATCGATGGGGTGGCAGAATTCATTATCAAAAAACTCAGGCTCCTTAGATAAAACCTTATACCCCCTTCAATAGGCGTGCGAACCCCTTCGCGGGTATTCCGGAGCCGGAACCCTATCATTGAAAAAGCGGCGTCAAGGCACTAGGTTAAAAACAATCCTGTAGATTTCAAAGTCGTGAAAGGGGCTGGAGCGTGCCGAGGGTCGCCGTAAACGGCATGGGAAAGATAGGTAGGGCCGTTCTCAGGATCGTATGCGCCACTGCCGGTTTGGAGCTCGTCGGACTGAACGATCTTCTCCCGGCCAGGCAGGTGGCGCGCCTCCTCCAGTTCGACCCCGTCCATGGCACATACGAGAAGGCGGTGGACCTCTGCGGCGAGGACATAGCTATCGGCGGCTCGCGGGTCAGGCTCTTCAGGGAGAAGGACCCTTCACGGCTACCGTGGAAGGACCTAGGGGTGGATGTTGTCTTCGAATGTACCGGCGCTTTTCGTGACAGGGAGGGCATGTCGAAGCACCTCCGGGCAGGAGCAAGGAAGGTCCTCCTGTCGACGCAGGCAGAGGACCGGGGCATAGAGACGATCATTTACGGCGTCGACAGCGCGGAGACGGGCGCGGATCTCATCTCATGCGCGAGCTGCGCGGCGAATTGCATCGCACCCGTAATCGAGGTCATGAAAAGGAGGATCGGCATAAAGAAGATTGCCCTCACTACGCCCCACTCTACTGCCGTCCACGGGTCTAACGCCCTTTCCTCTGCAAGCGAGATGGTTTTCCTTACGGAGAGAGAAACGAGCGCGGAGGAAGTAAATACCATATTCAGGGAAGAGTCGCGCACGGAAAGGTATCGGGGCGTGTTGGGAACATCCGACGAATGGACGGCGGTAGACGTTGCCGGAGACTGCCGGGCCTCGGTCGTCGATCTGGAAATGACCCGCGTCACAGACGGCGACCTGGCGAAGATATCGAGCCGGCATGACAACGAATGGGGCTATTCGAGCCAGATGGTGAGGGTTGCCGCCCAAATCGCCCGGAGATAACCTCCCAGCCCGACGAAAAAGGCCTTAATGTCCTTTCATGAAGATCTTTCCGGCCATCCGGGAAAAGAACCTTGCCAGCCAAGGCTTGAGCAGGTAGAGGACCGCGGTCAGCAGTACGCTCAGCGCAAGGATCCAGAAGAAGGCCTTGTATCTGCCGGTCCTGACGGCCTCGCCTTCTATGGTTAGGACGAGGGTGCCCGGAAGCCTTCCGAGTACGTTGATGATAAGAAAATCTAGCCGGCGCAGGCGGGTGAGGCCAAGGAGGTAGCAAAGGGAATCTTTGGGAAAGCCCGGCACCAAGAATAGTATGAATACGAGATGAAGACCTCGGTGCGTCACGAAATCATCGAAGCGTTCCATCGCCTCGCGCCTCACGATCTTTCTCACCAGACGGGTTCCGAAGACCCTCGTGACCTCGAAGGCAAGCGCGGACCCGATGGTAAGGCCTATGGTAGACAGGACAGTGCCCGTGACCATGCCCCAGAGGTAGCCGCCGACAAAACCCGTTATCTCGCCCGGTACCGGGGCGAAGAGCACCTGGAAGGCCTGAAGAAGGACAAAAACGACCACCGAATAGGCCCCGAAAGAGAGAATGAAAGCCCTCAGTCGCGAAAAGCTGAAGAAATACTTGAAGCGGAAGAACAGCTCCCTCCACTCGCCCTCATGGTAGAAGTACAGGATAGAAGCTAGGGCGGCTATAAGCAGAAGGCCCGACACAGCCTTGAGCAAGAGGATCAGGTAAGAAGACGGCGACCTCCGGGGGCTCATCCTCTAGTCAATATACTGCCGATTCTACCGCGCTTCGATCCTTCTTTTCCTGATTTTAAGGACAATCAGACTGGCCGCGTAGAGAATT
>JBEKOT010000090.1:0-9790 GCA_049521495.1 Syntrophorhabdales bacterium | reverse complement strand
TACGAAGAGGGGGTCTTCAACGTCGGCGGAAAACGGCGCGCTCTTGCCCGATACGCGGGGATGAAAAGATGATAGTCGAATGGAACCCTACGAGACCCAAGAAGAAAACGACCGATTTCATCAAGGGAAGTCTTGAAAACGGTGCAATCATAGGCTACCCTACCGATACTTTCTACGGCCTCGGTTGCGACCTGTTCAACATCAAGGCTATAAAGACGCTCTACGATATGCGGGGACTCGACGAGAAAAGACCGCTCTCCGTCATCTTCAAAGACATCAAGGACGTGAGCAGCTACGCGGTTCTTACCGATTTCGCCTTTCAGGTCCTCAAGAGCACACTGCCCGGCGCCTATACCTTCATCCTGAAAGCGAGGAGGATAGTGCCGAGGCTTCTCATGACCAGCAAGAAGGAGCTGGGGGTGAGGATGCCGGACCACGAGGTGACGAAGGGACTAGTCAATTTACTGGGGAGGCCGATAATCAATACCACGGCCAAGCTGTCCGGCCAGGAGGCCATGGCGGACCCCCGGGACATAGAAAAGTATTTCAAGGGTCAAGTGGGCTTCGTCATCGACGGAGGGCTCATCGTAGGGCAACCGTCGACCGTAATTAGCCTTGTCGACGACAAAGTCAAGATCCTGCGGGAGGGCAAAGGGCCGCTCACAGGTCTTCTTCGGGGCTAGCTTGCGCGCTTTCGAGGGCCTCTCCCATCTCCTCCTCGAACCCTTCGCCCATCTCGTCACCCAATTCGCTGCCCATTCTCCGCATCAGCTTCTCCATTGAGCGGGGGTCGTTTTCGTCAAGATCGCCGAGCTTAGCCGGATCTAGGAGGCTTTCCATCCTTTTCTCCTCGCTTCTCAGGACAGCGACGCGGGAGAGGACCCTCTTCACGGCCGTTGATGCGCAGTGCTTGCAATGGGGCTCCACCTCCTCGGTGACCCGCAGCAGCAGGAATGACGATGTCTTTTTGCAAGCCTCGCAATAATATTCGTAAATCGGCATAGATTAATTCTATTTTTTTCAATTTGATTTGTAAAGGCTTACGGGATAGTCTAATAGAGTCGTAGGGAGGAACGGTGAAGGCGGAAAGCTATTGCAAGGACTGCCTCAAAGCCCTGGCGAGGCAGGTCGTCGCCCTTTCCCACGGAGGCGAAGGGCTCGTGGCCTCGGCTTTCCATCTCGTGGAGACGCTTTTCGATGCGGACCGGCCTCCCACAGAGGTCTCGAATCGTCTTCTGAAGTACGTGAGGGGGGAAACGGGCGTGTACGACCCGTACGAGGAGCGGAAGGAGATCGAATTCAGGCGCGCCGTGGCTGCTTTCTCAAAGCTTAAGGGCTTTTTCCCCGATACCCTTGAGGGTGCGCTCCGGTCGTCGGCGTTCGGCAACGGCGGAGATTTCTTTAGGGAACATTCATACGATGTCTCCACCATGGAATTCGTGGGAGATGTGGCCAAAATAGCACATCAGGTTTATATTAGTAGGAAAATATTGGTGCTGGGGGATAACCTGGGTGACTTTGTCTTCGATTTGCCCCTGCTCCACCTTCTCAGACGGGAGGAAAAAGATTTGTTTTACGCGGTCAAGGAGCACCCCGTCCAGAACGATATGTCGCTCAGCGATGTGACCCGGTTCATGGCCCACGACATGTGGGAAGGCATAATCTCCACGGGCACGGACGAGGTGGGCTTGAGGAGAGAAGAGATGACGGGAGTGATTGAGGAGTGCTGGGAGGACGGCAGCATGATTATAGCCAAAGGCATGGGAAACTATGAGACTGTCTCCGAATATGACCGTCAGCGGCCGGTCGTCTACGTGATGAGCGTGAAGTGCAGGACCGTTGCCGGGGCGCTGGGACTAAAGATCGGTACATATACCGCTCTCGCAGGTGGTGATCATGGCTAAGAAAGACTATTACGACATACTGGGCGTGCAGAAAAAGGCACCCCAAGACGATATCAAGAAGGCTTACAGGAAGTTGGCCCTGAAGTATCACCCTGACAGGAATCCTGGGAACAAGCAGGCAGAGGAGCAGTTCAAGGAAATAAACGAGGCGTACGCTGTCTTGAGTGACAAGGATAAGCGGAAGGAATACGACACGTACGGTATGAGCGGGTTCCAGCAAAGGTACACCCAGGAGGATATCTATCGCAACTTCAACATAGGCGACCTCTTTAAGGACCTCGGCTTCGGTACGGGCGACATCTTCAGCATGGTCTTCGGCAGGCAATCTCCCGGCGCCTCGGCAGGCAAGGAATCCGCTCGGGCCGGGAGGCGAGTCTACGATTTCGGCGATTTCGTGACAAGAGACCGTACCGCAGCAGGAGAGCTCGATCTGAATTACGAACTGGAGATACCTTTCATGGACGCCATAAGGGGTGCGGAGAAAGTCCTGTCCTTTGCGAGCGAGCGGGGGGCGGAGGAGATCAAGGTGAAGATACCCAAGGGCATCGACACTGGCCAGAAATTGAGGCTCCACGGAAAGGGGAGCAGGGATCCCCACACCGGCAGGATGGGAGACCTGTACGTGACCGCAAAGGTCGCGGAGCATCCCGTCTTCAGGAGGATGGGGAATGATCTTTACGTTAAAAAAGAGGTAAAACTGACCGATGCCTTTCTGGGCGGGAGCATAGAGGTACCCACCATAGACGGCCCGAAGCAAGTCAAGATACCCGCCGGTGTGCGCTGCAATTCAAAAGTGCGCCTGAGAGGTCTCGGCGTGCCCCACATGGGTAAACAAGCCGGGGGAGACGAGTATGTGGAGATCGCCATTGATGTGCCGCGAAAGCTCACCGACAGGCAAAGGTCTCTTCTTGAGGAACTGAGAAAAGAGAACCTTTAGCCCCGCTTATCAGACGGACCCCAGCACGCATCATTTATTTTGCTTTCTTCGATGACTATATTAGCACTATCTCGAAAGGCGCAAAGACAAGGGGGTATCAATGAGGCATATTTGTTCGGGCCTGGTTGCAATTCTCCTGTTGCTTGGGTCCGTGCTTCAGGCGCGGGCCGTCGAGCTTTCCGCCGATATGGTCACAAAAGACGGCGAGCAGAAACAATCCGGCAAATTATACGTCAAAGGGAACAAATACCGGATTGAGACGAATGGCGGCTCGGAGTATGCGATTATCAGACACGACAAAAACAAGTCGTGGATAGTCATACCCGAGCAGAAGGCATATATAGAAATGCCCTTCGACCCGAAGAAGAAGCCTGCCATTGAGGATAGGCAATCTCCGGAAGAGAACCGGAAATTCCTGGGCTCCGAAACGATTAACGGGCACTTGTCCAAAAAATACGAGGTCACGGCCAGGGAAGGGGAGCCGGGCGATTCGTTCTACGAATGGATAGCCACGGACATCAACTTTCCTATCAAAACCATGGCGGTCAACGGAAATTGGAGCATCGAGTACAGCAATATCAAAACCTCGGTGCCCGACAGCTTTTTTGAAATACCGGAAGCCTATGAAAAAATAACAATGTCCTCAAAGAATGGGGAAAGCGATAATTTACGATAGGATGCTTTTCTAATCCGGGAAAGAGGCAGGCCCTGCGGCCTGCCTCTTTCCTTTACAGCTTGATTACGTTTGCTGCTTTCGGACCTTTAGGGCTGTCGACTATATCGAAACTGACTGCCTGGCCTTCCGCCAGCGACTTGAATCCTTCGTCCTGGATGGCAGTATAATGAACAAAGACATCCCCGCCGTCCTCTTTGGCAATGAACCCAAAGCCCTTTGATGCGTTGAACCACTTTACAGTGCCCTTTGCCATACCGGAAGTACCTCCTATGCGAATATCGAAGAACCGAACTATGCCAAAAAAAAACCGCAACACCGTTTCACGCATTGCGGCACGTAACAACACGTCCGAAACTTCGGGTACTATGATTGCACAGAATCTGTAAAAGGTCAAATAATTTTGCATCCCCTTGCCCACAAAAAATAAAGATATTGGGTGGTTCGCTAAAAAGGCGCCGGAAAGGGAAGGCCGGTTTCAATGCGGTTGACACAAAACCCCTGTTTTTGATATGGTTTAGAATTAGCGGATTCCACGAGATTTGAGCCTCGTGCGTGGGTACTGAATGCCGGCCATGGAAAGCCAGTAGGCCCACTACTTGCGTCGGACGCGGGGCGACGCGAGTAGAGCGCGGGCAAAAACCGGCTCGTTTAGCCTCGATTGGGAATATGGCAGGACCCGCATATCCGGCCCGGCTGGGCGCCGATTATATACATGGGCAAGATGGAAAGCATCCGCATCGACAAAGTGAATGTTCTTGACAGGACATTCTGCGTCTCTTATCCCCTGGAAGACGACCACCTCCTCGCCTCTGTAGCGAAGTTCGGCATAGTCACGCCCCTTGGCCTCCTCAAGAAAGAGCGTGCGGTGATCGTGACCGGACACAAGAGGGCCGAGGCTGCGAGAATCCTCGGCATCGAAGAGATACCCTACGTTTTTCTCGATCTGGACGGGAAACAGGCGCTTCTGACTTCTATAAACGACAACCTGGCGAGGTCGCTCAACACGGTCGAAAAGGCAATATGTATCGAGAAAATGAGGTCGCTCGGGTTTTCGGCCCAAGATACATATGAGGTTATGGCAATGCTCGGTCTTCCTGCCAGGGAGAACGCCCACGCGACCTGCATAGCGGCTGCCTCGGCGGAAGAGGCAACGAAATCGTTTATCGTGAGGCATCATCTTCCCATAACGGTTGTGGAGCAGCTTTTCTGGTTCGATCCGGGGGAGCAGCGGAACATCATCGCCATCGCCGGACCGCGCCGCCCGACCGTAAGCTCTCTAAGGGAAGCGCTCCAGCTCATGATGCTTCTGAAGGTGAAGCGAGGGGCCATAGATTTCACGGAGCTGGCCCTCTCCGGAGATATGGAGGCTTTGAAAGGGGCCCTCAAGCGGCAAACCCATCCTTTGCTTTCCGGCCTCGAAGAAAAACTCGCCGGCATACTCGCCGCCTGCGCTCTTCCCCCCAACATACGGGTAAGGGTGGACAAAGCCTTTGAGAAGGAAGCGATCGACATTGAGATAAGGGCAAGGAACAACGAGGAAGTCGAAGGAGCATTGGCCAGACTGGATCGCCTTGCGGGTCAGGGTTTTTTCAGGAGCATATTTGAGCTTACCCACGGTGCGGCGGATAGATTCTAAAGGCAGTGTAGTCAGGGACTGCCCGGGTACCCCAAAGCACGTCTGCTGCGGGTACAAGACCATCGATCTTGTGGAGGGCTGTCCTCTCTCCTGTTCGTACTGCATCCTCAGAGGCTATCTGAACAATCCCGGCATTGCCGTAAGGACGGCGACGGACGCGGTCATGAGAGAGATCGATGACGCGATAGGGCGCGAAAGGACTCACTTCCTCCGCTTCGGGACCGGGGAGCTCTCGGACAGCCTTGCCCTCGATAGGAAGCTTGACGCGGCCAGACCGTTTGTCGAATTTTTCGGAGAGAGAAAGAAGGCCCTTCTGGAACTCAAGTCGAAATGGGCAGGCCTCGACCATCTGCGGTCCAGCTTAAACCGCTACGTGGTCGTCTCCTTCTCCGTGGCGCCGCAAAGGATAGTCAGCATGGAGGAGAAGGGCACGAGCCCGGTCTCGAAGAGGCTGAGAGCGCTCGGAAAGGCCCAGGACTGGGGCTGCCTCGTGGGGCTTCACTTCGACCCTGTGATCATATATGACGGATTTGAGAACGATTACGCCCGTCTTATCGACGAAATAGCCCAGGTGCTCGATTTGAAAGGCGTCATCTGGGTCAGCATGGGGACCTTGCGTTTCGCGCCCCAACTCATGAATCTCTTCCTGCGCGAGGGGCGACGGAACCTGCTCCACGGCGAATTCATCGTGGGAGAGGACGGCAAGTTTCGATACATCAAGACCCAAAGGATAAAGGTCTACAAAATGCTATATGGCCTTCTCAAAGAAAAAGAGCGAGACCTTTTCATCTACCTCTGCATGGAGAGGCCTGATGTGTGGCGACAGGTCACGGGCGCCGAGGTGGCCGGAAGCGAGGATCTGATCGCCCTTTTCGACAGGAGAATAGACGACTTCTACGGAGGCTTGCAATGAGATTCAAGGATAAGGTTGTTTTTGTCACGGGGGGGACCAGGGGACTCGGCAAGGCGATGGCAGAGGCCTTCCTCAAAGAGGGCGCCAGGGTCGGCGTCAGTGGTAGAAAAGGCGAGGCTGTCACGAGGTTTGAAGAAGAGTTCAGGCAGAAGCCGGCCCGGGCCTTCACGGCAGATATGAGCGATTACGCGGCCATGGAGGCAGTCGCAGAAAAGGTCGTGCAGGAATGGGGAGGCATAGATATTCTTGTCAACAACGCCGGGATAATCAATCCGCTGCTCCCATCGGAGAAGATGAAACGGGAGGATTTCGACAAGGTAATAGACGTGAACCTGAAGGGCGCTTTCTATACGACCCAGATATTCGGCCGCAAAATGATAGAGCGGAGCGCCGGGAGGATCCTTTTTATATCGAGCCAGGTGGCACTGTTCGGAGAGAAGGGGTTTCTGCCTTACGCGATCAGCAAGGCCGGCCTCCAGCTTATGACGAGGAGCCTCGCCTCCGAATGGGGGAGGTTCGGGGTCACCCTCTGCTGCATTGCACCCGGTTATATAAAGGGCGGCATGAACGAGGGGCTTATAAAGAAACAACAGCTGGTCGATTTTCTCTCGAGCAAGACGCCCGTTCAAAGGATGGGCACGGTAGAAGAGCTTGTGGCGACGGTCCTCTTCCTTGCCTCTCCCGAGGCGGCTTATATAAACGGGGAGACGGTGGTCATGGACGGCGGCCTGACGGGATACGCGGCCGAAACGCTTCTCGACG
Source organism: Syntrophorhabdales bacterium (assembly GCA_049521495.1). Classification (GTDB taxonomy): domain Bacteria; phylum Desulfobacterota; class Syntrophorhabdia; order Syntrophorhabdales; family WCHB1-27; genus CAWEPK01. The sequence goes on along the minus strand of JBEKOT010000090.1, from coordinate 2,962 downwards.
CAATCATGAAAGGCAGATAGATGGATATTATCTCTTTCGTAGTCTTCACTTTCAACTCGCGCTATGTAAAGCGCTGGATCGCAGCCGGACTTATTTTGTTGATCCCCGTGGCCAACTTTCTCTCCCTCGGGTATCTGGCGCGCACGTGCGGCCTCACCATGATAGGCGGCATAGGTCTACCAACCTGGGAGCGGAAGAACGAGCTGCTCTGGGAGGGGGCAAAGCTTTTCGGGATCTTCATCCTCTACGAGGCGCTCCCGTGCTTCCTTTTTTCCTTCAGCTTCCTTCTTTCCAGCTTCGGCAATCCCCTTACCGCGTTCGCGGGAGGCTTGGTGAAGGTGCTGGCGGTCCTCGCCTTTGTCGTCTGCTCCGCCTTCCTACCTTTCGCATTCTGCGCCTTCATAGAGGGTGGGGAAGCACGCAGGGCCTTCGAGTTCGAGCGGATAGCGGCGGCAGTCAAGGAAGTCATACCGGCCTACGTTTCCGGGTACGTCCTGAGCCTTTTGTGCATGTACATCGGCTACAGGCTGCACACCATCCCTTATCTTTTGGGGTTTGCCCTCTCGTCCGTCCTCATTTATTATGTCCTCCTCGTGTCCACATATTATTTCACCCAGCTTTACAGGGGAACGGGACTGCCCGCGGCAAGGATGCCCCAGGGAGGCGGACGTGCAGGCGTGAGATACGAGAAGGCGCCCACCTCCGACATGCCAATTTAACGTTGAAATATCAGTGAATATTTTGTAATATTAGGTTGTTGATAAGGCCTGACCGTCCATAATGGTTCTTGGCTTGGAGGAGGAGAATGTTTGTTTTTTGCGGGATGATGACGACATCTTATGGCGGTAGCCTGTATTCATCATTCTCCACCCGAAAAGGATCTTTTTTTCAATATCTTTAAAAATTTCTGACCCTTGATGTTTAAGCGCGCACTTATAACCGGCATTACAGGACAGGACGGCTCCTACCTTGCGGAATTCCTCCTTTCGAAGGGCTATGAGGTTCACGGTCTCATCAGGAGGGCGAGCACGTTCAACACCGGCCGGATCGACCACATCTACATGGACCCCCATCAGCCTGAAGTGAGGCTCTTCCTCCACTATGGGGATCTTTCCGATTCGGGACAGCTCGCCCACCTCGTCTACAACATCAAGCCTGAGGAGATCTACCACCTTGCCGCCCAGAGCCACGTGAAAGTCAGCTTCGACATGCCTGAGTACACGGGAGAGGCGACGGGTATGGGCACGACCAGGCTCCTCGAGGCCATAAGAAGGAGCGGCATTGCCACAAAGTACTACCAGGCCTCGTCCTCGGAGCTCTTCGGCGCATCACCTCCCCCCCAGAGCGAGAAAACCCCCTTCCGTCCGAGAAGCCCCTATGCTGTGTCCAAGCTCTACGCCTACTGGATGACGGTCAACTACCGGGAAGGCTACGGCCTCTTTGCCTGCAACGGCATCCTCTTTAACCACGAGTCGCCCCGCCGCGGCGAAACTTTCGTTACCCGCAAGATCACCAGGGGCTTGGCGAACATTATCAAAGGGAGCCAGAAGAAGCTCTACCTCGGCAACCTCGACGCAAAGAGGGACTGGGGGTTTGCCCCGGAATACGTCGAGATGATGTGGCTGATGCTTCAGCAGGACACCCCCGACGACTATGCGGTGGGGACCGGAGAAAGCCGCACGGTCAGGGAGTTCGTGGACAGAGCCTTCTCTTACATGGGTGTGCGGCTCGCCTGGCAGGGCGCCGGAAAGGACGAGGTCGGCGTTGTTGCCTCCTCCAAGTGGGGCAACCTTGCGCCCGGCTCCGTGATCGTCGAGGTCGACCCGCGCTATTTCAGGCCGACCGAAGTGGTAGCCCTTCAGGCCGATATCACGAAAGCGCGAACCCAGCTCGGCTGGCAGCCACGGGTCAGCTTTGAAGAGCTGGTGAAGATCATGGTGGACTGGGACGTCCGGTCGGTCGGGCTCGATTCCCCGGGGGAGGGGATAGAGATATCGAAGTGCAAGGGCTTCGACTATACGAACCACGACTTTTCCATATACGAGCAGATAAGAGAGCGCTAAGCCCTATCAAATGGGAGTCGACGTCGCATCAAGGATATTCATCGCCGGCGGAACAGGAATGGTCGGCTCCGCCGTCATCAGGAAATTGCTGTCCTCCGGTTACACCGACCTCGTCGCCGGTTATCACAGAAGGCAGCCTTCAGCTTTCGCCCAGGGAGAGTCCGCCCCCGCCGGCGCGCAGACCCGCTGGATGCAGATCGACTTGAGGCGCCAGGATGAGACCGAGGCGTTTTTCGAGAGAGAGAGGCCGGAATACGTCTTCCTGGCAGCGGCGAAGGTCGGCGGCATCCTGGCAAACAACACGTACAGGGCGGAATTCCTTTATGACAACATCTCAATCGCCGCCAATGTCATCGGCTCGGCGCATAAATCCGGCGTCCGAAAGCTCCTCAACCTGGGCTCGTCCTGTATCTACCCGCGGCTCGCACCCCAGCCGCTGCGAGAGGAGTACCTCCTTGGCGGCCCCCTCGAGCCGACGAACGAACCGTACGCAGTCGCCAAGATAGCAGCTATAAAGCTCTGCCGTTACTTCAACGAGCAGTATGGGACAAACTACCTGTCCCTCATGCCGGCCAACCTTTACGGCCCGGAGGACAACTTCAATCTGGAGACATCCCACCTCCTTCCCGCACTGATCAGGAAGTTCCATCTCGGGAAGCTCCTCGCGGCAGGCGACTACGAGCAGATTGCCGGAGACCTCGGCCGTGCCCCCCTTGGTTTCGGGATGGACGGCCGGTTCGAGGCTGCAGACGAGAAGTCCATAGCAGCAGTGCTCGAGAAAATAGGGGTTACGGGAGAGGCCGTATGCGTGTGGGGCACAGGCAGCGCCCGGCGCGAATTCCTCCATGTGGACGACCTTGCGGCAGCCATGATCCTTTTGCTCGAGAATTGCGATGCCG
>JBEKOT010000089.1:0-9882 GCA_049521495.1 Syntrophorhabdales bacterium | reverse complement strand
GCCAGGACTATGAGGTGCATATCCTTTTCGAGGGTCAGGCTCGCGGGCGGGTTGTATACCCACTCGCCCCCGTCTTTTCTAACGGCAAGGAGCAGGATGTTGCCCATATTCGGCAGCTCGAGTGCCTCGATGTCCCTGCCCACGTACTTCGAACCGGCCGGGACGACCACCTCCTCCACGCGCAGCGCCTTTTCTTTGTCGCGTAGCATCGATTCGAGGAAATCCGTTGCGTGGGGCCTCGTCATCTCGGCTGCCATCCGGAGGCCGCCTATGTAATTGAGGGCCACCACCGTATCTGCGCCGGCCCGCTTTATCTTATCAATGTTCTTCGTGTCGTTGCACCTGCAAACGACCCGGAGGGCGGGGTTGAGCTGTTTTGCGGTAAGGGCGATAACGATATTGTCGTTGTCGGAGTTGGTGGTTGCGAAAAGACCCCTTGCCTCTCTTACCATGGCCTTTTCCAAAAGCTCGTTCTCCGTTGCGTCGCCTAAAAGCACCGGCACATCTATGTTGCGCGTCTTCAGGAGGTCGAACTGGGCAGGCTCGGAATCAATGGCTATCTGCGGCCTCTTCGTCTCGTACAGCTCGTGGACTATGTAGAGTCCCACCATGCCTATGCCGCAGACGATATAGTGATTCCTCATTTTGTCGATACGTCTTTCCATGCTTCTCCTCCTGAAGACTTTTCTTACCTCGCCCTCGACCATATAAGACGCGAGCGCGGTAAAGAGGTAGAAGATCGTGCCAACGCTGAGAAAGAGATAAACGGTGGTGAAGACCTTCCCCGCAGTCGAGGCGCCGGCCCCGATGAAATCTTCGTAGCCGACAGTGGTTATGGTAATCGCGGTCATATAGAGGGCGTCGAGGAGAGTCGTCTTTTCTCCTCCGATCAGCTTGTACCCGACTGTACCTATGCAGATTATGGCGACTATGATGAGGAGCATCCGCTTGAGGCGCGATGCTACGTCCGTTCTCATGCGTCAATTATAACACAATCGGCGGGGCCGGGCGCTTTTCGCGCCCGACTTTCTCCGGCCGATTGCCCTACCTCGCCCTCGCACGTGCCGCGGCGATCTCCTCGCAGGAGGGTGCGCCGTCCTTAGCCGCGACTGTCAGGATATCGGTCCCGATGAGAAAGGAATTATACTCCGGCACCTTCTTCGTCACGCCGTAGAAAGTGGGCAGCAGGAGCTGGTGGTCGCACTTGCGCACCTCCAGACTCCCTATGGCCGTCTTCTCGAGGGTCATCCCCTCGAGGGCGTCAATAAACTTCTCCTTATTGACGCTGCCGGCCTTCTGGTAGGCCCTGGCGATGAACTGAGCGGCCGTGTATCCGTAAAAGGCCGGCTGGGTGGGATATTTATTGTAGATTTTCCGGTATGCCTCGACAAAGGCTTTGTTGTCCGGGGTCTTCGGATAGTAGAACATGTAATTCGCCGTTCCTATGACCCCCTCCGGTCCCTCGTTCCCGAGGGCGGAAAGCACGGCGAATTCGATGGCCGTGTGCTGGTAGAAGGGTATCTTCGCACTGAGGCCGGTTGCCTTGGCCGCCTTCTGAAAGGCGATCACCGAGGCGCCCGCCGAACCCATGATCACGAAGTCCGGCTTTGCTGCGAGAATCTGGGTTATATAGGGCACGAAGTCCGTCTCCCCCACCTTCCACCAGGTCTGACCGAGAAGCTGCACCTGAGGCTTGAGGATTTTCAGCCGGTTCCAGGTCGCTTCGCAGATCGCGTGGCCGTACTCGAAATCATCGCCTGCTATCCAGTATTTCACGTAAGCTTTCTTGGCCAGGACCGCTGCCGCGGCCCGGCCGGCCATGGCAGTGTTCTCGGCCATGTGAAAGACGTAGCGATGGCCGAGCTCGCCGGCGATCTTGTCGCTCTTGGCGTAGGTGCACAGGAAGGGTATCTTCTCGGTTTTCGCCATCTGGGATATGGCAAGGGCGGACGCGCTGCTGATGGTCCCCATGAGGAGGTCTACCTTCTCCTTCATGACAAGCTCCTTGGCCATAGACAGAGCGACATTCGGCTGGAACTTCTCGTCCCTGGCCACGTATTCGATCTTTCGGCCGAGGACCCCGCCCCTGGCGTTGATTTCTCCCAAAGCCATTTTGAAGCCGTCCAGGAGATCGATTCCGAAGACTGCGGCTCCGCCCGAATAGCTGTCGACGATGCCCACTTTGATAGCGTCTGCGGCTAAGGACGGGGAGGATAGAAGGGCGGCAAGGGCACACACGGCTATGAAGATACGGAAGGGCTTCATGTGGTTCTCCTTTCTCTTTGTCGTTTCTCCGGGTCTTGAAAGGGGCCGGGGGGAAGTTGCTCCCATGGCTTTACTATGACAGGAAAAAAGCGGTCTTGCAACAAGAATGATGGTGCCGGGGCCGCCGGTCGACAATTACCTGTCCTGGGCGCCCCCCTCCCCAAATCCCTAAAGACAGGCACTTAAAAATCCATGGCCGGGCCACAAAATGCGGCTCCCCGTTGATCGCGACCCTCTTTTGTGTGTATACTAAAGCCTCGCAGTCGCCCCGTCCGCATAATCGATGCGCCAGAGGGAATATGTTGCAGACGAGAATACGGAATATTGCAATCATCGCCCACGTCGACCATGGAAAGACGACCCTGGTAGATCAATTGTTCAAGCAGAGCGGCCTTTTCCGCGACAATCAGGTCGTGGAGGAGCGCCTCATGGATTCAATGGACCTGGAGAGGGAGCGGGGCATCACGATTGCCTCGAAGAACGGCTCCTTCGTATATAAAGATCACTTGATCAACATCATAGATACCCCCGGACACGCAGATTTCGGCGGCCAGGTGGAAAGGGTGCTCAAGATGGCCGACGGCGCGCTCCTCCTTGTCGATGCCGCCGAAGGACCGATGCCCCAGACCTATTTCGTGCTGAAAAAGGCCCTGGCCCTCAACCTGCGAGTGATAGTGGTCGTGAACAAGATAGACAAGCCTTCATCCAGGTGCGACCGCGTGGTGGATGAGGTCTTCGATCTCTTCGTAAAGCTCGACGCACCCGACCATATCCTTGATTTCCCGGTTATTTTCACCTCGGCCAAGGAGGGTTATGCCACATCCGACCACCGGGTAAAGACGGGTTCGATGATGCCCCTTCTCGAAATGATCGTGAGCGCCATCCCGGCGCCGGAGGGAGACCCGGAAGGTCCCTTCCGGATGCTTGTCAGCTCCCTCGCTTACTCGCCCTTTCTGGGCAGGCTCGCAATAGGGAAGATTACATCGGGCAGCATACGGAAGGATAAGGAAATCGCAGTCGCCGCAATTGGGACCCCTTCCCGGCCGGCGAGGATAACCAAGGTCTACAGGTTCATAGGCGCCGAGAGGAAGGAAACGGACGAGGCAGGTGTCGGCCAGATCGTGGCGGTGGCAGGCATCGATTCCGTCACAATCGGCGAGACGCTGGCCGACCCCGAAAACCCCCTGCCGCTGGCCGGTATCACCATAGACCCGCCCACCGTATCGATGAATTTTGTGCCCAACGATTCACCGTTTTACGGAAAGGAGGGCAGGTTCGTTACATCCAGACACCTCCGGGAGAGACTTCTCAGGGAGACTCTTTCCGATGTGGCGCTCGCGGTTGAGGATCTGGCGGACGGCCAGGGGTACAAGGTTTCGGGAAGGGGCGAGCTTCACCTCTCCATCCTCATAGAGAAAATGCGCAGGGAGGGGTACGAGTTCCAGGTGACGAGACCCCGCGTGATATTGAGGGAGGAAGACGGAAAAACCCTCGAACCCTTCGAGGAGCTCGTCGTCGACGTGGACGAGAACTATATGGGCAGGGTCATCGAGAATCTGGGCGGAAGGCGGGGGACTCTCCTGGAAATGGAACAGAAAAACGGAATGGCAAGGCTCAAGTACAGGATACCCACCCGGGGCCTCCTCGGCTTCCGTTCGGAGTTCCTCACCGAGACCAGGGGCATGGGCGTGATGAACTACGTGTTTTTAGGCTTCGGAGAGTATGCGGGCGACATCAGGAACAGGACCAAAGGCGTTCTCGTAGCCATGGACCGATGCACCACGGTCGCCTATGCCCTCTTCAATCTCCAGGATAGGGGCCGTCTATTCCTGGGGCCCGGAGAAAAGGTGTACGGTGGGCAGATCATCGGGGAGCATTCGCGGGAGACCGACCTCGCCGTAAACCCGGCCAAGGGCAAGAAGCTCACGAACATGAGGGCCGCCGGCTCGGACGATGCGGTCATACTCACGCCTCACGTAAAAATGAGCCTCGAAGAGTGCATCTCCTACATCAACGACGACGAACTTGTTGAGATCACGCCCGCTTCCATCAGGCTCCGCAAGCAGATCCTGGACGATCTCGAGCGGCGCCGCGCAGCCAACACGGCGGACCTATTGCGAGCGACCCGCTGACGCGGGTGCGGACCTGTGCAATGGTCCCCGGCTGGTCGGACCGCCCATTCCACGGGCAAAAGCCGCAGAACCTCCGGGATCACGCTCCGTCGCCTCCCCTAAAATCGCCGCGGAAGGTCTCCCCTACCGGGGGCGGAGCAAGACAATGCCGGGCCAGGCGCGCACGTAGAGCCTGAAATCCTCATCTACCACCTTTCCTTCGACCGACGACGCATGCCTGAAGAGAATCTCCCCGCCGTCCGTGATCGCTATGCCTACGTGGGTCACGTCGAGGCCCTCGTCTTCCGTGAAAATCCCCACGTAATCACCGGTGCGCATTCCGGCCGCTGCCGACTCGTCCAGGGCTGAAGAAGGCAGGAAACCGATTTGTCGGAATACCTGCCGAATTCCGGGCAGGAGGCAGGAGCCGTCGCCTTTCCTGTTGAGCGTCTTGGGGACGCGTGTGACCCGGCCCTTTCCGACCAGACCGGTAACGTCCTCAACCCTCGGCGAGGCGGCCCAGTCCGTAAAGAAGTGGTTTCTCGCCCCGTAGGCGACCTCCCCGCCCCTGTACCTCACGACCCTAAGGTTTCGCTCGAATTCCTCGAGGGACCGGGAAAGCCTCATGGCCTCGACGTAGTCGAGATAGGTAAAGCAATCGACAGCCGAAAGATCGACGACGAGGAGCTCCGGCACGTCGGGCGACCCTATGAGCGTCGAAGCGCCGTAAGGGACATCAAGGAAAGCGCGGGAGACAAAGTCTATCCGGTCGGACAGGTCGGATATGGCGGAAGCGACCCGAAGCAGCTCCTCTACGCCTTCCGGTCCCCACTTGCCGAGATTTGTCTTTTCCAGCCCCATTTAATGGAAGATATATACTGTTTCGGCGCTCAAGTCAAAGACTGCGAGGCGCAAGCTATAGGGCCTGCAAGCTTGACTGCGGGTTTCAGGGGAATTAACTCTTACAAAGGGGCAAGTTTATCTCAATAGCGATCGGCATTCTTGCAGCGGTCCTCATCCTGGCAGTCCTGTGGGACGGCTTCGAAACCATCGTGCTTCCCCGCCGGGTAAGGCACCGCTTCAGGTTTGCGCGCCTTTTCTACCGGTCTACCTGGGTGCTCTGGTCTCTGCCGGCCCGCGCCTTTTTTTCGGGAGGACCGCTGGAAAGCGTACTCGGCTTTTACGGTCCCCTCTCGCTGCTCCTCCTGATCTTTATATGGGCAGTGGCGATCATGTTCGGCTTTGCCCTGATCCATTTTTCCCTCGGCTCAGCTCTGGCCGGCTCGGGAGAAAGCGGCTTTCTCAGCGACCTCTATATGAGCGGCACTACATTTTTTACCCTCGGCCTCGGAGACGTCAGGCCGGTCACCGCCGCAGCCAGGATCGTCACGGTTGTCGAGGCAGGGACGGGCTTCGGCTTCCTTGCCCTGGTGATCGCCTACCTGCCCGCCCTCAACCAATCGTTTTCCCGCCGTGAGGCGGGCATTTCCATGCTCGACGCCCGGGCCGGCTCTCCGCCCACGGCTATGCGCGTCTTTCAGAAGCACGCACATGAGAACTGCAAGGAGGAGCTCCGGGAGTTGCTCTCCCAGTGGGAGCGTTGGTCGGCCGAGCTACTGGAGAGCCATCTGTCCTACCCCGTTCTCGCCTACTACCGCTCGCAGCACGATAACCAGTCGTGGCTGGCTGCCCTGACGGTGATATTGGATACGTCAGCCGTCATCATTGCGGGCATCGCCGGGGAATGGACAAGGCAAGCGGAGCTTACCTTTGCCATGGCGCGCCACGCTGTCGTCGACCTGGCCGTGGTTTTCAACCGTCCGCCCAAAAACCCCGGGAGGGACAGGCTCGGGGACGGCGGATTCATGAAACTCCGGTCGGTGATAGAAGCGGCCGGGCTGGAATTGGCCGACCCCCGGGAGTCGGAGCGGAGGCTCGAGTTTCTCAGGGGGCTCTACGAGCCTTATATCGAGGCCCTTCGCCGCCATTTCTATATCGAAGCGCCACCCTGGATACCCGAGGCCTGGCAGGCTGCCGACTGGGAGAAAAGCCCCTGGGAGCAAACTTCCTCCGCGGCAGTGAGCGTCACCGAGGATGAGTGGCGGGACCATCACTTTCGTAAAGGTGAAAAGCGCGACAAGTAAGGCAATCCGCCTGAGTTGCAGGCTCGCCAAGGGCGCTCCGGCGTGCGGCGACCCACTGCGGCTGACCATCTGACACAGGCACCCGCCGCCCTTCCGCCCGATTGCAAAAGACTTCCGCCCATTGTAAATTATACGGGCAGCAAGATTCCAAGCAGAAAGAGGGTCCTATTGAACGGTACGGCCGAGGAGCTTAAGGGCGTGAGGGGTTGGCTGCTCCTCTTCTGCCTCAACCTCACCATCCTCGACCCGTCCGCGGTCCTCTTCAACCTCTTCGTCGTCAGCAATCTTGCAAAACCTTATTTCAGTCAGCACCCGGGATTTTTCCGGCTCGTGCTCGTGAACGGAGTAGTCGGCATAGCCCTTGCGGTCTTCAGCCTTTACGCCGGGGTATCGCTCTGGAAGCGCCTGCCCGGCGCCCCTGCCGCCGCCAAGAAATACCTTGCGGCGATCTCCGCCTTCTCCATTGCCGCGCCTTTTCTCCCCTCCCTCTTCGGGTCGGAAGATGTGCCAAACCGGGAAACCTTCTATCTCAATTGTTTAAACTCCCTCTTCACCCTGATCTACGCGGCAGCATGGTACCTGTATCTCAAGAGGTCGCGCAGGGTGAGAGAAACCTACGGCAGCTAACGAAAGTCCCCGCCCGTACTTGTCAGCGCTCCGGCCATGTCTTATATAGGTTACAAGGAGAAAGACATGGTAAACGGAAGGCCTTTGAAGGTGCTCTGCCTTTTCGTCCTAGTGCTGGCGCTCTTCGCCGCTTGCCCCTCGGGGGCGCAGGAGAACTATCCCCTTCCTGCCGGCCCTCCGGACACCTGGGGGCAGGGCGCTCAGGAAAGGCTACTCCTCAAAGGGAAAAACGAGACACCTGCCGGCCTCTTGTCGGCGCTGCCGCCAAGGGGGAACGAGGCCCAGGAGCAGCCGCAGGCCCCCTCCGGCGAAGCGCAGGAGGTTTACACCGGGACAAGGACGCTGGGCGGTCCGGACTCACGTATGGACCAGCCCGGAACCTCTCAGTTTCGTTGATGCAAGAAAGGCTTGGGCTATGCCAAAAAGGCCTGGGGATGATCTCTTAAGGCCCTGCCCTTTACGCCCCCCGCAAAAAAACATATACTATGGAGCAACGTGTTATCGGGATATGAGCATGGCACCCGTGATCCGGGTTATCGACGTATGGAAGAACTATGCCCATGACGGGCGTGAAGAGGTGTCCGCCCTTCGCGGGGCGGATATGGAAATCGCCCCGGGCGAGATCGTCGCCCTTTTCGGAAAGAGCGGCTCAGGCAAAACGACCCTTCTGAACCTTATAGCAGGTCTCGACAGCCCTACGAGGGGCGCCATAGAAGTGGAAGGTCAGAACCTCCGCTTTTTAGGCGAAAAGGGCCTTACCCGCCTGCGCCGTCTGCGCCTCGGCTTCGTCTTCCAGTTCTTCAACCTCTTGCCCACCCTGACGGCATTCGAGAACGTCTTCCTCTCCCTGGAGCTAACCGGTAAGTCCGATCGGGGCCGGACCCTTGCCGCCCTTCGGGATGTGGGGCTGAAAGGCAAGGAGGCGCGCTATCCCCACGAGCTCTCCGGGGGCGAGCAGCAGAGGGTGGCAATAGCCAGGGCCATAGTCAAGGAACCGGCTATCATACTTGCCGACGAGCCTACGGGCAATCTGGACAACAAGACGGGAGAACAGGTTCTGGAGCTCCTCCACGGGAGATGCAGGGAATCGGGGACCACCCTCGTCATGGCGAGCCACAGCGCCATGACCGGCAGGTACGCGGACCGGGTACTGCTCATGGTCGACGGCATGGTCCTGGCGAATGCGCCGGGCGCGGGGGCCGCTGTTTGAACACCGTTACCAAGGCGTTCCTCAGGTACCTTCCCAGGAGGCGCAGCCTTGCCCTCCTTCACGTCCTCGGCATCGGGTGCGGGGTGGCGGCTGTGATCGGGATGGTCTTCTCCGCACGGGCGGCCCTCACCAGTTTTGCCGCAGCCGTCAGGTTTCTGAACGGTGAAGCCAGCCATTCACTGGAAAGCGTAGCAGGGCCCATGGACGAGAGGGTTCTCCTCGACCTGATGGAAGACCCGTCCGTGCGGTTCTTTGCGCCCGTCATAGACCGGAGGCTCCGGCTCGAGAATGGAGAGCCCGTGCGCCTCCTGGGAATCGACCCCTTCCTAGACAGGGCCGTAAGGCCCCGCATGTTCGGCAACGGCACGGACGGGCCGCGATATCCCGTGACGGACCCGAAAAAGGGGTTCTCCTTTATGCTCGACAGCAGGTCCATTGCCCTGGACGCAAAGACCGCTTCCCGCCTCGGTGTCGGCCCCGGAAGCACGGTCAACACATCGAGAGGCCCTTTCAGGATCGTTGCAGTCTTCCCAAGCCCGTCGCCGGAGCCCCTCATGGTGACGGACATAGGCCATGCCCAGAGGCTCTTCGGGCTAAAAGGAAAGATCGACAGGGTCGATCTCCTCCTCGAAGACGAGGCGGCCTTTCTGGCCCGCTACCGGGACGGTTTCAGAATACAGTCGGGACGGCAGAAGGAAAAGATATACGCGAGCATGATGCGGGCGTTCAGGCTCAACCTTGAGGCCCTTTCGCTGATAGCTCTTTTCGTGGGAGTCTTCCTCATTTACAATACTGCTACCTTCGCGGTGACGAGCAGGAGAAAAGACGCTGCAATACTACTCTCCATCGGCGCAAGGAGGGGAGAGATCGGCCGGGCGTTCATTGGGGAGATACTGATCTTCGGCGTGGCAGGGGGGCTTCTGGGTGGAACTGCGGGCTATGTCCTGTCCCGCTTCCTTACCGGTCTCATCGGCCAGACCGTAAGCAATCTTTACTTTTTCCTGAAGCCTTCCCCCCTGCCCTGGTCATGGTCGATCCCGGCCGCAGGCGCTCTCCTCGGCGCCGCCGCGGGGCTGGCGGGGAGCCTTTTCCCTCTCCTCGAGCTCATGCGCCTCAACCCAGTCGGGATCATGCAGCCGAAGGCGGCGGCGAGCAATAGCGCCGCGATAAGGCGCGCGTGCCTCGCGGGTCTTCTCATTCTCGGTGTAACGGCAATACTCCTTTTTTGCTCTCCTCTGCACGTCTACGTCGGCTTTGCCTCCGCCTTCACATTCCTCTTCGGATCGAGCCTCCTGACGGGCGGGGCCCTTTTACTTGCAAACCCTCTTCTCAAGGGCGTCCTCGGCATGGCCGGCCTGCCGGGCAGGCTGGCGGCCGGCAACATAAGGCAAAACCTGGGCCGGACGGCCGTCGCCGTCGCCGCCTTTACGGTAGCCCTTTCCATGTCCATAGGTCTCGGATCGATGATCGGCAGTTTCAGGCAGTCGCTCATGTGGTGGATGGATACGCAGATCAGAGCCGATCT
>JBEKOT010000088.1:0-10174 GCA_049521495.1 Syntrophorhabdales bacterium | reverse complement strand
CCCCGATCCCCAGTTCTTCCGCCCTGGCACTGACCCTCTCGCCCATGGCCCTGTTCATCTTTATCTCCTCCGGCCATGGTCTAATCCTCCCCTCCCCCTTTTTGGCGGTCGCATCGATCACCATGCGACCGCCTTTCTTGAAAATATCGCCCCCTGGGTCCACGTTGGCGGCTGCGCGCCAAAGGGCCTCCTCGTCCTCGACCGCCCTCACCGGGCCGTCAAAAAACACGCTCAACACGCCCTCGGGAATAAAAGTCGGCGAGAGAAGGAGGTCGATCAAGCTACCCCTCTCCGCCCCGCCCCGCACTCCCAATAGAAGGAGTGGATGGGCCGCCTCCCCGAACAGGAGGCGGCAGTCGATCACGCTCGGGTGGCGGCTGCAAAGCAGACGGGCAAGCTCCGCATCCGAAGGCGGCGGCCGCGGGGCACCCGCGAAGCGGGTCGGCGCGGAGCGGGTCGGCGCGAGGCGGCGGGCCCTGACACCCTCTCCTCTCAACTTTCTCGTGAGGTCCACGCCGATCTTCCCTCCCAAGACGGGTGAGGGCGACGCGTGGTCGAGGACGTCGAGGATGCCGGTGGAAAGGGTAAGATCGCACTGCGGGTCGATGGTATCAAGTATATTCCGGGCGACCTCGCTCCCCTTTGAGAGGTCGACCGGTGCATCGAGCACAAAGATCGCCTTGCATAAGCCCATCTGGCCGGAACCCCAGAGGCCGTGCATTACTCGGGCCGCTTGGCCCGGGTAGCGCTTCTCGATAGTTGCGAGCACCATGTTGTGGAAGACGGCCTGCCAGGGCATCCTGCAATCGACAAGCTCGGGGAGAACCGCCTGGAGTAGGGGAAGAAAAAGCCTCTCCGTCGCCAATCCGATGTAGCAGTCCTCCATGGGCGGGCGGCCAACGACCGTAGCCTGGTAGACGGCGTCTTTCCTGTGAGTAAGGGCGGTCACATGAAAGACCGGATAAAGGTCGGCAGCCGAATAGAAGCCCGTGTGGTCGCCGAAGGGGCCTTCGAGGCGCTCTTCAGCCGGATCGACGTAGCCTTCGAGCACGATCTCCGCGTCGCTGGGCACCTCCAGATTAACCGTGAGGCACCGCGCCATTCGCACGGGCCTCCGCCTGATGAACCCCGCGAGGAGCATTTCATCGACACCGTACGGGAGAGGGGCCGTTGCCGCATAGGTTACAGTGGGGTCCGCCCCTATGGCGACGGCAACCTCCATCATCTTCCCGGCGGCCGCGTGCTCGTGGAAATGGGAGGCCCCGTCCTTATGGATGTGCCAGTGCATCCCCAGCGTCCGGCCGTCAAAGACCTGGAGGCGATACATACCTGCATTTCGCCTGCCTGCCGCGTCCTTCGAGAATACTATGGGAAGAGTGACAAACCTGCCCCCGTCGCCGGGCCAGCAGTGCAAGACCGGAAGCCGGCAAACATCCACGTCCGCGCCCCTGAAGGCCACCTCCTGGCAGGGGGGTGGGGAAAGACGGGACGATCTCGGCAGGAATCGGGACCACCCCAGGGCTTTAGCGAGAAGGCGGACCTTGTCGGCAAGGGAGCCCGGCGGCCGGGCCTCAAGTATATCCTTGAGCCGTCCCGCCAGCTCGCTAAGGCCGCCCACGCCGAGGGCCATGCAGATCCGCTTCATACTGCCGAAGGCATTGGTGAGAACGGGCATCGATGAGCCTTCTACATTCTCGAAAAAAAGTGCCTTGCCGCCTCCCGGCGCTTTAGACGCCCTGTCCGTTATCTCCGCGATCTCCAGGACGGGTGAGACAGCGGCCTTGATTCTCAGAAGCTCACCTTCGGAGGCGAGGGCCGCTATGAAGTCCCTAAGGCTCTCGTAAGTCTTTGCGTTCTTCATCCACCCGTCCGTCCTAAGCAAGCCGCCTCAGAATCTCTTCAGTCATAAGGGCGGCAAATACGAGGAGAGAGATTAAGCTGTTGATCCGGTAGAAGGCTATATGGATCCGAGAGAGGTTCTCCGGCGTCACGAGATGGTGCTCGACAACGAGGAGTACGCCGATTACGAGAACGAAGACTATATAGACAGGGGTCAAGCCGAAGAGCCAGAATAGCGAAAGAAGAGCCGCGAAGGCGACCGCATGGAGCAGGCCCGACACGGCCAGGGCCGTCTCGGCGCCAAACTTCACCGGCATCGAGCACAGACCCTCCTGCCTGTCAAATTCCACGTCCTGGCAGGCATAGAGGATGTCGAAGCCGGCGATATAGGCACACAGGGCGAGTGACAGGATGGTGATCTTGGCGGAGATGCCGTTGGTGAGGGCCATCCAGACGCCGAGAGGGGCCAGCCCGATAGCGATCCCCAGCACCAGGTGGGACAGCCAGGTGAACCGCTTCGTATAGGAGTAGCCAAAGAGGACAGCCAGCACTAGGAAGGAATACCTGAAACACAGGGGCGAGATAAAGAGGGCGGCAAGCACGAAAAGGACGGAGGAGGCAGCGACGAAGACCGCCGTCTCCCCTGCGGTAACCTTTCCCGATGGAAGCTCCCTGCCCGCCGTCCGCGGATTCCTCCGGTCGAAGGAAGCGTCGACCAGGCGGTTGAACCCCATTGCAGCCGACCTGGCACCGACCATGGCGAGGACGATCCAGAAACCCTGCCTGAAGGTGACGGGGAATTGGCGCATTGCCAGGAGCAGGGCGGCAAGGGCGAAAGGTAGCGCAAAGACGGTATGCTCGAACCTGATGAGGCGACCGTACATCCCGGCCGTGCGCCCGACCCGGACGATCGCCTGCACAACCGGGCTTTCCGTCTCTTCGACGAGGGTCGCGTGTTTCCACGGGCACAGGCGCGGTTCAAGCACTCCAAGGGCCTCGTAAAGCAATGTCCCGAGGAGGCCCATACCGACGATGCCGTTCCAGAGATGGCCGTAATCCATGCGCGCCCATGCGTCCATGATGAGGTACCCCAGACCCGTTGTGGTCGCGAAAGATTCGACGAAAAAGAGGACCGACACGGCCGTGCCGATCCCTATTCGAAGAGCCGTGAAACTGTGAGGCAGCGCGGCGGGAAAGGCGACCTCCCTCAGCATGACGCGGTCATCCGCCCCGAGGGAGCGAAGGGAATCGTAGTACTTCCCGTCTATGGCCCTGACGCCGTCCCTGGTCGCAACCAGCACCTGAAAGAAGAGGATGCTCGTGATCAGGACAATCTTGGAAAGGTCGCCTATGCCGAATAGAAGGAGGACGAGCGGAAGGAGAACGATTTTCGGCACAGGGTATGTGATGAACACGAGGGGCGCGAAGATGCGGTCCACCCTTCTTCCGTAGCCCATGCCTACACCGACGGGGAAGGCAAGGAGCCAGCCGAGCACTATACCCGCCGTAACCCGATATGCGCTGATAAAGAAATGCCCCCAGAACGGGGCGGTCCCGCACGCCTTGGAAAAATTAAGGAGCACCGTTTCGGGGGGAAGAAGAAACGGCGACCGGATGGCGCAAGCCGCCACCTTCCAGAGGACCACGAGGATGCCCAAGCAAAGGGCATAGTTGACCCCTCGTGCCACCGCCCAGGACGATTCAGCCTTCCCCTCCCTATCGACCGGCGATCTCATGAAACTTCGAGGCACCCCCTTACCTCTTTGCAGGTCTCGTAAAAAGACCCCTCTTCGCGGTATCCGGCGTTTCCTGCCCTTTCGTTATCGATCATCCTTCTAACGGATCCCGGCCTCCTTCCCAGCACCAGAATTACCTGTCCTAGAAAAACGGCCTCCTCGATGCTGTGAGTCACAAGGATCATGGTCAATCCTCTTCTCTTCCATATGCGGAGCAAGAAGTTCTGAAGATTCTCTCTGGTGAGGGCATCGAGGGAGGAGAAGGGCTCGTCCATCAAGAGAAGGTCCGGTTCCGTGGCCAGCGCCCGGCCGATGGCGATGCGCTGTTTCTCCCCGCCCGAGAGACTCTCCGGAAAACGGTCCCGATGGGCAAGGAGCCCGAGTTCGTCGAGGAGGTGTTCCGCCCTCCGTGCCTGTGTCGATCTATCGAGCCGCGCGATCTTCATGCCGAGACAGACGTTCTCCCAGACCGTGCGCCACGGCAAGAGGCCGAAATCCTGCAAGATGAAACCGGTCTTCCCCGGCCGGCCCACCTCTCTATCGTTGATTGTCACGGAACCTGAGCTTGGAGCCAGAAGACCCGCCAGCAGGTAGAGGAGCGTCGTCTTGCCGCACCCGGATGGGCCTACTACGGCGAGCGAGCCCGCATCGGGCACCGAAAAGCTGATGTCCCGGAGGACGGGCGTATCTTTTTGAAAAGACTTATGGAGTCCGTTTACCTGGACCAAGCAACCTTCCTGCCCTCACCAGGGCGCCACAATGGTTTCGTACGCAGCGGTCGTCGAAATCAATCCCTTTTCCTTGAGCCATTTCGAAATGGACAGGACATCCTGCCGGCGCGGCTTCTCCGGGCGGGGGAACAGGGGGACCCTGAACCTCCCTTTCAGGGAGGCGGGAAACTGTGTCCGCTCCACCAACAAATCCATAAAGGCGTCGGGGTTCTCCTCTATCGCCCGGACCGCCCTGTCGTAGGCCGCCACAAAACGTGCCGGAAGGCTCGGGTACCGGCTCAAGAGGTCCCTTTTCAGCGCCACCACCGTCAGGGTCGTATTGAGGGCCCTGTCGTCGGCGAGCACCCTGGCCCCTTCGGATTCGGCCTTGGTCGCCAAAGGCTCGGGCAGAAGGGCAGACTTCACCTGCCCCGCCATTAGCATCTGGTACCGTATGGGGATGGCCCTCACCTCCATCTTCCTGACCCTGTCGGGACGGACGGCAGAACCGGAAAGCATGCCATCGAGCACGTATTCGATGACTGAGGCTTTCGAGATGGCAACCGATTCGCCCGCAAGCTGCCTCACGTCCGTGATCTTCGACTGGGGCGAGGCGAGCAGGGCAAACATTCTCTGCCTCGGGTCGGTTCTCATGACCGAGGTCAGGATGGCGAGGCGTTGACCCGAGTTTATAAGGAGGAGCGTATTGAGGAGGTCCCCGAAATAGGCGTCCACTTTTCCACTTTGCAGGGCCACGTCCCGTTCGAGGGCGCTGGAGAAGTAAAGGAACCTGGCTTCAATCCCCTGCTCCTCGAAAAAACCCCTTTTCTCCGCAACGATCAGGGGAAGGGTATCGATCACAGGCAGCAGGCCCAAAGATATTGAGACCCGTTCTACTACGGCGGCCTGAGAGGCGCTTCCGATCCAGAGGAAAGACACGAGGGATAGCCACAATAACAGGCTTTTCATCATGGGGGATATTATAACCCAAGACCGCCCGCCAGCGAAAATCGATTTTCGGGATGTCCCTTCGCCTTCGGAAAGCGAAACCGCGGGCGCGGCCGGGGGCGCTTACGACGCGTCTTTCGTTATCTTAAGGGCCTTGAGCGCCTCCTCTATGGGGATAAAGTAGTTGAGCCCCAACGTATAGGGGCCGAAGGTCACCCCTGAAACGCATATCCCTACCACGCCCTTTTCCAGGGAGACCAGGGGCCCGCCGCTGTTGCCCGGATGGATATTCACGTCGCTCTGGACGTATTTTATCTCGTTTTTCACGCGGAAGCTGCTAACGATGCCCTTTGTGACCGTCTGGAACAGGTCTTCGGAAAGGGGCGTTCCGATGGAGAAGACTTCGTCGCCGACATTAACCGAAGCCGTGTTGCCGATCACCAGATAGGGATAAAGGTCTTTCTCAAGTTTTATCAAAGCCACATCGCGTACCTTGCTGACCCGTAATACCTGGCCGGTCACTTCCTTTCCGGTAACGAACTTTACGTTGACGAACCTGGCCCCTCCCACTACATGCTCGTCGGTCAGCATGTAGCCGTCCTCCGAGATCAGGAAACCGGAGCCGTGCCCGGAACCGGAGAAAACCGTGACGACGGCGCTGCGCATGGACCCTATGACACCTTCCCGGTCTATGGCCTGCTCAACGGTCCCGTCGTCGACCGTCCTGTATCTCACCTTTATTTCTCTTGTCTCCTCCTGGGCCTTCTTCGCAGGGGCGGTGTCGAGGGCCACTTGACGATAGAAGCCGCTGTCCGCAAGCAGGTTTTGCACAGCCATTTCGAAGGCCCGGCAGAATATCTCCTGATACCCCCGGGACTGACCCGCGCCGTCCGAGGACCCCTCGGTCGTGACCTTCAGCACGACATCGCGCGATTTCTTACTGTAAAGCTCCCACTCCACCTCCATATAGACGCCGCCCTTTGCAGTCACCCAATCGTCCGACCGGGCCCTGGGATAGCATATGTTCGCGCCGACATCCCTGATCCTTGCCGCAATAAGGAACTCTGCCTTTTCCGCAGACCGGTCCTCGAAGAGCGCATCCGGGTCGCCCACCACCGTATATCCGGATTTTTGGAGCCGCTCCCTGAGCACGTCCCCCAATTCCAATTCGGATATGGCCGTCTTGTCGCTCTTCCAGCAAAGCGGTCCTTTGTACGAGCAAAAGGACCCTGTCCGCATGTCGCCTATTATCTTGCCTCTCGGCAATATTGAGACTATCTTCTTGAACATGATGGGCTTCGTACCGTTTGCGGGCACGACTACCGGCTCCCTGCCGACCACCTGTTTTACCGTGACGGTGGGGGTCGCACATCCGGCAAGAGTCGCCAGAAAGAACAAAATCGACGCCCACAAGACTTTCCATTTCATCCTACCCTCCTTGAGGCAAAAAGCGCTTAAGTATAACAAAACTTAAAAGAAAATCAAGAAGTTAGAGAACAGGATGGGCAGGCTCTTTGCACGTATGGCCTTGGGCTCCAAGGCCATATGGGGAATGACGGACGTTTTTTGGGGCGATTTTCGTTTACCAGTAGCCGAGGCCCGACCGGTCCTTCCAGCCCGGCTCGAACTCGGTGTCGAAATACTGCTCCAGCTTCTCGAGGAGGCGCTTCCATCCCGCCCTGCGCTCGTACTTAATTACGTCTTCCAGGAAGGGAACGATCTCACCCAGCTTATTCTTGGGCAGGTAAGCATTGGCCCCCAGATCGTGGGATTTCTTGAGCGCTTCAGGGGTGAGCGCGTGGGCGGTCAGCATGGCGACCTTGAAGTTCCTTTTTACCGCAATCTCGAGGAGGTCGAAACCCCGCACACCCATGATGTCGAGGACGACCACATCATACTCTTTAGTTCGCAAGAGTTCGGCCGCCTCTTCGTACCTAGTCGCCTTGTCAATGCTGCAGCCTTTGCATGCCTGGCTAATCTCCTCTTCAAGGACGGCGAGCACGTCCGGCTCGTCGTCGACCGCCAGGATTTTCTTTTCATCCAGGACCGATGCCATTGTTCGTCTCCTTTGAAGTGGGCAGTGGTGGTATTCTCACGGTGAAGGCTGTCCCGCAACCTTCTTCGCTTTGTATCCCGATTTCTCCCCCCATGGTATCTACAAGCGCCTTTACGCAGAACAACCCAAGACCGAGGCCCTGAGTCTTCCAGTCTTCGTGCCTAAGTTGCACGAACCGCCTGTACACTACTTCCTGCTCGCATTTGGGTATACCGCATCCGTCATCGGATACCAGGACCACGAGATCCCTCTCTCCATTTATGGTGACGTCCATCCTTTTCCTGCGATACTTCATCGCGTTGCTCATGAGGTTTTCCAAGATCAACTGGACCTTCCTGCGGTCGTGAAAGAAGGGCTGTTCCGCGTACCTGCCGCTCACCTTTACAGAGATACCATGCTCGCGGAGAAAGTCCCTGACCGCTTCGCGGTCTTCCAGCTCCCGGAGCCGCTCGCTTGCGCCTGCGATATGCACTTCCAGCACATCGACGAGCGCGTCTTTCGCTGCCTGCTCCGGATAAAAGCGGTCTTCCTGGAAGAGATGCTCCTCGGAGCGGGCCACATCCAGGATCTCCTTCAGCAGCACCTGCGCCTTTTTTGCGTTTCTCGCTATGCGCTGCAGGCAGACCCTCTGTCGGTCCGTAAGCGAGCCGTTGTGCTCCATTCGGCAGAGGAGGCCGTCCGTCGTTGTGGCAACCACTGACAAAGGGCCGGTGAGATCGTGCACAAGCAGATCGTACAAGTAATCCTTAGGCCCCATCCCTATCTCTCCCTCTGTTAATATAGAAAAATTATCGCCTACCGTCAAGCAGATAATGGTATATGGAGGGCTCGCTTTTTTCGCGTCTAAAGCATTTTGCAAAATTAAGTTATCGATTCGAGAGGCGCAACCATGTCCTGAGCGCAGCATCGCGGAAGTCTCTCGGGTACCCGCCTTGCGCCGGAAGAAGCGGTGCGCGGGCCGCGCAGGCCCAGGCTGTCTGAGGGCCAGGCCGCCGGCAGCGGCCGGCCCGAGTTCCGAGGCCAGCGGAAGGGAGGCGCTAGGGCGGGTGAGAGACGAGAGCGCCAGCAAGCGAAGGATATGGTGAAGCCTCGGAGCAAACGGGAATTATTCCTGCAAAATGCTCTAAGGCGGGTGTCCTTCACGCGGCGTCCTTTGCCTTACAGCCCGCCGGCCGCGCCTTCGGCCCCGAGGAGCAGGGGCAGCCCCTGTGCACGCTCCGGCAGGGAACGGTTACCCGCTCCATTGACCCGCCAGGGTGACAAAAAAAGTGCTTTCTGAAAGATTTTGCACTGGAGATTTTCACTCTGGTCTTGATATCCTCAAGAAACATGCTTACAATGATGTTTAGAAGATGCGCGGTGACCTACCTTCCGAGACTGAACGATGCCCTAGACACGCGAGACCTAACCCGGATGATCGGCCAAATAAAAATTAAAAGAAGAAAATAACATAGGGGGACACGAGCATGGACGCTGCTAAACTGTACGTTGGCAATCTGAGCTACTCGGTGACGAACGAGCAGATGAAGGAGCTTTTCTCTCAATATGGCGAGGTGAAGCAGGCCAACGTCATCGAGGGAAAGGGGTTCGGCTTTGTCGAAATGAGCAGTGCCGAGGACGCGGAAAAAGCAAAGAAGGCTCTCAACGGCACGGATTTCAAAGGCAGGGCCTTGAGGATCGAAGAAGCCAGACCCCAAAAGCCAAGGCAAGACAGGGGTTACGGAAAGTACTGACCGGCCTTTCAGACCTGAAAAGATCAACCGCTTTTCTCGGCCGCCCTCTGCGCTTCGCCCTAACTCCGAAAGGACAAGAAGGCCAAGTTTACAGGCAATAGGGAAACTTTCCTTTCTCACGCGGCCTATACATCTGCTTCATATCTTGCCGTCTCCTGTTACGGGAAAAGAGCCGGCCCCCTTGCCCGGCACCTGCACGAGAGCGCGGGCATGGCCGTGACAAGAAAAACGGCATTCCCCGGATCAGAAGCAGCGGGCGTCTTCGAAGGTGGAAACTGAGGGTCCTGTCCGCCCAATCCGGTTCTGCCCGACCATCGTGTCGAGCAAGGGAAGATAAATCGAGAGCTTCGTGCCGCGACCCGGGTCGCTCGTCACGTTTATGGAGCCGTTGTGCTGCTTCACTATTCCATATACGATAGATAGACCGAGACCCGTAGCCTTTGCCGGCTCCTTCGTCGTAAAGAAGGGCTCGAACATGCGTTCCCTCACCTCTTCGTCCATGCCCGAGCCCGTGTCCGAAACGGAAATCATAGCGCACTTCCACGCATTCTCGCCGTTATCCGTCCGAGCCTGCCCCAGTTCCAATATTTTTGTCATCACCGTGAGGGTCCCGCCGCCGGGCATTGCGTCGCGGGCATTTGTGGCGAGGTTCATCATGACCTGCTCCAACTGCACGGCGTCCGCAAATACGGTGAGCTCCGTCCGGCTGAGGCTCGTCCTGAAGTCGATTCCTTCTCCTATGATCCGCCTGATCAGTTTCCCGGCCCTTTGTATGATGTCGTTGATGCCCACCGGTTTCGGATTGATTACCTGCTTCCTGGTGAAGGCAAGGAGGCCTCTCGTCAGAATGGCGGCCCTTTCCGAAGAGAGGAGTATCTGATGCACATAAGGCCTCAGAGGGTCCTTTTCGTCGAGCTTTACCTGCAGGTAGCTCCCATACCCTATGATGAGGGTCAGAATATTGTTGAAGTACTGGGCGAGGCTTCCCGCAAGCTGACCCACGATCTCCATTTTGCGCAGGTTGCCGAGTGTCCCTGCCCTCTCGCTGTAAGCCTGCCCATCGATCAGGCCGCCTACAGGTCCCGTCTCCTTTCTCAGAACCCGGCCGTATGCTCTTCCTAGATCCTTCCGGAACCGGTCCCTCTTCCTGTT
>JBEKOT010000087.1:0-10998 GCA_049521495.1 Syntrophorhabdales bacterium | reverse complement strand
TGCTCTCGACGAAGCTTGTCGATGACAACCTTACTATCCCGCTGGTCGCGGCCCTTTGCTTGACTGCCCTCCGCTGACCGGGGACCGGACGGTCACCGCGAGGCGATCTGTCTGCCGATCACGGCGCCCGCGGCGACGCCCAGGGCCAGGATACCGATCGTTTTGACTACGCCGAGGCCGGCCACCGCGACAGCGAGCCTCCTTTCTATGTAAGAAAGATGGCGCCGCTCGTCGGCGTAGTTCTTTTCGACCATAACCATCACCCGCGAGGGAAGCTCTTCACGGGCCGCTTGCCTGTATTTGTAATTGACGTACTTTTCTCCCGTCTCGCAGGCGCTGAGCACCGGACGCTCCCCAATCGCCTCCGTGAGGGCCGCTATCCCTTCGAGGAAGACGCCGTGCACGGCCTTCGACAACTCGGGCGGCTCGCCGCCCTCTCTTCTGATCGCGTCGCCCAGTTCCCTCACATGCCTCTCGTGGTCCTGCCGGATGCGCCTCAGAGCGTCCTGCACCTCCCCCGACTTGACCCTGGCAACTGCCCTTTCGTACGCCAGCACGGCGTCGTAATCGAGCTTCATAAGGGAGCTCAGCCGGTCGATAATCTCACGACTCTCCATACGGCCCCTCTCCTTCCACCGACTTTTTCTCCAAGCTCTTCGAACATAGTGCCTGTGTCCGCCGAAATCAATGGAGCAGGCCCGGCGGTTCTTTCGGTAACGCGACATGAGAAGGAGAGCTAGGGGGCCACGAGGAGCCCCGGCGAAAGAATGTCCCTTGCGGACTCGATCCTGGCCAATTCTCTACCTGCATTGACGTAAACGATCGTACCCGGCAGCATTCCGAGCTGCGAAACCCACCAGAAGGTTCGCAGGCGCATGCGCGAAAGCCCCATGGCAAGGTTGATCAGCCAGAAGGGAAATAAGGGAATCAGCCGAAGGGTAAAGAGATAGAACACCCCCTCCCTTTCTATTCCCTCGTTGATCTTCTCAATTCTGCTGCCGAACCTTTTCTGGACCCATGCCCCCAGGAGATACCTGGAGACAAAGCAGGCGAGGGTTGCTCCGATAGCGCTTGCGAAGGATACGACGATCGTTCCCGTTACGAGGCCGAAGAGCCCGCCCCCCGCGATGGTAAGGACAACGGCGCCGGGCAGCGAGAGGGACGTAACCAAGACATAGATGAGGAAATAGCACGCGATCACCGAGGCAGGGTAATGCCCATAGGCGGCACGGAGGCTTCCCAGGGAACCCTTCACATAGGAGAGCGTGAGGTACCGCTCGAGACCGAGCGTCCAGAACGCGATAAACGTGCAAGCGATTAGCGCGACGACTAACAGTTTCTTGATCGGATGAACTCGCCTCATGCCTCTGTTCGGCCCCCTCCCCTGCCATGACGATTAAAGCACGGCCTCGCGGCACATCTGTTTGTACACCCGAAATATAGTCTGCCGGGCAAAGGGCTGCAAGAACTATCAGGCAGGTATCGCTGCAGAGGGTTGGCCCTTTCAAAGTCTCGACAACCCTGCGGCCGGTGGCGGTCCTTTTTGGCTGACCGTTTTCTTGACAATGCAGATAGGAGGCTTACATTTACGCTAGTTAGTCTAATGTTGGAGGTCGGGGATGAAAAAGTTGAGCATGTATAGCCTCAGTACCTGCCCGTGGTGCAGTGAAGCAAAAAAGTTCTTTGAATCACGGGGTATTTCTTACAGCTACATCGACTACGATCTTGCTTCGGCTGAAGAGCAGCAGAGAATATCGAAAGAGATGAGCGGTTTCCAGGTGAAAGGTTTCCCGGTCATCAAGATAGGGGAGGAGGCTGTTATCGGCTACAGTCTCGAGAAGTATTCCGAGCTGGTCCGGTCGATGTCGTCGGAATCGTCGCAATAGACTCCCGCTCAGAACAAGACAGCCCCTTCGCACCGGGCGTACTCTATGTCACGGAAGTCGGGCGTTTTTAATCCCGCCTTTCATATTGACGAGTCGGTAACCCATCCAACCGCGCCTTTGGCGCGGTGCCCGGCCTCCTCGAAGGCCCGTCGCTTATAGACTTCCAATGTCGGGAGCGCTTACAGGGCTTCCAAATACACCCGCCCTGGGCGCTCGCCCCTTGACTTTTGTGTTCTTTTAACTATACTAATACCTTCGGAGGTGGAAGATGGCCATCGGACTTATCGGCAAGAAGCTGGGCATGACGCAGGTATTCGGGGAGAACGGCGCCGTTATTCCCGTCACTGTCGTGAGAACCGGTCCCTGCCTCGTCGTGCAAAAAAAGACCGTTGAAAACGACGGTTACAGCGCCTTGCAGGTTGGTTTCGGGGAGATCAAAAAAACCTCCAGGGTCAATAAGCCCAGGATGGGTCATTTCAAGAAGGCCGGCGTCGCTCCCATGGTCAAATTGAAAGAGTTCAGGGCAGATGGGGAGGAGCTTGCGGGCTTCGAGGCAGGGAGCGAGGTCCCTGTTGACCTCTTCAAGCCAGGAGATTTCGTCGATGTGACGGGAATCTCCATCGGAAAAGGCTACGCGGGCGTCATCAAGAGGCACAAGTTCTCGGGTGCGCCTGGAGGCCACGGGACCCACGAGTTCTTCAGGCACGGCGGGTCCATAGGCCAGAACACTACGCCCGGAAGGACCCTGAAGGGTAAGAAGATGCCGGGCCACCTAGGGGCTGGAAAGGTAACCGTCCAGAGCCTCAAAGTCGTCGAGGTGCGGGGCGACACGAATATCGTGATGATCCAGGGTGCAGTGCCCGGACCGAGAAACGGCTACCTCATTCTGAAAAAAGCAGTCAAAAAACAATAGGCGTCGTATACATGCGTGCATAAGCAACTTGCCTTGATCATCCCCTATATCAGACGGTATAGGGGAAGTTTTTTTTGCGCTATCCTCCTAATAGTTGCTGCTTCCCTGGTTTCTGCGGCCATACCCTTTCTCATCAAGCTAGGCGTGGACGGGCTGAAAGCCGGCTTCGGCCGTCCGGTCATACGCGTCATAATTGCATGCGCAATTCTGGCCCTCGTGCAGGCGGGGCTCAAGAGCAGGGCGCGGATGAGCATCTTCAACAGCGGCCGGGATATCGAGTTCGAGCTTCGCAGGGATTTTTACGCCCACCTCATCTCCCTGCCGTACGCCTTTTTCAGAAACCAACACCGGGGCGACCTCATCGCGAGAATGATGACTGACGTCAACAACGTCAGGATGATGATCTCCCTCGTCACCCTCAATTTCTCGAACACAGCAGCCATAACGGTCTTGAGCATAGCCATGATGTTCAGGCTCTCCCCCTCGATCACGGTGCTCTCGGTCGTCCCCTTGTGTTTTCTCTTCCTGGTCATGTACGGTTTTCTGGGGAGGTTGCATCGCGTCTTCACCGAGATTCAGAGTGTAAACGGCCATCTTTCGAAAGACGTGAACGAGGTGCTGTCAGGCATCAGACTGATAAAGAACTATCGCCTCCAGGAAGAAGAGCAGGCGCGCTTCGACGAGCTGAACAGGTCGTACATGGAAAAGACCCTTGAGGCGACAAGGGTATGGGGAATCCTCCTGCCGATGACAGGCTTTCTCGGGGGCGTGGGCACGCTCATCGTTTTGTGGCTGGGTGGTTATTACCTGATAGAGCATCGCATCACGCTCGGCGATTTCATAGCCCTCAACACCTACTACCTGATGCTTATGTGGCCCATTGCGGCCCTCGGATGGGTGCTGAACCTTTACCAGAGGGGCGTGGCTTCACTCCAGAGGATAGAAGCGATTTATGGGTTTGAAGAGGAAAGGACGGGGGGAATACGCCCCGATTCGCTCGGGGGCGCCATTATCTTCGACCACGTCGGGCTGCGAAAAGATGGACGGGATGTGCTGAAGGACATCAGCTTTTCCCTTCAGCCGGGCGAGAAGATGCTCATCACGGGACCGACCGGAAGCGGCAAGTCGACGCTGCTCAACCTTCTCCTGGGCCTCGAGGATGACCACACGGGCTCGATCCGGCTGGACGGAATCGACGTGCGCAAGATCGCCCTTTCTGCCTTGAGAAGGGAGATAGGCCTCGTACCTCAGGACCCTTTTCTGTACTCGAGTTCGATAAGGGAGAACGTCTTTGCCTCTCCCGACCTCGCCCGGCTCATGGAAGCGGTCAGCATGGCCGAAGAGATCGAAAGATTCCAGAAGGGCGTGGAAACGGTGGTCGGGGAACGGGGGGTCACCCTGTCGGGCGGGCAGAAGCAGAGGCTCACCCTGGCAAGGGCTCTCTCGAGAGGACCGCGCATACTGCTCCTCGACGACCCCTTTACTCACGTGGACGGCTATACGGAGCACCTGATATGGGAAAGGGTCAGGCCCGTTCTTGACGGAAAGACGGTGATCATCGCCTCGTCAAAGCCGGTTCCCCTCTCCTTCATCGACAGGGCGGCGGTGCTCGTCGGCGGCGAGATGGTCGACCAGGGGAGCGCAGGCGACCTCCTGAGCCGGGATCCTTACATGAAACTCCTCTACGAGGTGAAAGGATAGGATGGGATCGGGCTTGATCCGGGATTTCCTTTTCCGATACGTGGCCAGGTACAACCGCCTGGCGCTTCTCTCCCTATTCCTCATGCTCGTCGTCGCCCTCTCGAGAATGGCGCCCGCCTACATCCTGAAGGTAGCGGTCGACCGGTACATCGGCCGGGGCGATCTTCGCGGCCTTTCGGCGGCTGCGCTCTTATATCTATGCTTCATCTGCCTTGAGTATGGAGCCATGTATTTTCAGGTATACGTGACGCAGCTCTTCGGCCAGAGCGTTATACGACAGATGAGAATGG
Organism: Syntrophorhabdales bacterium; assembly: GCA_049521495.1. Classification (GTDB taxonomy): domain Bacteria; phylum Desulfobacterota; class Syntrophorhabdia; order Syntrophorhabdales; family WCHB1-27; genus CAWEPK01. The sequence continues at coordinate 6,208 of JBEKOT010000087.1, read as the reverse complement.
AAACCTTCGTGCACCTCATGCGCCTGCCCGTCCCTTATTTCGACAGGACCCCTCTGGGGAAAAACCTCCACTACGTGACGAGCGATATGGAGAGCATCAACGAGTTCATTACATCCGGGATCGTCACGAGCGTGGGCGACATTATCACCATCACCGGCATACTGGCCGTCATGCTCTACCTCAGCATGCCCCTGACTGCTGTGGTCATGCTCTTTTTCTTCATCCTCGTCCCTATCGTCGATATCTTCCGGAGGTGCTTCCACAGGGCCTATCAACAGTCGAGGGAAAGCGTCTCCGAAATGAACGCCTTTATGGGGGAAAGCCTGGCGGGCATCTACGTAGCCAAGGCGTTCGACCGAGAGGGTGAGGAAATGGATCGGTTCGCCGAGAAGAACGCCCGGTACAGGCTCGTGTTTAAGAAGGTCATCCTCTATCTTTCCCTCTATTTCCCATTTGTGGAGTCTATAGGCATCCTGTCGATCCTGGCAATCCTGTGGTCGAGCGGATACCTTCTGTCCTTCGGCGCAGTCACCTTTGGCACCATAGTTGCTTTCATCGAGTACTCCCACAAGCTGTATAACCCGATCCGAGACCTGAGTGAAAAATACAACCTCTACCAGAACGCCCAATCCAGCCTGGAAAAACTGCACAGGCTCCATGCGACCGAGCCGGAGGAGTCGGCCCGCGGCAGACCGGCCCTTGATGTGGCGGGCGACGTCGAGTTGCGGGACGTCTGGCTCTCCTACGAGAACGATGATATGTACGCCCTGAAAGGGATCAACCTCAGAATAAGGGAAGGAGAGAAACTGGGCATCGTGGGGCTTACGGGATCGGGCAAGACCTCCCTCATAAACCTGCTCCTCGGCTTTTACATGCCCACCAGGGGGGAGATACGGATAGGCGGACGCCCCATCGCGGACTACTCTTTGGAATCCCTGCGAAAGGCCTTCGGAATCGTATCGCAGGACGTCTATGTCTTTCCGAGGACAATCAGGGAGAACCTGTTTGTCGCCGACGATAAGATCCACCCCGGCCTCGATCGGCTCATACGGGGTTTTTCGCAAGAAGGGGCGGCGAAATTGATCGCCGAAGAGGGGCGCAACCTTTCCGAAGGGGAGAAGCAGCTAATCGCCATAGGCAGAGTGATCGCCTACAGGCCCCGGTATATCATCCTCGACGAGGCGACGAGCAGGATCGACCGGTACCTCGAAAAGAGCGTAAGGGGTATCATGGAGGAGGAGCTGGGCCAGGCCACGTGGCTCGTGATAGCCCATAGGATCTCGACGATGGCAGAGATGGACAGGATCGTCGTGATCCATAACGGCGAGCTGGCCGAGGAGGGGGACCACTGCGAGCTTTTGGAAAGAAAAGGCATCTACCACCATCTTTACAGCATCTATAAGAGGGGAGGCCAGTTATGATTTATGCTAAACTATGTCTCATGCCCGCAGGGTCCGCATCTGCGCCTCCGGCTAAGCCACGAACAGGCGGGGTTGAGGCGCATCGACGGCTCGGACGGGCAAGGAGGCTGATATTTGAGTGCGTGGAAGTTCCCGTGGCCCGGCGCAGGGCTCTCCGAGAAAGAAAAATACAGGATCACGAGCTGGGCTTTCAGCTACTTCATGAAAAGCAGCCTTACCATATCCGACGCAGTCTCGGAAGCGGTCAGGAAGGTGACACCCGAGAAGGTTAAAAAGGACGGCTCGCTGAAGCTCTCGAAGGCAGATCTCCTCGAGCTGCAGCTCAGGGTAAAGAATATGCTCTAGGAGGGGGCAAAAGGAAAAGGGGTGGCCGCCGACGCCGAAAACAGCGGGTACGTAAAGCGGGCTATTTCCCCTGGCTTTGGGCTCCGTCCCAGCAAAATGTACAGGCAAGCAAAAGAATTCAATCAGGAGCGATAATGAGGAAAAGAGGGTCCGGCGTCCTGCTCCACATCACATCCCTTCCCTCGCCCTATGGCATAGGCGACCTTGGGCCCTGGGCTCGCCGGTTCGCCGATTTCCTCTCCGAGACGCGCCAGAGCTACTGGCAGATATTGCCTCTCAGCCCGACCGCTCCGGTATACGGCAATTCCCCGTACAGCAGCATCTCCACCTTTGCCGGGAATACCCTCCTCATAAGTCCGGAAATGCTCGTCCGGGATGGTTTCCTTGCTCAGAAGGAGGTCGATTCGAGGCCCCCGCTACCCGAAGACAGGTGCGACTACGAAGGGGCGGCCTCGTACAAGGAGCGCCTTCTGAATTTGGCTTACGACGGTTTCGTAGAGTCCCGCCGTGATCGGGACCGGTTCACCCGGTTTTGTGAAGAACAGGCATCATGGCTCGATACTTACGCGCTCTTCGTCTCGATCAAGAAGCGCATGAACGGTCGGGTGTGGAACAAGTGGCCCCCGGAACTGAGGGACCGGTCACAGGAAAGCCTGGAGCTGGTCCGAAGGGAGTCAAGAGCCGACATCGAACGGGAAAAGTTCTGGCAGTACCTTTTCTTCCGCCAGTGGACGGCCTTCAAGAAATACTGCAACGAGCGAGGAGTGCAGATTTTAGGGGACATCCCCATATACGTCAGCTACGACAGCGCCGATGTATGGGCAAACCCTGGCATTTTTAAGCTTGACTGGGAAAAGAAACCCCAGACGGTCGGCGGAGTGCCGCCCGACTATTTCAGCGCGACGGGCCAACTCTGGGGCAACCCGGTCTACAACTGGGACGCCCTGATGCAGACGGGCTATTCATGGTGGGTCGAGAGGATGCGCCACACCCTTATGCTCCTGGATGCAGTCAGGATCGACCATTTCCGCGGCCTCGTGCAGTTCTGGGAAGTCCCTGCCGGCCAAAAGAACGCGGTTAACGGCCGGTGGATGGCTGCCCCCGTTCGCGATTTTTTCGATCATCTCTCAAGGCACTTCTTCAGCCTTCCCATAATTGCGGAAGACTTAGGCATGATCACCCCCGACGTGAGGGAGGTCATCGCGGAACTGGGTCTTTTAGGCATGAAGGTCCTCCTGTTTGCCTTCGGAGACGACAACCCCATGCATATATACCTGCCCCATACCTACGAAAAGAACTATGTGGTCTATACGGGCACCCATGATAACAACACGGTCAGGGGCTGGTTCGAGAATGAGGCAAGGCCGGACGAGAAGGAGCGCCTGTTCCGTTACCTCGGCAGGGAAGCGCGGGCGGACGAGGTGCACTGGGATCTCATAAGGCTCGCAATGGCGTCGGTCGCCCGGGTGGCCATCTTCCCCCTCCAGGACATTCTCGGCATCGGCCGGGAAGGGCAAATGAACCGGCCCTCGGTAGGCAAGGGGAACTGGGTTTGGAGGTTCGTCCCCGGAGAGCTCACTGCGGATGCTGCAGACAAGCTCCGTTCCATGACCGTCACCTACGGAAGGGCATAGGGGCAAAGATTGGAGTCGAGGCTCGGGAGGGGAGCAATATAGGAAAGTGATTTAAGGAGGATGCATGAAGAGACGGCGATTGCTTGTAGCGGCAAAGATCATGCCGGCGGCGCTGATCATTTTTGTCTTTGCGCAGCTTGGCGTGCTTGTCCCCGGTCGTGCGGCGGCAGACGACGCGATGGAGGCCAGACACCTCGTCGACAGGGCCCAGCAGACCCTGGAGAACTTCGCTCGGGCGGAGGAGATGCAAGGGTTCCGCAACCTCATCAAAGACGCGCAGGGCGTCTTTGTCGCGCCCCAGATCCTGAAAGGGGCCTTCATTGTGGGGGCCTCGGGCGGCAGCGGCGTGCTCATTGCGCGCGATACCCTGACGGGCCTCTGGATAGGCCCTGCCTTCTATACCATAGGCGCGGCTAGCTTCGGTCTCCAGATAGGGGGCAGCGCCTCCGAGGTAGTGCTAGTCATCATGACCGGCAGGGGGGTCAACGCGCTTATGGAAAGCAGCATCAAGCTGGGCGCAGACGTAGGAGTGGCGGCCGGGCCGGTGGGCATAGGGGCGGCTGCCTCGACTGCAAACCTGAGTGCCGATATCGTCAGCTTCTCGCGGTCGAAGGGACTGTACGGCGGGATATCGCTCGACGGGGCCGTGATAAAGACCAGGAACGACTGGAATAACGCATACTATCGCACCATCGTGACCCCTTCCGACGTCTTCAGAAAGAGGGCGGTAACGAACCCCCAGTCTGCCGGACTGATCGAGGCGGTTTCCAGGCTTGCCGACGGGGTGAAGCCCCTCGGGAGGGAGGTCCCGAAAGATCAGACCGTAAATCAGCCCCTAAAGGAGACCCCGAAAGAAGGGGAAGAGAATCAGCCGCAAGAGAAACCGGCGCCTTCTACCGAGCAGCCGCCGGCTCCCGGGGGAGGGGACGCAGGCTAGCGACGGCTGAACCGCGTCAATACCCGGTCCATATTTCCCGTTTGATGCGGTCCATTCCGATAGCCATTTCTTCGAGCATGGCCCTCATGCCCTCTACCATGGCAGGAGGTCCTGAAAGGTAATACGTCGCGGTTGACCAATAGGCGCAGCCATCCCTGATCGTCGATGGGGTAAGGCGCCCCGTGCGACCCTGCCAACTTTTTGCCGATTGTTCCGGCCTCGTTATTGTCGCCACCACGCCTATAGAGGGGGTTTTTGCGGCTATATCATAAAATTCATCGAGGAAAAGCGCCTCCTCCTGTATGCGGCTCGAGTAGAAGAGAGTGATCCTGTGTCCCGTTTCCGCATCTGCCGAATAGCGCAGCATGGACCGGAAAGGGGCAATCCCCATGCCGCCCGCCAGAAAGACGAGGGGCCTTTCCCTGGAGTCGGGCAGAGTGAATAGACCAGTCGGGCTCTCAATCTCGACCCGGCCTGACTCTGCCATCCCTCGGAGGGTGCGCTTAAACGCGCTTTCCGTAAGCCTGACCGTAAAAAGCAGGTCTTTTTCCAGGGGAGACGAAGCGATGCTGAGGGGCCTGCGGAGGCCTTCCTTGTCCTGAAGTCCAATGTCCGGAACGCTCACAAAGCAGAATTGGCCCGCCAGAAAATCGAAGCCTTCGGGCCTCTCGAGACGGAATACCATCAGCTGACCTGCCGTAGTTTCCCTGCCGAGCATCTTCGCCTGATACTTCATCGCCGCCTTCCTAGCAGTCAGAGTATTTTGCAAAAATAATTACCCTTTGCTCCGAGACTCCACCACATCCTTTCCTTTGCCGGTGCTCTCGCCTCTCCAATCCTTACTTAGTTTTGCAGAATGCTCCACAAGGCTGCTTGTTTTCTATCTGAAATATAAGAGACGATCGGGCAAGGGGCAAGCGTAAACCTCTTGATTCCTATCTCGCTCCCATGATAAAACCCCTGCAGCCTGCAATCTGGACGGCACGAAATAAAAGGAGGTTTTTTAAGCCATGGGACTCAGGTACGAAGAGGTAACGGAAGATGTTAACAGGATGCTCGGAGAAGTCGAGTCCAAATATTTCCCCGAGCTCAAGAATGCAAAGATCATCACTCTCTTCGATCTCAAAAAGCGGATGTCGGGGGGCCGGGTGGTTCTGGGCCGCATCATGAGGACGAACGACCTTCTCAGGCACCTCACGAAAGACGAGGCGGTCGCGGTGGAAGGTTACGATTACATCATCACCCTCGACAAGAGGGGCTGGAACGCCATCGGCGAAGAAGACCGGGTCAGGTTGCTGCGCCACGAGCTGCGCCATACTTACTATGATATAGAATCGGACTCCAACCCTTACAGACTCGTCGACCACAGCATATCGGACTTTTACGAAGAGGTTGAGCTGAACAAGGACGATCCGAGATGGCGGGAGCGGGTGGCCACCGTGCTAGGGGACATCTACGAGCAGGAAAAGGAAGACCGGAAGCAGGAGCAAAACAAGAAAAAGCGGAAGGGATACGGCGGAAAGGAAGATTGAAATTTATCGCAGGCGGCGGGTCATGACCGGCTGCCTGCCCTTGCGAGACGGGCCTCGATACTGCTTTCCGACCATCTCCGGCCGCCCGGCCTGCAGCCGGCGTGGCGCCAGAGCCCCTGCCCCACGCAGATGCCCTTCTTCGGCCGGATCCTTCGGCAGCATACATAGCAGGTGTCGGCCCTGAACTCCTCGAAGAGCGGGTCCTGAAAATACCTCTTCCCGTCCCTACCAGACATGCCCAATGATACGACTTCACCGGCCCGATTTCAACTTTTTTTGAAGCCGGCGCCGCGGACGTGTTCGGGACTTTATGTTAGGTATCTCGCGAGCGGGATGGTC
>JBEKOT010000086.1:0-14506 GCA_049521495.1 Syntrophorhabdales bacterium | reverse complement strand
GGCTACCCGGAAAAGCGCATCTTCTACGAGGAGGCGATGCAAGGCGGCGTCCGGAAAAAAATACCCAGGATGGAGTACACCTTCAGGCTGCGGGACGACGCCTATTTCCAGGACGACCCGTGCTTCCCGGGGGGCAAGGGGAGGCGCGTCACCTCGAAGGACGTCATCTATGCGATAAAGAGGCTCTCAGACCCGGCCGTGCAAGCTACAGGGTACTGGCTGGTAGCAGGAAAGATCAAGGGCATCGACGACTTCTTCAAAAATGCCTCCGCTAGGGGTAAAGCCGATTATGCGCTCGACATAGAGGGGCTCAAGGCCCCGGACGATCGGACCCTCGTGATAACCCTGACCGAGCCCTACCCCGCTTTCCTATACGTGATGAGCATGACCTATACGGCGCCGGTCGCCAGGGAAGCCGTCGAATACTACAATGCCGGGGGGAGGGACGGCTTTTCACGCCATCCCGTGGGGACCGGAGCTTACCGGCTCACGTCCTGGAAGAGGCAGCACAGGCTCGTCCTCGAAAGGAACCCCGGCTACGGGAAGGAATATTACCCGACCACGGGGGCGGCGGGCGACAGGGAGAAAGGCCTCCTCGACGACGCGGGCAAGAGGCTGCCCTTCCTCGATGAGATCTGGTACACCATCATTCCGACGCCCCAGCCGCTGTGGCTTCTCTTTCTGCAGGGATACCTGGACGCCTCCGGCATACCCCAGGAGCAGTTCGACAGGGTTATCACCAGGCAGCTCGACCTCTCCGACGCCTTCGTAAAAAAGGGCATATCCCTGGAAATAGGGAGCGACCTCGATATTTTTTACATTGCCTTCAACATGCGCGATCCGGTGCTCGGGAAGAACAAGTACCTCCGCCAGGCCCTCTCGCTGTCGTATGACAGCGACCTCTTCAACCAGATCTACCTGAACGGCCGGGCCGTCAATGCCCAGGGGCCTTTGCCGCCGGGAGTTTTCGGCTACGACCCGGCGCTCAAGAATCCTTACAAGACCCATGATCTCGCGAAGGCGCGCGAGCTGATGGTAAAGGCAGGCTACCCCGGCGGCATCGACAGCCGGACGGGCAGGCAGCTCGAGCTGACCTACGACATAGGCGCAGATTCGCCCCGTGCCCGCGAGCAGGCAACCTTCGACATGAGGTGCTTCGAGCAGCTCGGCATAAAGATGAAGCTCCAGGTGAACACCTTCTCCCAATACCTCGAAAGGACCATAAAGGGCACTTTCCAGATGGCGTCGTCCGGTTGGCTCGCCGACTATCCCGACCCGGAGAATTTCCTCCAGTTGTTTTACGGGCCCAACGCCCCCCCTAACCCGAACCACGCGGCCTTCTCGAACCCCGAGTACGACAGCCTCTACGAGAGGATGAGGACCATGGAGGACACGCCCGAAAGGCTGGCAGCGATCAAACAGATGGTCGCCATAACGATCGAGGGGTGCCCGTGGATATTCAACGTCCACACGCCCTCCTACGTGCTCCGCCACGCCTGGTACAAGAACGGCAAATCCCACAGCATAACGGGCAATTACAAGAAATACCTCCGCGTCGATCCAGGCGCGAGGAAAGCCTACTGGCGGCTGGAGGACAGGCCCAACTACACGGCCCTTTATGCCGTCCTGGGTTTCCTTCTCACCGTCTGCCTGCCCGCGGTCTTCATCAAGCACAGGAAAAGGAGGAGATAATTGGGCCTGTATATACTGCGGAGAGTGGTGCTCGCCGTCCCCACGGTTCTGGGCGTCTGTCTCGTCACCTTCCTCCTTTTCAACGTATTCGCCTCGCCGGAGGCCATCGCCAGGAAGCAGTTGGGCAAGAACCCGACCGCCGTCCAGGTGAAAACCTGGATAACAGCCCACGGCATGGACAAACCCATGTTCGTGAACCTCGAGCGAGGGCGCGACGGCCGCCTCCATCCCTTCGACAGCCGGTTCTGGAACCACATGCGGGAGCTTGTGCTCTTCCAATTCCCCGAGTCCGACTATCTCCACGAGAAAGTGGGCGCCCTCCTCAGGGTGAAGATCGTCCCTTCCCTTACGCTGACCGTCCCCGCCTTCCTCCTGTCCATTCTAATCGCCCTGCCCCTTGCCCTTTTCATCGCCTATTACCGGGGCACCTACCTCGACAGGGTGGCCCTCTTCGTGTGCGTCATCCTCATGAGCATAGTCATACTCAACTACATCATCCTCGGCCAGTATCTCCTGGCCGTCGTCTTCAAGTACTTCCCGATCTACGGCTATGAATTCGGCCTCGGGGCGTGGAAGTTCCTTCTCCTGCCCGTGATCCTCGCGGTGGCCGCGGGCCTGGGCGGGAACCTGCGGTTCTACAGGACCGTGATGCTCAACGAGGTCCGGGCGGATTACGTGCGCACCGCCATGGCCAAGGGGGTCAGCGAAGAGAGAATCCTCTTCAAGCACGTCCTGAAGAACGCCATGATACCAGTCCTCACGGTGACGGTGCTCTCCATACCCTTCCTGATAACGGGAAGCCTCCTTCTGGAGATGTACTTCGGTATTCCCGGCATGGGCAACATGATGCTGAACGCCGTAAACAACCACGACTATCCGGTCATAAGGACGCTCGTCTATATCTATTCGCTGCTCTATATCGCGGGAAGCATTTTGACCGACATCAGCTATACCCTGGTCGACCCGAGGGTGACTTTCGAATGAGGCGGCGAGATGGCTGAATCGCACCTGAAGATAGCGGCAAGGAGGATAAGGAGGGACAGGATCGCGAAGGCGGCCTTCCTGGTCGTATGCCTCTTTGCGGCTATCGCCCTCCTCGACGTCGTTCCGGTGCCGAGACACGAGGCGGGGGGTCTCAGATTGGACAGGACGGCCCTTGACGCCCTCTTCCAGAAAGAGGTTGAGAAGTCCTACTCGCCGCCCCTTGCCGGAACCGGAGTCCTCAACCGCCACGAGTTCCCCCTCAAGAGCCGCCACCTCCTCGGCACGAACAACCTGGGCGAAGACGTCCTTTATAACGCCCTCAAGGGCGTTAGGACCGCCTTCATCATCGGCATCGTCCCTTCGGTCCTCGCGGCGTTCTTCGCCGTCTTCCTCGGCCTTTTCGCCGGGTTCTACGGCGGCCGGATCGACGACGCAATCCAGTACGTCTACCAGGTCCTCTCGTCCATCCCCGCCATACTCCTCCTGATCGCCATGCTCATGGTCATGGAGAGAGGGCTCTGGCAGCTCTGCGTTGCCCTTGGAGTTACCTCCTGGGTGGGGCTTTGCAGACTGATCCGGGGGGAGACCCTTAAAGTGAAGAACATGGAGTACGTCGAAGCTGCCCGCGCCCTCGGCGCGAGCGACCTAAGGATCCTCCTGCGCCATATCCTTCCGAACGTCATGTACCTGGTCATAATCGAGATGACCCTCGATTTTTCCGGCCTTGTCATGTCGGAGGCGGTCCTGACCTACATCGGCCTCGGCGCCGAGCCAGGGACGGGAAGCTGGGGCAGGATGCTGATGACGGCCGACAGGGAGCTGCCGAACGCCATCTGGTGGAACCTGGCAGGCGCCTCCGTCTTTCTCTTCCTCCTCGTCCTCGCCTTCAACCTCTTTGCCGACAGCCTCAGAGACGCCCTCGACCCGCGCTTGAGGAAGGACTGACATGGAAGAAGTCCTGCGCATAGAGAACCTGAAGACTTATTTCTTCACGGACGAAGGCGTGGCAAGGGCGGTCGACGGCATATCGCTCTCCGTCGGCAAGGGGAAGACCCTGGGGCTTGTCGGCGAGTCGGGCTGCGGCAAATCGGTCACGGCCCTTTCCGTGCTGCGCCTCGTGCCTGAGCCGCAGGGCAGGATCGTCGACGGGAACATATGGCTCTCGGGCAGGGAGGTAGGCCGGCTGCCCGAGACCGAGATGCGCGACATAAGGGGAAGGCTGGCGTCGATGATATTCCAGGAGCCCATGACGAGCCTCAACCCGGTCTTCACCATCGGGTCGCAGGTGATGGAGGCGGTGCGCGTCCATACGGGGCTCGCCAGGCAGGAGGCGCGGCGGATCGCCCTGGACTACCTCTCCAAGGTGGGCATACCTGCCGCCGGTCAGAGAATGTCCGAATACCCTTACCAGCTTTCCGGCGGCATGAAACAGCGCGTGATGATCGCCATGGCCCTCTGCCTCAAGCCGGACCTCCTCATCGCCGACGAGCCGACAACCGCCCTCGACGTGACTATCCAGGCCGGCATATTGAGGCTGATGAAGGACATGCAGGACGAGTCGGGGGCGGCCGTGCTCCTCATCACCCACGATCTGGGAATCGTGTCGGAGATGGCGGACGATGTGGCGGTCATGTACGCGGGCAGGATCGCGGAGCACGGGCCCTGCGGCGCCATTTTCTCCTCCTTCGTCCATCCTTACACCGAGGGACTTTTCAAGAGCCTGCCGGGCAGGACCCCGAAAGGGCAGAGGCTCTATACTATCCCGGGCACCGTCCCTTCGGCGCTGGCTTTCCCCGCCGGCTGCAGGTTTAATACCCGCTGCCCCCTGGTGCGCGAACGGTGCAGGATCGAGGACCCGCCCCTCGTAGAAGTCGCGCCCGGTCACCGGGCAGCCTGCTGGGTCAGGGCGCCTGAGGGGTCGTCATGATGCTCGACGTGAGGGACCTCAGGATGTACTTCCCTGTGAGGCGCGGCCTCCTGCGGCGCGTTGCGGGCTACGTGAAGGCGGTCGACGGCGTCGATCTCAGCGTCGATAAAGGGGAGACCCTGGGGCTTGTCGGCGAGTCGGGCTGCGGCAAGACCACCGTGGGGAAATGCGTGCTCAGGCTGCTCGCCCCTACAAGCGGCCGGATCTTCTTCGAGGCAAATGATATCGCGAGCCTGTCGCCGAGGGCGCTCAGGGAGTACAGAAGGCGGATGCAAATGGTCTTTCAGGACCCCTTCGGCTCCCTCGACCCCAGGATGACCGTCGCCGATATAGTGGGCGAAGGCCTCGTCCTTATGGGACGGCGCCGGGTCGAGGAAAGGGTGGCGGAGCTTCTGGATATCGTGGGCCTGCCTTCCGAGGCCGCCACACGCTATCCCCACGAGTTCTCGGGAGGACAGAGGCAGCGCATAGGCATAGCGAGGGCCCTTGCCGTGGACCCCTCCTTCCTTGTCTGCGACGAGCCCGTGTCTGCCCTCGATGTCTCCATACAGGCGCAGATCATCAACCTGCTCGAGGACCTGCAGGACCGGTTCTCACTTTCCTACCTGTTCGTAGCCCACGACCTTTCCGTGGTCCGCCATATCGCGGACAGGATCGCCGTAATGTACATCGGGAAGATAATGGAGGAGGCGGAGAGCGAGCACCTTTTTGAACACCCCCTTCATCCTTACACGAAGGCCCTGTTCTCCTCCATCCCTTCCCTCGACCCCGCGAAAAAGTGCGGGCTGGGTCCTCTCCCCGGCGAACCCCCGTCCCCGGCCGATCCGCCCGCCGGCTGCCGCTTCGCCTCAAGGTGCTTCCAGGCGGAGGCTGCCTGCAAAGAGGGGGAGATAAAGCTGGTGGAGACGGCACCGGGGCACAGGGTGCGGTGCATCCTTTACTATTAGGCCGATAGCAACGCACTACTCCTGCGCGCTATCCCTGTAACCTTTCAACCGGACCCGACGACTTATATATGGTGATGCAGCAAGGACATGGGCATCTGCCGTTTTGCCGTTCCGACGGCCCTCCATTTTTCAGCCTTGAAATGGAGTCGCATGGTATCGTATCATTCAGCAGTGATAAACCACGGAGGTGATGGAATGAGGAAAATGTTCTGGGTTGGTGTTCTGGTGCTCGCAGGGCTTTTCGGCTGCTCCACCATGCAGCAGTACGGGACGTACAGGTCCGATATGTGGAAGGGAAAGAAACTGCTCGACGAAGGCGAGTACAAGCAGGCGCTCGACAAATTCGTCAAGGCGTCCGGGACGGTGCCCACGGAGTCCCAAGCCTATGCCTTTGCGGCGACGGCAAGCTACAAGCTGAACGACGTCGGGGATGCATCGCGCTATATAGGGGAGGCGGCAAGGCTCGACAAGGGAAGCGAAGCCCATATCCGCATACTTGGCTACAAGGCCCTGGTCCTCCTGAAGGAGGACAAACAGAAAGAGGGTCTGCAGGCGCTGAGCGACTATATCGGCGCCTATTCAAAGGAATACGCGCCCCAGAACGTCCGGGAAGTTCGGGGCATGTGGCGCAGCAGCCGAATCGATCTTCCCGCTCTTCAGCAGCTTATCGACGAGGAGATATCGGTCTATGAGAGCGACATGGATCAGTACCGCACATCCGGCACGGGCTGGTTCGCCGCGAAGTACGGCCAGTCCGTTCCCATCAGCCGCTGATCCGAAATGAGGCAGACCCGCTCGATGAAAAGCGCTTCGAGGCAGTCCTGCCGGTATTACTGCCGGGATCTTAAAGGTTATTACCCATACGTTACGAGCTGCCCCGGCGGCCGGGCGCAGGTAGTGTTTGTGCCGCCCGCACCGGGGAAGGAGGGCACCGCACAATGAGCCTCATAACACGAAGTCTTTTGCTTTTCTCCGCCATAGCAATGCTCGCGGCCTGCGCTACCGTGCCGACCGGCCCCAGCGTAGCCGTGCTCCCGGCCCCTGGGAAACCTTTCGAGGTATTTCAGGCCGACGATGCCGTATGCAGGCAGTGGGCCGATACGCAGATAGGCGGGACGTCTCCGGGCCAGACCGCCAACGACAACCTCGCTTCCGGGGCAGTTCTCGGAACGGTGGTTGGCGCCGGTCTGGGAGCGGCAATAGGTGCTGCCACGGGCAACGTCGGCGCCGGCGCCGCAATCGGGGGCGCCACGGGCCTCCTGGGCGGGACTGCCATGGGGAGCAACGCGGCCGCCTCTTCACAGTATCAGATGCAGAGGCGTTACGACATCGCCTATCAGCAGTGTATGTACGCGAAAGGAAACCAGATCCCGGGTTCCCCACCCGCGCGGCGATACTATGCGCCGCCTCCTCCACCGCCCCCGGCGCCGTACCAGCAGGGGCCGCTCCCTCCCCCGCAGTATGCGCCGCCGCCGCCTCCGCGATAGCATATTCCGGGTTCTGCGATAAGCAGGGCCGCTTGCGGGGGCACACGTAGAAGGCATCCTGTCGGGGGCGAGGAAAGACCGGGGACCAGGCAGGACAAGACCGGGGATCCCCTGTCATCGATCGGATGGGCGGCTTCCCCGGTCTTTGCGCGATGGATCGTAGGGGGAGGTAAACTTCACCTCCGGCCTGATGGCGTGTTTCTTTAGCAGCTTCCCCCGGCCGGCCCTCCGTTAACCGTGCTAAAACAGTCTTACAATATTTTCAGCCGCCAAACACAAAAACCGCTTCCCGGAGATTATATTAACGGAAGAACGGTCTCCGGGGTTTATCAAAACAAAGGAGGATGTCATGACCGAAGCAAAGCTTGAGATCGAGGGGATGAGCTGCCAGCACTGCGTGATGAGGGTCAAAAAAGCGGTGGATCAACTGCCCGGCGTGTCCAAGGCCGATGTCGGAGTAGGGACCGCCAGCATCACTTACGACGAGTCGAAGATCAAGAAGGAGGACCTGGAACAGGCAGTGGAGAAGGCAGGCTACACGGTCAGAAAATGAGAAATACTTTGCAGCGGAGCGCAGAATGAAAGAATTCATCCTTATGGCCGTGATCGTCGTCGCCTGGTACGTGCTCAACAGGTATGTCCTGCCAAGGTTCGGCGTAAGAACCTGAGTGAATCCACGCGGGAAGGATTCCTGCGAGAAGAAATAAACGGCATCAGGCAGCGCTAGCGGACGCCGGAAGTAAAATATGCTAAATTATCGCCCATGGTCCCTTACATCGACCCCATCATGGTGCTCGGCCTCCTAGCCGGCGCCTTCACGACCGTTGCCTTCATCCCCCAGGTCGTCCGCACTTGGAAAGTCAAATCCGCGAACGACCTCTCTATTGCCATGGTAGGCCTCAACTCGACGGGAATTTTCCTGTGGCTGGTCTACGGCCTTTGCACTCGCTCCTTCCCGATAATAGCCGCCAACTTCGTCACGTTCGTTCTCGTCTTAATAGTGCTGATCCTTGCCGTTAAGTACAGGTGAAAGGGCCGCCGCAGGGAAAGGCCGGGTCAAAGCCCCGGAGGCAATCGAGGGAGAGGAAGGGTCGGGAGTGGAAATATTCAGGTACGGAAAGGCTGAGATCGACCATCTGAAACGGCGCGACAAGAAGCTCGGCGCCGCAATAGACATGATAGGCGCGATCGAACGGGAGATCAGGCCCGACCCTTTCGAGGCCGCGACGGCGATCGAGCGCCTCTTCTCCTGAAACCCTGCCCGCGCTTCACCTGGCCGACCCGGGGACGGCCGACGGCTCTATCCCATAGAGCTCCTTGAAGGTAGGTACCTTTACCTCCTTCGGCACCGGCTCCCGGTAGCCGAAGCGGGCGACGTTCTCGCCCAGCTCCGCCCAGGCTTCCGTCACGAGGGCTGGGTTCGTAAGGACTTCGAGGCCCATGGCCGCCATGTACTTGCTCACCTGCAAGCCCGCCTTCATGGCCGGGCTTGTGCCCGTCTGGCAGACCGCCATCCACGAGTGCAGGGGCGTGCCCTTCGCGAGGGTCGCTGTGAAGAACTGAACGGAGGGGAACCTCCAGGTGAAATTCACGTCCGTCGATGCCTTGCTGTTCGGGACGTCGGGGAAGGTGCGCGCGAAATCGGGCGTCGTAACCTTTGTGCTGAATGCCTCACTTTCAGCCTTCCTGCCCATGGCGCCCAGGACGGTCCCTCCGAAGGCTTGCTCCTCGGCCGTGAATGCGGGCGCGCCCACCATCTTCACCACCTCGTCGCCCATTTTCGCAAGGGTCCTGTTGGGCAAATACTCGTAGACGGCCGTCAGGATCCGGTAATCCGTCGTGGTCTGGGTCATGAGGGCAGCGCCTTTGGAGATGTCTATGAGCCACGCCCTTATCCGGTCCACCTCGGCCCTCCGCGGAGCGCGAATGAAATACCAGGCTTCCGCAAAGGGCGGGACAACGTTCGGGGCTTCCCCGCCCTTCGAGATTATATAGTGGATCCGAGCCTCCTGGGGCACGTGCTCCCGCATGAAGTTCGCGCCGACGTCCATCAACTCTACCGCGTCGAGGGCGCTTCGGCCCGCGTCCGGGGCAACCGCGGCGTGGGAAGCCTTGCCGTAGAAGCGGAACTTTATGTTGTCCATGGCCAGGGAAGAGCTGTAGTCGACACCGTTTATGTCCATGGGGTGCCAGGCTATCATGATGTCCGTGCCGTCGAACACGCCGTCCCTGTTCATGTAGACCTTGCCGACCAGCGTCTCCTCGGCCGGCGTGCCGAAGAACTTCACGGTCCCCTTGATACCGTGCTTCTCCATCGCCTTAGCCATGGCTACAGCGGCGGTGGCGCTCGCCGGACCGAAGAGGTTGTGGCCGCAGCCGTGGCCGGGCGCTCCCGGGACGACCGGGACCTGGCTCGCTACCCCCTTCCTCTGGGACAGGCTGGGGAGGGCGTCGAACTCGCCCAGTATTCCGACGACGGGCTTGCCCAAGCCCCAGGTGGCGACAAAGGCTGTCGGCATCTCCGCCACCCCCTTCTCGATCCTGAACCCGTTTGCCGCGAGGTACCCCTGGAGCTTGCCCGAAGACTTGAACTCCGCAAGGCTCAGTTCCGGGTTCTCCCAGAGGAATGAGGCCATGCCGTCGTAGGCGGCCTTGTTGTCGTCTATCCAGGAGATAGCCGTCCGCACGGCCGGGGTGGGCTGGCGCGCGGAAAGAGGGGTGGAAGCAACCACGAAAATCGCAAGAAGAAAAACGGAAACGACGAGAAATGCCTTTGCCCTTCTCATTATGTCCTCCTTGATGACTTTATGTAAGTACCGTAACAGATTCCGGGCGGAGAGGACAAGCAATTTCTAAATGTCGCCATCATCCGGTGTTTTGTGCTATCATGGTTGTGTATGAGAATAGGGATAGGCGCAATTGCTGTTTTCCTGTTCTTCTGCCTTTGCGGTGTCCCCCGCCTTTTCGCCCAGTCCCGGTCGTCGGCGGGAACACACCCCTTCCCATCGGCGAAGGCCAGACCATCAGCCAACCCCTCGTGGTCGCCCTCATGACCCAGGCCCTCGGCCTCAAAGGGGGTGAGCGGGTGCTGGAAGTGGGGACCGGCTCCGGCTACCAGGCAGCGGTCCTCGCAGAGCTCGCCCGTGACGTATACACCGTCGAAATCAAGAGCGGCCTTGCAAAGAAGGCGCAAGCGCGCCTGGAGCGCCTCGGATACAGGAACGTGCACGTCCTGGTCGGTGACGGCTACCGGGGCTTGCCTGAGCATGCACCCTTCGACGCGATCCTGGTCACCGCCTCTTCCGGAAAAATCCCCGAGCCGCTCCTCGACCAGCTTTCCGAGGGCGGAAGGCTGATAATGCCGGTGGGGTCCGATCCTTACAACCAGAACCTCACATTGGTCAGGAAGAAAGGCGGAAAACTCCATACCTCCGTGCTGGGCGAGGTGGCCTTCGTGAAAATGACCGGAGAGGCTGAGGCAGTGAGATGACGGATCGGGCCGGCGGGACAGGAGGAGCAGCACCAACCGGCGGAGGGCGGGAAGGCGGCACCGGACTTGCCGTGGAAAAGCCTGCTTTCTCCGTCGATGCTGCCCTGCGTGTCTTCAAAGCTTTGTTTGACGACATTGCGAATCCGTCAATGAACCTGCTGGGGAAGGACTACGAGGTCCTGTGGGCGAACCAGGGAATGGCTACCGCCGTGCAGAGACAGGCAAGTGAAATGATCGGGAAGCCTTGCTACGAGATGTTCCGCAGACTGGAGGAACCGTGCGATGTCTGTCTGATCGAGATCGTGAAGGGCACGAAGCAACCCTGTGTAATCGAGCGCAGCCTGGCCCTCCCCGGAAGAGAACGAGTGTACGCGGAGGTCAGGGCATACCCGATCCTCGACGACCGGGGGTCCCTCCAATACCTTTTCGAGATGCTCATTATGCTTACGGAAAAGAAAAAAGACGAAGAGCGCCACAGGCGGTATGTCGAATCTCTCGAAAAGACGCTGAGAGAGCTGACTGCGCCTGCGGCGGAGCCGCAACAGCAGGATCGGCCGTACAACGAGGAAACAGCTCTGACGGCGCGGGAAACGGAGGTCCTCCGCCTCGTGGCGAAAGGGTTCTCGAACAGGGAAATCGCCTCCATCTTCGGCATAAGCCCCGATACGGTAAAAACGCACATCAAAAATATCTTCAGCAAGCTTGACGCTACCGACCGCACCGAGGCCGCAGTGTGGGCCTCCCTCAACAATCTCGTATAACCCCCATCCCCCGAATGGGTGATTGCTGAAAAGGGCTTCCGCACGTATCTTTAAGGAAACCGATAAGGAGGGAGCGCCATGGCCTTTGATGCGGAACGGTACAAGCAAGTGGAGCGCGAAGTTTACAGCGCCGCTGCGGCAAGTTATGAGAAATACGGTGGGGATATTTTTCGGGCCTACGCGCAGCGGCTATTGGACGGATCGGGATTGAAGCCCGGTCAACGCGTCCTCGACGTCGCTTGCGGCCCGGGCATCCCTTCTCTTATGGCGGCGCCGCTCGTTGCCCCGGATGGAGCGGTGGTAGGTATAGACCTCGCCCCCGGAATGGTGGAGCTGGCAAGAAAGAAGGCCGCGGAAGGAGGTATCGCAATTGCGACTTTCCAGGAAGGGGACGCGGAGAACCTTCCTTTCCAGGAAGACTCCTTCGATGCCGTCCTGTGCAGTCACGGTTTGGTACACACCACCGACCGCATGAGAGCCCTGCGGGAGATGTGGCGGGTTTTGAAGGAAGGCGGGAGTGTAGCGATCTCCACCTGGAGCACCCCGGACCGGTCCTTGACGCTCAGCATAGTGGCGAGGGCGATACGGGAACACTTTCCGGCAGCCCTCGTGCCCGGAGCACCGATGTGGTTCGATTTCGGGCCTGAAGGCGTTCTGGAAAAGGCGCTCGCCGACACAGGCTTTCACGCAATAAGCGTTGTGCGACACACCGTCTTTCAAGAGATGAAAGACGGAGCAGAATACTGGCAGGCCGTGGTGGGAATAAGCGGCCGCCTGCAGATGCTTTTGGAGAATATTCCCCTCGATGTCGCGTCGAGAATCGAGACGGACGCGATACGAGCAGCCGAGAATTTCCGTGCCGGGGAGTGCATCCAGATCCCCTGTGAGGAACTGATAGCGCTGGCCTGCAAATAGGTATCGGGTGCAAGCGGGCTATGGGCCGTACACGATAAAAGAGGGGCCTTCAATCCTGATCCCGGGATAGCTGTTCTTCCCGTAAAGGAAATGAACCGCGTCGAGATCGACGTAATCGAAGGCGCCGGTGCCCGCGGCTAAGAAGATCGCCCCGGAGAGGCCCACCATAGTCTCGATCATGCACCCGGCCATCAGCTTCATCCCCTCCCGCCCGGCCAGTTCGAGGATCTCCATGGATCCGCCTATGCCGCTCTTGGCGAGCTTGACGTTTATGCCGTGGCAGAGGCCGTGATCTGCGGCCCTCCTGGCATCCCGCGCAGAGACAACCGATTCGTCCAGGATGATCGGTACGGGAGACCTTTCCTTTATATAAGCGAGGCCGTCGAAATCGTCCTTCCGGAGGGGCTGCTCGAAGAGCTCGATCTCGTACCGCCCCTTCACGATGAAATCCATAAAGGCGAGAAAGCTCTCCCGCCCATACCCCTGGTTCCCGTCGAGGCGCAGGCGGAAAGGCCGCCCTTTCTGCCCCAGCAATCCGTAAACAAAGGACACTATCCGGCGGTCGGCCTCGAGGTCGCCGCTTACCTTCAGCTTATAGGCGGTAAAGCCCTTCCGGGTCGCGTAATCTATCCATCCGGAGAGGGCGGCCGTGTCCGGAAGGAAGGGGAGGGTTATGTCCGTCTCGATCCTGCGGGTCCGTCCGCCCCAGTAAAGGTGCTCCGCCGTGCCCCGCTGCCCGATGGCCGCCCTGAAGAGCGCCGCCTCCAAGCCCGACAAGGTCATCCTGGCGCCGGGAAATTCGGCCCGCAGATCCGCCGCAAGAGACGGCCAGTCGTCTACGTCCGCACCCCTGAGCCTGACACGGGCCTTCCTGAGCACCAGGGCGATGGCGCCTATGCTTTCGTCTTTGAAAGCCGCGCTCGTCGGGACCTCTCCAACGCCGGCCGCGCCGCCGTCCGTGGTGACGGCGACCAGAACGCTGCGCAGCGTGTCCTTCCCGCCCAGCGCGGTAGCGAAAGTGGTCCTGAGCGGCCGCACGGTCTGTCTGAACCTTATCTCTTCTATCTTTGGCACGGCTGCGCTATTCCGGGGCGGATGCCTGCGGCGGACCGGCTTCTCTATCCTCTCCCGAAAGAGCCGGCGTCGGGGCCTGCACCCGATTTACAGGTATGTAAAAGACCTTTATCCTCTTCTTGTCCATGCCGAAAAGCCCTGAAAGGACCTGGAACCCCATTCCCTGCGGCTCCCGCTTCACCTCAAGGAGGAAAGCGAGCCTCCTTTTCCAGTATTCTCCCTCCTCTTCCTTCGTGTAGAAACCGTAAAGGAAGTTCGTTGTAGTCCTGCGGGCGTTGCTGCGGTATTCGTACAGGGTCATCAGGGGGCGCACTATCCTGTCGAAGCTTTCGTTCCGCCAGGGTATGATGGAGGGGAAAAAGAACCGGGTCTCGGCCGCGTTGCGGCGGTACTCGAAAAAGGGACAGATATTGAAGAAGGTTCCCCGGTCGTCCGCCTCGTACCTGTCTATGATTATGATCCTCCTGTACGTCCACTTCCGGTCGCCCGGATATCGATCGGTCCCTTTGTAGACGGGCCACATAATATAGGTGACCTCGTCCTTCCCGACCTTCCTGTAGGAGTAGAAAGGCCATGCGTGGAAACCGCTCTCCGTCCCTTTCGAACTTCCGAAAAGGGGCCACAGGATCTGGTTCTCGCTCCTCCCCTCAGTCTTCGTGAAAGTGAATAAAGGCCACATAACCGCGTGGTACGAGTACTTTTCGGATGTAGTCTGCATGTACAGCGGAAATGCCCAGAGGCTCTTCCTCGGCTCATCCGTGTCGAGGAACCTTTCGTCCTTTATGAAGATGGGCCAGAATAGGAAGGACGACTCCCTCTCGTCGCCCCACTTTCGATGTCCGTAGAGCGGACCCAGCTTGAACCCCTCCTGGCGGCCGCCGTAAAAAGAGAAGATCGGCCAGACGACGTTCGTCCTCGTCGCCCCCTCCCCTTCGCTGTACGCGTAAATGGGCCAGAGAAAGAACCGGATCTCGTCCCGCCTGAACCTGTTGTAGAGCCTGCCGTATAAAGGGAAAAACCCTCCGTAGCCCCTGCCGTCGCTGGTCCTTCCCCAAAAGAACGGAAAGAGGGTGTAATCCTCTGCGCCCAGCGCGCGGTGCCTCATATAGACGGGGAGGAAATAAGACTTCTCCTCAGTGCTCTTGCCCAGGGGAAAAATGATGGAATAGGTCCGCGGCGAATCGTAGGAGGAGAGAAGGGGCCTGACCGTTGCGTGCGTTTGGCCTCCC
>JBEKOT010000085.1:0-11548 GCA_049521495.1 Syntrophorhabdales bacterium | reverse complement strand
TGGCCTCGAACCAGGGGCCTACCGGTTATGAGCCGGTGGCTCTACCAACTGAGCTATGGGCCCACCTGACTCATAGATTAACCAATCAGTGAGACTCTTGTCAAGGGCTTATGCTCGCCCGTCCCCGTCCTGCCCTTGCGGCAAAATAGCTTGTACTTCCTCGCGCACAGAATAGGGGTGTGTCCGGCCGGGCCCTTTTATCTCGACTTCTGTTAAACACCCCCCGCCAACCCCCCCGGCCGCTCGCACCTTATTCTCCTGTTTTCGAATGGTACCTGGTACGAACTTGTGCAAGACTCCCCAGGCCATACCGTTTTCTCTCTGTTAAAGACCAATCCCCCCCCGGCCGCTCGCACCTTATTCTTCCGCTGACCCGGCGCTCCCGGACTTACCCGACGACCCACGCCACCGGCGTGGGTGCCCCGGGTCTCCTTCCGCTCAGATTCTCAACTCGCCATAGATGTGGGTATCTCGTTTGTATAGTGGTGCGTGGAGCATCTGTACTGGAATAACGTATACCTCGTCAGAAGGCCCTCTTCCGCTCAGACATGGCGAATCTGTGCGCCCCTCACTATTGTTTTGTTCTTCTATGGAAGTGCACCGCTCCTTCCGCACCAATCGGGTGCCAAGTCCTCCCGCGATGGTCGCGTAAGAAAAGGTCCTCCCGTCCGGGGTAAAGAATAACCAGACAAGTAAGAGCTCTAGAGGTATTTAGGTCTTTAAGGGCTAGAGGGAAGGACCTTCCGGGAGTATTCCATCAGCGCGTCGTGCGGAACGAGCGGGGTATACCCGCAGGAAGGGTAGAACGTTAAGAACGTGCCCGTTTCGATTCCTCTCCATTAAGTGAGGTAAAGCCAGGATCGATAGAGGTCAGGAGCCGCCGGGAGCGAAAGCGGAAGCGGCTTACCGATAACGGGCGCGTTTAGTTCTACCCTTTTCGATGCGGGTCGCTCCAGTGGAGCACCAAGCCTATATGGAATCCTCTTGTGAGATCCTTCCCTAGGAGAGTGTAGATTAATGGCGCAAATGGAATACTCCGGAAGGGCCTTGCCGGGGATGAACCGAAAGACTCAAAAGAAAAGGAAAAAGAGCAGACAAAGAAAAAGGGTCGAGGAAGAACAGTGGCGGGACGGGAGCCTAATCGGCCGTGCCTATAGTCGGTGCGGTGTTCGCTGGGGTGTGTCCGTTTTTGTCATTGATAAAAAGATTTTGTCTGATAGAATAATTACGGGCAGGAGAACAAGATGCTAAAGATACTTATTGCGCTCAAGAACAAACCGGCAGCCGTTGCCTCTTTGCTGGAAGGCCATCAGGTCGAGGAGCTTACCGGCCCCGAGCCGTTTTTGAGTCGCATATCCCATGGAAATTATCATCTTATCATCGCGGAAGGGGTCTCGCGCATACTCTCGGATATAAAATCGTCCGATCCCCGCGCCGATGTCGTGCTCGTCGCCGACAGTGACGAAGAAGGGATCGAGGCGGTCAAGGCGGGCGCTTACGCCTATCTCAAGAGACCTCTGGACAAGGAAAGACTTGCCGCCATAATCGGCGAGTTGGATTCGATGGTTAAAATGCGCGGCGAGATGGCCCTTCTCGAAGAGCAGCTCGACCAGCGGTACGAGTTTGCCGGAATAGTCGGCAGAAACCCGAAGATACTCGATCTGATTTCCTTCATAAGGCGCATCGCCCCCTACTATCGCATAGTCACGATAACGGGCGAGACGGGAACCGGAAAAGAGGTCGTGGCGCGGGCGCTCCACAGCCTGAGCAGCCGGCCCGACCATCCCTTCATTACCTCCAACTGCGCAGGCTACGTCGAGACACTGATCGAATCGGAGCTGTTCGGCCACCAGAAAGGAGCTTTTACAGGGGCTGTCCAGGATAAGGTGGGGCTCTTTGAAGCGGCCCGGGAGGGCACGCTCTTCCTCGATGAGATAGGCGACCTGCCCCTTTCGTTCCAGCCCCACTTGCTGAGGGTCCTGCAAAACGGGGAATTCCGCCCGGTGGGGAGCCATCGTGTCTCGAAAGCGCGGTGCAGGGTCATCGCGGCAACCAGCAAGGACCTCGCCGAGGAAGTTCGCGCGGGCAGATTCAGGGAAGACCTCTTTTACAGGATTACCCCCCTCGTCATTAATATCCCCCCCTTGAGAGACAGGAAGGACGACATCCCCTTGCTTTCGCGCTTTATGCTCAAACGATACAGGGAGGAGACAAAAAAACAGGTCCGGGGAATTTCAAGGCCGGCCCAGGATATGCTGCTCTCCCACGACTGGCCTGGGAATGTGCGGGAGCTTGAGAACGTGGTAAGCCAGGCAGTGATCCTTACGGGGGAGTCTTTTATAGGCCCCGGCCACCTTCCCCCCCATCTCGTCGGGCAGAGGACGGACCGAAGGGTAGGGGACGGCTCTCTCGACAGCGTCGTCAAGAGACATATCGAGGCGGTGCTCGAGGAATGCCGGGGCAACAGAAGCAAGGCCGCAAGGAAGCTCGGCATCAGCCGGCGGGCCTTGCTTCGGAAGATAGAGAAGCACGCGCTCAAATAGCCGGGGTGGGGGCCGAAAGGGCACACCCCCATCCGGAGCCTTAATTTAAAGGCTTTCCCACCTCAACTCAAACCTGCGGAAAACTTCGAAAGGCCAAAAACGCACTGCCCGAGCCGGCCGTGATCCCGGGTGTCCCAGCGCTTATCCGCGCGGGAGAACGGTTTTTATCGATCGTCCGGGAATGGCACCGCTCTTGCTCTTGATTGGCCTCAAGGCCGGGACGAATCGAAAAAGGCCCCGGCTGGATTATAAATCCATTCTACCAAAAGGAGGCAGCAAATGGTAAAGGTCAGGAGGGGAAACAAAGGTTTTACGCTTATCGAGCTGCTCATCGTCATCGCGATCATCGGCATCCTTGCGGCCATAGCAGTCCCGGCGTATACAGGCTATACCGCGAGGGCAAAGGTGGCGGGGGTTGTGAACGCCATCGGGGCACTCAAGAGCGCTGAGGCCGCGAACTACCAGTCGGCCGGCACCTGGACTGCCTGCGCGGACGTAGCAAGCTGCCAGACAAACCTCGGTGTCACAGTACCCAGCCAGTATATAAGCGGCATATCCGTCGTCGCCGCCACAGGCGCGATAACGGCAACGATCGCCGGCACGAACAGTGACGCTGACGGAGGGACGCTTGTCCTGACCCCGGTTGTCGGCGCCAACGGAGTATCGACCTGGGGGTGGAGCGGTACGGCGCCCCAGAGCTACTGGCCGAAGGGCTGATGCGACACGGGACGGGGGCCTCTGCGCCCCCGTCCCTCAAAAAAGGGCTTGCTCTGCCGGCATCATTGGCTTAGCATCTATAACGTCGGATGATGTGATTAGATGAACAACATGTCCCTTTCTTACAGCATAGATGTGATCTTTTTTGTCCTCGGGGCAATCGTGGGCAGCTTCCTCAACGTCTGCCTCCACAGGATGCCGAGAGGGGGCTCCGTGGTGCGGCCCGGCTCTAGGTGCCCGGCCTGCGCAGCCCCGATAGCCTTCTACGACAACATACCGCTCCTGAGCTACCTGGCGCTACGAGGCCGGTGCAGGAAATGCGGCCGGAGGATATCGGCACGGTACCCCCTGGTCGAGCTGCTCACCGCTGTGCTCTTCGTAGTCCTTTACCATGCTATCGGCCTCTCCCTCGACCTCGCAGCAATGCTTCTTTTCTCGTGCCTGCTCGTGGTCATATCCTTCATCGACCTGGATTTTGGGATAATACCGTACAGGTTAAGCCTGGGCGGG
The DNA here is from genome assembly GCA_049521495.1 of Syntrophorhabdales bacterium. Taxonomy (GTDB): domain Bacteria; phylum Desulfobacterota; class Syntrophorhabdia; order Syntrophorhabdales; family WCHB1-27; genus CAWEPK01. The sequence goes on along the minus strand of JBEKOT010000085.1, from coordinate 7,778 downwards.
ATTGTTCTTGGTGTCGTCCTTTCCTTCATCAGGCCGTCTTTCGGCCTCTTCGATGCGCTCCTTGGGGCGCTCGCGGGTTGTGCCGTCATCTACGTCATCAAGAAATGTTACGAGCTTCTGCGAAAAGAAGAAGGGATGGGCGGGGGCGACATATGGCTCCTCGGTATGATCGGCGCCTTTTGCGGCATCAAGGGCGTCGTCTTCTCCCTCGTGGCGGGCTCTTTCGCCGGATGCGCGGTCGGCATCCCCTTGACGCTGGTCAAGGGTGGGGGCATGAAGTATGCGCTCCCCTTCGGTCCCTTCCTTTCCATCGGGGGCCTCCTGTACGCTATTGCGGGCAACGGCCTGATACGCCTGTTCTATGGGTTGATCGATCTTCTCTCAGGTCTTACTGTGAGGTAAAGGACGCATCATCATGTCGAGGGGTGGAGGATGATAGAATTCAGACGATTGGTTGAGTCGAGCAGGTACCTTGATCCTTTTCGGAATTTCGAGCCCTTCGAGGCAAAGGCCGAGATCCGCTGGGACCCCTTGACCGGTCTGACTGCCAGAATAATGAATTTCCCCGCCCGAAAACCTTCGCGCTTCGATCCGGCCCCGGCCGTAGCCGCGTCGGTGGCGGCCAGGTGCCCTTTCTGCGACGAGAATATCGATGCCATGACGGCCCGCCTCGACCCGGCTATGTTCGGCAGCGAGCAGCTCCGGGATGGGGAGGTGAGGATCATACCCAACCTCCTGGCCTTTGACAAATACTCGCTCGTTGCCATCATCTGCAGGGAACACTACCTGGATATGGCTGCTCTGGCAGACAGGGGGTCGGTAGTGAAAGGGATCGAGGCGCTCGTCCGGGTTTTCAGGAAAGTGAGAGAGAAGGACGGCGATGCGCGGTACTGTTCGCTCAACTGCAACTACATGCCCATGTCGGGCGGGAGTCTCGTGCACCCCCACGTGCAGGGTATAGCCGGCGAGTGCCCGACCAATTACCAAAGGATCATGATCGAAAAGAGCAGGGACTTCTCCCGTGAAAAGAAAGCAGTCTTCTGGGACGTCCTTGAAGAGGAGGAGACGCGGCTGGGGGAGCGCGCCGTCGGCCGGACGGGCGCGATTTTCTGGTACACCCCCTTCGCGCCTAAAGGGAACATCGACGTGGGATGCGTATTTCGTGCCCCTTCCGTCTTCGCCCTTGAAGATGCGGACTGGGCAGACTTCGGCCGGGGCTTCAACAAGGTCCTTTCCTACCTTGACGGGGAGAACGTGGCCGGTTTCAACCTCTCAATATTCTCCGCCCCTGAAGGAGAGGACCACTTCCGGGCGAACGGGAGGATTGTAGCCAGGCGGTTCCTTCCCCCTGTGAGCGCCGCCGACGTGAGCTATTTCGAAAAACTCCACATGGAGAGTGCCTGTATGGTTGCGCCGGAACACGTGGCGCTCCGGTTGAGGGAGCTATGGTAAGCCGATTGGCGGAAAAGCTGGGGTTCAACGGGTTCGGAAGGGGAAGGCCCCGCCAGGTCGTGGGCGTCGATATCGGAACGACCTCATTGAAGGTATGTCTCATCGATAAAGCGAAGGAGGGCGGCCTTGCCCTGTCCGGCCTGGGCTGCCGGTTCTACGACCACGAGCTGCTTCATGACGGGAACGTAATTGATCGTCTTTTCGTGGCCAACGAGATAAGGCATATCCTTGGTTCGTCGGCCATCAAAACGAAATGGGCGGCCTCGGCCCTCTCGAGTTACAGCGTCATCACCAAGAGGATGAGCATGCCGCTCCTGGACGAGGAGGCGCTCGAGAACGCCGTGAGGCTAGAGGTTGAGAGCATCATCCCCTTTCCCCTGAACGAAATCTATTACAGCTACTCCGTGATGGGGCCGGATGAAGAAAAGGAAAAGATGATCAGCCTTCTCATCGTGGCCGCAAAAAAGGAGATCGTGGACGACTATGTGGAGACCTTCGAGGCGGCGGGATTAAGCCTTTCCGTGCTCGATGTCGACATCCTTGCAGTGACGAACCTCATAGAGGAGATATACGAGCCGACGGGCGATTCCATCCTTGCCGCAGACATAGGCGCCTCGGTGACGAGCATGGCGGTCGTGAAGGGGCCGAACCTGGAATTCACGAGGGAGATAAGGATCGGCGGGAACTATGTGACGCGGGAGCTCGCAAAGTCGCAAAACCTGACCTACAAGGAAGCGGAAGAGAAGAAGTTGATGGCGGAAGACGGGGCGGTAGCGCTGCTCCAGGATTTCGTCTCGAACGTCGCCGCCGAGATCCACAAGACGGTCAACTTTTACGCAGCCACAAAGCCCCGGGCGACCGTGGGCCGGATATACCTGACGGGTGGGTCATCGGCCGCGCCGGGGATCAGGGAGAGCATCGAAAAGGCGACGGGCATAAAGGTGGAATTCCTCAACCCCTTTCTCTGTCTTCCGGAAGGCCAGGGGACCGACGAGAAGCTTGCGCCCTTCATGCCGGTGGCTCTTTACCTTGCCAAGAGGGGGAGCGAAGGAACGTTATGATAAGAATCAACCTCCTGCCCGCAAAGAAACGCAAGGAAAAGGCATCTCGCCAAGTATCCTTCCGGTTCTCAGTCATACCCTTGCTTGCCCTGGCCGTTGCCGGAGGCATCTTTGCGAAGAACGCGAGGGACCTTGCCCGGCTTCGAGCGCAGGATGGGGCCTTCATCAATCAGCGTGCTTCCCTTGACGGCGTCTATCAGGAGTTCCTTGGAATTGAAAGACAGAAAAGGGAGATGGCCGAAAGGATAGCGCTGATCGACAGGATCAAGGAGGGTAGGGCGGTTGTCCCCAAAATGCTTTTCGACCTTTCGTCGTTGGCGAAAGGGAACCTGTGGCTCAAAAAGTTGCGCAAAGATGAGACAAAGGTCGACCTGGAGGGCAGGTCGATCGACAACGAGTCGATCTGCACATTCGTGGAAGGTATGTCGAAGCTCCCGTATATGAAGGACGTCGAGTTGAAGAGCGTGGAGGACCTGACAGAAACAGGCATGACGGTGAAGAAGTTTCTGGTTGAGGGGAGCGTGGCGTCATGAACCTGCGCATAAAGGTGCCGATTATAACTTCGAAATACGGGCCAATGCTGGCGGTTCTCCTGTCGGCGCTAATCATGGCAGGTGCCTACTTTCTCTTGTTCGACGGGCAGCTAAGAGAGAAGAAGAGGCTCGAAGCGGATGTTTCGGCCCGGCGGCAGGAACTTGCAAGGATGGCCGCGATAAAAGCGAACATGGATAAGATCCGAAGGAGTTGCGCCGAGCTGAAAGGGGAGTTTGAGACCAGGATGAGACAGATACCTGACGAAAAAGAGGTGCCGGACCTCTTGAGACAGGTCTCCCTTGCAGCCCAGGAGTCAAGAATTCGCTTGAGGTACTTTGCGCCGAAGGAATCCAAGCCGAGGGATCTCTTTTGGGAACTGCCCTTCGAGATGAAATACGCCGCCCCGTATCACAGCGCCGGCTACTTCTTCGACGGGATTCGCGGTCTTGAGAGGATAGTCCATGTGACAAGCTTTTCACTGGAGGCAAAGGAGGCCGGCCGGCGGGCGCCCCTCGAAGGCACTTGCCTGGCAAAGACCTATGTCTTCATGAAGGACCCCCCGAAAGAAAGACCGCAGGAAAAAAAGGCCCAGCCCGTCGATAACAGAGTGACGAGGGCGGCGGTCACCCCCAATGCCGCCGTCATCCCCAATAGTTTTGCCTATTCATCCCAGGACAAAAGGGACCCCTTCGAGCCGGTATATATAGCCAGGACTGAAAAGAAGGGGGCAACCGGACGGGAGAGGAAGGAGGGGTACGACCTCGATGAGCTGAAGTTCGTGGGCGTGGTTAAGTCGGGGGGTACAAACTCTGCCATGATGGAGGACGTGCAGGGAAGGGGACTGCTTTTTAAGAAGGGGGACTTTATTAATAAAAACCTGTGGGTTCTTGAGATGTTGGACGACAAAATGGTCCTTGCGTATAAGCTTAGGGGCGATATCCACAAGATATCATTGGATATTCCGCGAAGGTAGAAGGGTGAAACATGAAAAAGGTCCTGCTCTTTATAATTCTTGCCGTTCTTATGGGGGCGTGTCCCTGTCAAGGCCAACCTCAACACGCGCCTCCCAGAATATCCTTTGATTTCATAGACGCCGATATCAGGAACGTGCTCCGAGTGCTCGCCGATGTGTCCAAGAAGAACATCGCCATTGCCGATGAGGTAAAGGGCAAGATCACCATAAAACTGGACAACGTCTCCTGCGACGAGGCGCTGGAAGTGATCCTGAGGAACAACGACCTGGCTAAAGCGGAAGACGAGACCATGATCCGGATTACGACCGCCAAGAAATTCGTCGAGGAGAAAGACAGGGCCGCAAAGGAGAGGATAGAGTTCCTCAAAGAAAGGGAGGCGCGGCAGAAGCTGGAGCAGGAGTTCGTCACGGAGACGGTCTATGTTAACTATGCCGATCTGGCCGAGGTGGAGAAGATGATCAGGGGGGAAACGGCAGGAGCGGCAATAGCCGGTTCTGCCCAGGCCTTGGCGCCCGGCGCGCCCCCGGTTCTGGAGGTGCCTGCAGGCAGGCCTACGGGCCTCCTTTCACCGAACGGCGTAGTCACCCCGGTCAAATGGGACAGCGCCCTCATCATCAGGGATACGAAAGAGAACGTGGCCGAGGTCGTGAGGCTCATAAAGGAACATGACGTCCCGCCCCAGCAGGTACAGATCGAAGCGCGCATCGTCCTGGCCAACTCGACTTTTTCAAAGGAGCTTGGCATTCAATGGGGCGCCTCCTACCTGACAAGGGTGGGGGGTACGGCTATAGGCTCCCAAGGGGCCAGGCAAGTCACGGGCGATTCGAGCGCCACCGCATACACGGCGCCCACAGGCAACCTCGGCATTAGGAACGGGGTCGTCCAGTTCCCGTACAACGTGAACCTGCCCGCAACTATGGGTCCGGGCCAGGGGGGCTCAATGGGTATTTACGTGGGCGGCATCAACGACTCCTTGCAGCTCGATGTTGTCCTTTCAGCTCTCGAGTCCCAGGGCAGGGGCAAGGTCATATCGAACCCCAAGGTCGTGACGTCTGAAAACCGGCCGGCCCGGATCACCCAGGGCACGGAAATACCGTATCAGAGCTCTTCGGCGCAGCTTGGTACGAACATATTGTTCAAGCTTGCGGTGTTGGAGCTCGAAGTGACGCCTCATCTCATCAAGGACGGGAACATTAGATTGACCATAAAGGCCAAGAAGGACGAGCCGCTTTTCGACAACCGCTTTCCCGTCCCCGCAGTCACGAAGAGAGAAGCCGTCACCGAGCTGCTGGTAAGGAACGGGGAAACTGCCGTGCTGGGGGGCATCTATGAAGTGACGCAGCAGGACAACACATCGGGCATACCCGTCCTGAAGGACATCCCGTTGCTTGGGTGGCTGTTCAGGCACACGGCCAAGACGGACAACAAGACGGAGCTCCTCATATTCGTCACGCCCACCCTCCTTAAAAATCTCTATGCAAAAGAAGGGGGATAAATGAAAGATCGAATCATACCTGTCTTCGCGTTGGCTGTTCTTTCGCTCTTTTTTCTCACCTGCGCAGGCGCAGGGCCGGTCGTGGGCGTGATTGCCCCCCTGAATAACGAGAGGGTCACCATCGTGAGGGGTGAAAAGGCCGTGGCTACAGTCGGTCAGAACGCAGGGATAATCAAGGGAGACGTGGGGTACGTTTCGGCCCAACGGGGCGGGGACCCTAATAATGCTATCGCCCAATGCGCCGTAACCTCCAGCGACTACCGATCGAGCGTGTGTGAAGTAGTCAAAAACAAAAGGGAAATCGACGCGGGTTCTTTTATCTTCTTTGACGCTGTTACCTGCGCAGACCCGACCCTTTGTCGCGTCGCCGTTGGTGTCCTCTCTCATACGGTTGAGCCTTACGAGCCTTACAAAAGGCTCAGGGTCTGCCTCTACGGCGTCTTTGACGCCGAAAACAGGACAACCGCCATGGGCGAGCGCATCATGGGGGAGATGCGATCCGTCTTCGCCGGCAAGAAGCGGATCGAGCTCGTAAGTAGTTCGGCCCTCGACAACTTTGTATTCTATCCTGGGAGCGACGGCCGTATTCTCGGTTTCGTGCAGGGCAACATGAAAAGGACCGGTATAGACGTTCTGATCACCGGGAGATACGGGGTCGCAGGTAAAGGAGCGGCCCTGACCGTTAGCACCATCGGTAAGGAAGGACTCGCAAGGGAAGGTCGATTCGACTTTGCCCTGGAGGAGCAGTACCGTCCTCTCATATCAGCCGTCGTCTCAGGCCCGAAGGAGCCTACCGCCATCGAGGCTTCGACTTGTCTGGTCACGCTCAGAACGACGCCCGTTGAACCGCTCAAACATGAGAAGGTTCACTTGATCCGGCAGGAATCCGGGGGCAACGTAATGGTCGAGAGGGCGTTGAAAAGGGTCGATTTCAATCTCGTCAACGCTGTAGACGTAAAAGTGACGATAGATGGCGAGGCAATCGCCCCTGCCGAGGGGAAAGGAAAGACGGTAACATTGCCCAACGGCGCCCACAGGGTCGTCGTTTCTTTCAGGAGGGGCTATTTCTTCAATGAATCGCTGCTTTACACGTCCCAGCAGGAAGTGAGACGGGAGGTGCTCCTCGAGCTCGGCACACCTCATAACCTTGTTATGGACGTGCGGTTGAGCCCCTTTTTCAGGCCCGACTCGATCGGGATCGATGTATACCGGACCGAGGAAAGGCAAAGACAGGTGATCAGGCCGATCTACAAGGTCGAGGCGCAGAACAGCATCGAGGTTTTCAAGGACTGAAGGGCGTCCCTTAATGACTGCGGAGAGACTATCGAAGTTCCTCGCCCGGACCGGTGCCGCGTCGCGGCGCAGGTCGGAAGAGATCATAAGATCGGGGAGGGTGAAGGTGAATAGGGCCATAGTGGCAGACCCCGCCCATCCGGTCGATCCGGACCGGGACGCCGTCTACCTGGACGGCAAGGTGATGAAGCCGAGGTCGAGGCATTACTACATCGCCCTCCATAAGCCGCCGGGCTACCTCTCCGATCTTGCGGACGTCGAGGGAAAGGACCGGCCGCTGGCGCGCCGCCTGATACATATAGACGGGCAGCTCTTCCCCGTCGGTCGTCTCGATTACGCCTCCGAGGGTCTCATGATCTTCACCGATGACGGTGACTTCGCCAATCTGGTTATGCATCCCCGCTTTGAAGTGGAAAAAGAGTATCACGTAAAGGTCTCGGGCAGCCTGAGCCCCGAAGAGCTGAAGCGCGCAACTTCCGGGCTCAACCTCGAAGGCGCCAGGTACAGGCTGAGGGCCATCTTTCCCCTCCGTGCGGCCGAAAAGAACACATGGTATCGGGCGACCGTGGCCGAGGGGAAGTACCGCCACATAAGAAGGCTGGTCGAGGCGCTCTCCCATAGGGTGCTAAAGCTTCGGCGCGTCCGCATAGGCCCGGTCGGCCTAGGAAGTCTCAAGCCTGGTCAGTGGCGGCCCCTCGACGCTGAAGAGATAAAAGGGCTGACGGGACCGCAGGGGAAGCGCCGTCAAGTGCGGCCGCCCGATGCCCAGGATAACATCGTGCACCGGCGCTGAGGAGACCTACATTTTGGTTGACAGTTTCACGACCTTTTGGATAACATAGTATCGTTTATGGAAGAGAAAACTTACACAAGATGGGCCGATATCCTCAAGACCATCGGACACCCCGTAAGGATCAGGATCATTGAAAGCCTCCTCGGCCATGAGAGGTGGGTCAGCAATATATGGGG
>JBEKOT010000084.1:0-10777 GCA_049521495.1 Syntrophorhabdales bacterium | reverse complement strand
TTATAAGCGAAGGGCGAGATGCTTTTTTTGTCTATAAGCCCTCTTGCCTTGAGATAGTCCATCCACTCGGTATTGGCCGAAAGGAATATGTCGGCAGGCGCCCCATTGGCGATCTGTTTGGCAAGGGCGCCCGAGGCGCCGAAATTCGTGCGGAATCCGACCTCTCCGGTGGCCTTCGCGTAACTCCCGGAAAGCGCCGTAATTACCTCTCTCAGGCTGGCGGCTGCCGAAAGGTTTATCTCAGCCGCCAGGAGCTGCCCGGCAAGAAGGGCCGTAAATAGGAATGACAGAATCGCTCTCGCTGCCGGATGGCTCATCGCTAAACGTTATATACTATAATATATAACGGATAGTCAAACATTTTCTCTAAAGGGCCTTCCAAGGGCTGAGCCCTGCCGGTACTTCTCCTATGAGATTGGCATGAGCTTCTCGAAGTAGTCGAGCGACTCGGGGTTGGTCAGGGCGTCCCTGTTGGTGACGGCCCGCCCGTTGACGATATTCGTAACCGAACTCTCCACCTTCTTCATGTTGAACGTATAGGGTATGTCGGGAACCTCGATGATAAGGGCCGGCACGTGGCGGGGCGATGCCTTGTCCCGGAGCGTGCTCTTTATTAGGCCCTTCAGCTCCTCCGTAAGCGCTGCGCCCGCGGAGAGCTTCACGAAGAGGAGCACCCTCTGGTCGCCCTCCCAGTTCTGGCCGATAGCGAGGCTGTCCGCAACCCCCGGGAGCTTCTCGACGATGTTGTAAATCTCCGCCGTTCCGATCCGGACGCCCGACGGCTTCAATATGGCATCCGACCGGCCGAAGAAAGTGACGCCCTTTGTGTCGCTGTAGAACTCGACGTAGTCGCCGTGGCGCCATACGCCGGGATATACGCCGAAGTAAGCTTCCCTGTATTTCTTCAGGTCGGGGTCGTTCCAAAAATAAATAGGCATGCTGGGAGCAGGCGCTTCGCAGACAAGCTCGCCCTGCCTGTCATAGATAGGCGCCCCCTTTTCGTCGTAGGCTTTTACCTTCATGCCAAGGCCGGGAGCCTGGAGCTGCCCCGCGTATACGGGCAGCGCCGGGCAGCCGATCACGAAGCAGCCGTTGATGTCCGTCCCGCCTGAGAGGGAATTGAAATGAACGTCCTTCTTGATCCCGTCGTACACGTACTCGAACCCCTCTGCGGACAGGGGCGACCCCGTTTGTCCGATGGAGGCGAGGGAAGAAAGGTCGAAAAGCTCTTTGGGCCTGAAGCCCTGGGCCTTCAGCAGGTTGATGTAAGTAGCGCTCGTCCCGAAGAAGGTGATCCCCTCGTCATCGACGAGCCGCCACATAGTCCCCAGGTCCGGGTATCCGGGGTTCCCGTCAAAGAGCACGATCTTCGCCCCCACCCCTAGGGCTGCGATGAGCCAGTTCCACATCATCCAGGAGGGCGCACTCATGTAGGTGATCGTATCTTCCCTCCCGAGGTCCCCGTGGAGCATCAGCTCCTTGAGCTGGTTGAGCAGGATGCCCCCCACGCTCTGCACCATGCACTTCGGCTTTCCCGTCGTGCCTGAGGAAAACATTATGTAGACAGGGTCATTGAAACCGACCTGCTCGAAGACACATTCCTCGTCGGAGTCCAGGAAGTCACCGTATAATACAGCTCCGGGCACGCCTGCCGCCCCCGCTCCGCCGCCCGCGTAGGGGACTATAACAACCTTCTCTATCGAAGGCACCGCCTCGGCGACCGCTTTAACGTCGGCCAGCATCGGGAATTCTTTGTTCTTGTAACGGTAGCCGTCCACTGCGAAAAGGACTTTCGGCTCTATCTGACTGAAGCGGTCGATCACGGCCTGTATGCCCAACTCCGAGCCGCACGAAGCCCAAGCTGCGCCGATGCTTGTCGCGGCGAGCATTGCCACGGCGGTCTCGGTCATGTTCGGCATATAGCCGACAACCCTGTCATTCCTGGTCACCCCGAGGTTCCGCAAGGCAGAGGCGAGGCGTGCGACCGCCCTGTAAAGCTCCCCGTATGTGGTCCTGACCGGTGGCGCAGTCTCCGACTTGAAGACGAAGGCGCACCTGTCGTCCCTGTATCTAAGCAGGTTCTCGGCAAAGTTGAGCCTGGCTCCCGGGAACCACCGCGTGCCCGGGAATACGGCCAGGTCCTCCACGGCCGACGTATATCCCTGCAAGGCCTTGATCCCGAGAAAGTCCCAGAGGGCGGACCAGAAGGCAGGGATGGCTTCTATCGACCAGGCGTAGAGGTCGAAATAGTCCCTGCACTGCAAGCCGAGCCTCTTGTTGACGAATTCGATAAAGCGGGTCATGTTCGCGTTCTTGACTCTTTCAGGGGGCGGTGTCCATAGCGGCTGTTTCATGCAACCCTCCTCACTTGATCGCGGGACCTATGTCCGGCAGCTGTCTCTGAGGCAATGGAGCACAATGAGAATAGCACATACGAAGCGTGGAATGAAGGAAATCATAATGACGGACGCCAGACGCCGCTACGTCCCTTCGCAGGGATAAAGGGGGCACACGTCCCAGATGCGCCGTGCGTACTCCTCGACCGCCCTATCGCACGAGAATTTGCCAGACCGCGCCACGTTAATGATCGCCTTTCTCGTCCAGCCCCGCCGGTCCTGATAAGCCCTCGACACTGCCTCCTGGCAGCTAACGTAGCTCGCGTAGTCCGCGAGGACGAAGAAGCGGTCTCCGTTGATAAGGCTGTCGAGGATCGGCTGAAAGAGGGATGGCTCCTCTGCGGAGAAGAAACCGCTTCGAAGTTGGGCGATGATGCGCTTCAGCTCGTCATTCTCCTCGATGTAACGAGCCGGGTTGTAGGCCGGCCGAAGGGCCTGCACCTCGCCCGCATCGAGGCCGAAGCGGAAGAAGTTCTCCTCTCCCACCTCTTCGCGGATCTCGACGTTCGCCCCGTCGAGGGTGCCGAGCGTCAGGGCCCCATTGAGGATGAACTTCATGTTGCCCGTTCCGGACGCCTCGTATCCGGCCGTCGATATCTGCTCGGACAGCTCGGCGGCCGGGATGATGAACTGGGCCCTAGTCACGCCGTAATTAGGCACGAAGACTACCTCGAGCTTCTCTTTTACGAGAGGATGGGCAGCGATCACGTCTGCAACATTGTGGATCAGTTTTATGATGAGCTTGCACATAAGGTAGCCCGGTGCCGACTTGCCGGAAAACAATATCGTCCTCGGGGTGAATGAATCGGCCCGGTCCCCCTCGACAAGCCTGTTGTAGAGGGTGATTGCGTGGAAAACGTTGAGGAGCTGACGTTTATACTCGTGGAACCGTTTCGCCTGGCAATCGAGGAGGAAAGACGGGTTCATGGCGATCTTATCCCCCCTCCGGAGGTGGGCGGCGAGCCTCTCCTTGTTTCCCTGCTTTATCTCCTCGAAGGCCTTGCAGAAACTGTCGTCTCCTGCGAAGGGCTCCAGAGCGCGCAGCCCTTCAAGGTCACGGGTCCATCCGTCCCCGATGGCCTCGGTAATGAGGGCCGAGAGCCCGGGGTTTGCCTCCATGAGCCATCGCCTGTACGTAATGCCGTTGGTAACGTTATGGAAGCGCTCGGGATACATGAGATAAAAATCGTTGAAAACTTCTGCCTTGAGGATTTCCGTATGGAGCCGGGAGACACCGTTGGTCGCATGGCTGCCTGCGATGGCAAGCCTCGCCATATGGATTACCCCTCCGGTCGCAATTGCGGTTCTCTCTTTTCTTTCCGGCTCGCCCGGAAACCGCCGCACCACCTGGACCAGGAACCGCCTGTCGATCTCCTTGATGATCTGCAGGTGGCGGGGAAGCAGGTGGCCCATAAGCTCCTCCGACCACGTCTCGAGCGCCTCGGGAAGAATAGTATGGTTTGTATATCCGACGGTCTGCGACGTGAGCGCCCAGGCGTCTTCCCATTCGAGGCCCTCCTCGTCCACGAAAACGCGCATTAGCTCCGGGATTGCGATGGAAGGATGGGTATCGTTCAACTGAATCGCCACCTTCCGTGGGAAAGCGTCGTAGCCGCCGTGGAATTTCTTGTACCTGCGAAGCACGTCACCCAAAGTGGCGGCGACGAAGAAGTACTGCTGTTTTAGGCGCAGCTCTTTGCCCTGAAGGGAGGCGTCGTTCGGGTACAGGACCTTGGAAATGTTTTCGCTCGAGTTCTTGTCCTCCACGGCTTTTATATAGTCGCCGCTGTTGAAGTACTCCAGGTCGAAATCGCGCGTAGATTTAGCGGCCCATAGACGCAGGGTATTGACGAAATCGTTCCTGTATCCCGGAACTGGATAGTCATATGCCATGGCCAGTATCTCGTCGGCCTCGATCCACGCAGACCTGGCCCGGCCGTTTGTCCCGTATGTCTGGACATGGCCGTAGAATCGGACGGGGTAGAGGAGCTCCGCCCGGGGGAATTCCCAGAAATTACCATACCGCAGCCAGTTGTCCGGCGCCTCGGACTGGAAGCCGTTCTTGATCCTCTGGGAGAAGATGCCGTATTCGTACCGTATGCCGTAGCCGTAGGAGGGGTACCTGAGGGTCGCCATGGAATCGAGAAAGCACGCCGCAAGCCTTCCAAGACCTCCATTTCCGAGGGCCGCGTCCCATTCGTGGTCCAGCACGTCCTCAAAGGAGATGTCCAGGACGCCCACGCCTTCGCGATATTCTTCCGTGAGACCGAGATTGATCAGGTACGAGCTCAGGAGCCGGCCGAGGAGAAATTCAAGGGATAGGTAGTAAACACGCTTGGCATCGGCCAGGTAGTAGCGCTGCTGCGTGCTGATCCAGTTCTTTATCATGGCCGCCCTTACGGAAAGGACGACGGCATTGAACTTGTCCCTGGGGGTGGCCGAATACATGTCCTTTGCCAGGCCCAGGGTGAGGTGGTTGAGGAGGGACTTGCGGTAGCGCTCGCTGCCTCCCTTATCCGATTCCGCTGCGGGCCGGGGCGCCACGGCAGCGTTCGTGTCCGCCTGCATATTCTTCGTCATGGGCCGTCTCCTTTTGGTGCGCCGTACTTTCTGGATTATCGGCAGGAAGGGCCGGGACATAAGACGGCAATGCAGGCATCAGAGTACGCCCCGGCGAGACCGGCCGGGCTCGGGGCGTACTCTCCATGCTTATTGGCGGTCTTTCCACACGGCCGCAAACCCCGTTAAACGACCTGATTTCCCTAAAAAAACGTCTTCCCTCGCAGAGTTTTGGTGTCCGCTACCATACAGTTGTCAGGAGGAAGCAATAGGCACCCGCGGGCCCTCAAGCTTCAGCCGGGACAATCGCTGCAAACTTGCAGACCTGGGCACACAGGCCGCAACCGGGACACTGAATCCCGTTGATCAGCACCCTCCCCTTTCTCTTATTGCCGTCCCCGGTCCGCCCGGCCTCATCCACCCAGCCTATCGCCGGACAACCCAGCTCCAGGCAGACCTTGCAGCCCCGGCATTTGTCGGCATCCACGCTGAAGCAGCGGGCCGGGAAGGACCTCTTCTCACGGCGATGAAGCATGCAGGGACCATTCTCCGTGATAACGACGGAGGCTTCGTCCCGCATCGCCTCTTCCCGGATCACACCCATCGTCTCCTTCAACTTATAGGGATCGACCTTCCTGACGTGCCTGACCCCAAGAGCCCTCACGAGCTGTTCATAATCGATTGCGAATGTCGGTTCAGTGCCTATGGTGTAGCCCGTGCCCGGATGTTCCTGCAGGCCGGTCATGGCCGTTATGTTGTTATCCAGCAGAATTGTGGTCGAATATCCCTTATTGTAGACAGCGTCCATGAGGGGCGCAATCCCGCTGTGGAGGAATGTCGAATCACCTATGACCGCGCAAATCTTACCCAATACTTCGCTGCCCATTACCTTTCCCGCGCCGTAGGCGCCGCCCACCCCGGCCCCCATACACGTTGATGCATGCATCGCTGAAAGGGGCGGGGCGACTGCCAGCGCGTAACAGCCTATGTCGCCGAAGACAAAGAGGCCCAGCTTCTTGAGCGCATAGAACAGGGCCCTATGGGAGCAGCCCGGGCAAAGGTTAGGCGGCCGCCTGAGTACTTCGTCCTGGCTTATCCTTCCTTTAGGCTCCGTGTAGACCTTTCCGTCGACCACTTTTTTCAGGGCCTTTTCAACCGCGGCCGGGGAAAGCTCTCCTATTGCCGGAATCAGGTCCTTTCCATGAAAGACATCGAAACCTCTGGCCCTGATCTCGGTCTCAAAGAACGGGTCGAGCTCCTCCACGACTATGACCTTCTTCACCTTCCTGAAGAACTCTGCGATCATCTTCCATGGCAGCGGCCATACCATCCCCAACTTCAGGAAGGAGCACCGGGGAAAGACCTCCCTGGTATAGAGATAGGCAGCCCCGGAGGCGATGAAGCCCACGGGGCTGTCGTTGATTTCCATCGTATGCAATTCTTTCTTGACGGGTCCGTAGGAATTGGTTTACGATGATTTTGCGGGACCTTACGCTGTTCTGGTCACGAAACACCATGGAAACTATGGTCAAAACGAAAGGACAGGCAGGAAAACCGAGCTATACCGACCTGGTGCCGGCAGTGGAACAGGCGGGACGGATCCTCATATGCCTTGCTCAGAATGCTCCGGCCCGGATGAAACTTACCGACCTTTGCAAAAGCGTCGGCATCCACAAAAGCAAGGGCTATTCCATACTGAATACCCTCCAGAAGTTCGGGTTCGTCCAGAGAGACGTCGAAGGGAAGCTCTATGCCCTCGGGCCTGGGCTGATATCCCTCGGGAGGAAGGTGCTCGACAGCCTGAATGTAGGGAAAATAGCAGAACCTTTCCTTGAGAGACTTGCCGGCCAGACACACAGCATGGCCGCCTTCGGGCTAATTGCCGACGACAATGTGTTTGTCATCGGCAAACAGGAAGGCGGTGAAATCGGCCTCACCATACGGATCGGTCACCGCTACCGGATCACCCACGGCGCCCACGGCAAGGCCGTCGTCGCCTTCATGCCGGAGGCCGAAAGAAGCAGGATACTGGCGCAGCCGCGCCTCTATTTCCACGGCGACCCTTCCAGGTTCGACCCCGAGAGGCTCGAGCGTGAATTGGAGAGGTGCCGGCAAGAGGGCTATGCAGAAGATGTGGGGCAAATGAACCCTAAGATCAATACAGTGGCAGCCCCGGTATTTGCATCGGCCGGACAGCCAATCGGAGTCATGTTCGTGGTAGGTTTGTTCTCGAAGTCACTAGTCAGGCAATACGGCGCCCTGGCCGCCCAGAGCGCCAGGCAGGTTTCGGAGCTTCTGGGAGCAAACGCCTGGGAGATTTTCAGCCGTGCATCCAACGATCCGACGGACCGGCCACCCTGAAAAGGAGGTACAGAGATGCCGCATATAGACGTGCATATCGGTGAAATACTGGCTAGGAACGGCAGAATGTATCCCAACGATATCGCCCTCATAGAGAGGCTGCCTTCGGAGAAAAAACGCTCCACCATAACGTGGCGCGAGTTCGACGAGGGCGCGAACGCCTTTGCCAATGCCCTCATCGCCAGAGGCATCAAGAAGGGCGACAAAGTCATGCAACTTATGAACAACTCAATCCAATGGCTCATCGCCTATTTCGGCATCGTCCGCACAGGGGCATGGGTAGTCCCCCTCAACTTCCGCTTCACGAGCGATGACATCAAGTATTGCGCCGATGTTGCAGAGCCCGATATCCTCGTCTTCGGCGAAGAGTTCACGGACAGGATCAGCGCCGTAAAAGACAAGCTGGCCTCGGTCAAGCACTATATATGCGCGGGGAACGGGTGCCCTCCTTTCGCCGAGTCTTTTTCGCACGTCCTTGCCGGGGCATCACCTGCGCCTCCCGGGGTGCATATCACCTTTGTCGATCCATGCGGCCTCTACTTCACTTCCGGTACGACGGGTCAGCCCAAGCCGATCCTGCTGACTCACCTGAACATGGCAAACGCGTGCATCACGGAAAACATGCACCACTTCCAGACGAAAAAAGACGTCTTCATCTGCATCCCTCCCCTCTATCATACCGGCGCAAAAATGCACTGGTTCGGGAGCCTCATAGTCGGCGCGCCTTCAGTCCTCCTGAAAGGCGTTTCGCCGCAATGGGTCCTGGAGGCGGTGAGCGACGAGCGAGGGACCATCGTCTGGCTCCTCGTGCCGTGGGCTCAAGACATACTGGTGAAACTTGACAGCGGCGAGCTCAAGCTCGCGGACTACGAGCTGTCCCAGTGGCGCCTCATGCATATCGGCGCCCAGCCCGTTCCTCCTGCCCTCATTATCCACTGGAAAAAGTATTTCCCCGATATGGACTACGATACCACCTACGGATTGAGCGAGGGGACAGGCCCCAACGTAGTCCACCTGGGGATCGAGAACATCCACAAGGTGGGCGCCATCGGGAGGCCCGGATTCAACTGGGAGGCCCGCATCGTAGACGGTTCGGGCACCGACGTCGCGCGGGGCCAACCCGGCGAGCTCGTCGTCCGCGGAAACGGGGTCATGAGGGAATATTACAAGAACCCGGAAGCAACCGCAAAAGCGCTGAGAGACGGCTGGCTCTACACCGGCGACGTGGCCCGGCAGGACGAGGACGGTTTCATCTATATCGTCGACAGGGCAAAGGACGTCATCATTACGGGCGGTGAAAACGTCTTCCCGGTGGAAGTCGAAGATTTCCTCCATACCCACCCGGCCGTGAAGGACGCAGCCGCCATAGGAATGCCGGACGAGCGGCTGGGCGAAATTGTTGCAATCGTCGTCGACGTAGTGCCCGGCAAAGAGCTGACCGAAGAGGAGCTGCTGAAATACTGCGAGAAGCTGCCCAGGTACAAACGGCCCCGCAAGGTCTTCTTCGGCGAAGTTCCAAGGAACCCAACAGGCAAGATCGAGAAGCCCAAACTGAGAAAACGTTACTCGGGCGCCGAAGAGGCGTTCAAGGTATAGCGAGGAAACCTCTTCGATGGAGAATGCGGCAGATATCCGGAAAGCGATTATAGCCGATCTCTTTCCCGGGGGCGTCCCCCGCCTTTGGTGTCCCCTTCTGACCCACTACGACGCCGAGGGCGCCATCGACCTCAAACGAATGTCGGCCCACCTGGCCCACCTCGGCGGGTATGTCAAGGGCTACCTCATACCGGGGACAACAGGCGACGGCTGGGAGCTCTCGGATGGGGAGACGGGCGACCTCCTCCGGTTCTCTATCGCCGAGGCACGCAAAGGCGATTTAGTGCTGCTCGCGGGGGTAATGAGGCCGGACGCGGTCTCCGTGGAAAGGCTCCTGAAAGAGTTTATCGAGACCATCAAGGCGATAACGGGAAAGCGGAAGACAAGGGACTCTTTGAAGGCTGCCCGCATCGCCGCCTTTACCGTCTGCCCGCCGAAAGGGCAATTGCTTTCCCAGAAGGAGATAGACAAGGGCCTCTCGGCGGTCCTCCAAAGAAACCTGCCGACTGCCCTTTACCAGCTTCCCCAGGTGACGGAAAATGAAGTCGAGCCTTCCACTTTTGCCCGTCTTGCAGGTAAGTATCCGAACCTCATCTTTTTCAAGGATACGAGCGGCAACGACCGCGTGGCCCTGTCGACCATGGACAAAGGCGGGGTCTTCCTGACGCGGGGGGCAGAGGGGGGCTACGCAGACTGGCTCAAAGGCGCCCATGGCCCCTATGACGGCTTTCTTCTCAGCACGGCCAATTGCTTTCCAGCACACCTCGCGTCGGTCATCGAGGATGTCGAAGAGGGCCGTCTCAGAGCCGCCCGGGAGACTTCCAACCGGGTGGAAGCAGCGTTCCGGCAGGTCTTCGACCTCGTGCAGCCCACGCCCTACGGCAATGCCTTCACTAACGCGAACAAGGCCATGGACCATTACTTCGCCTTCGGGCCGTCTGCCCGGAAGAAAGAAGGGCCCATGCTCCACGCAGGGGCTCGCCTGCCGGAAGGGATAATTTCCGACACGGGCGATATCCTTGCGCGCCTCGACCTCATGCCGTCGAAAGGGTACCTGGAATAGAGACCTGTCGCATAACAACAGCGCATCTCGATTGGGCAGCTTCTGACCGCGTGAAGACTTGCTTGACGAAGGAACTCCGACCCGGATAGACTAATAAAGCCAATTAAAGCTTAAGGAGAAGCGGGGGCTTTATCCCGCACGGTGAGCGCCGGAACAGGAGGAAGAGCAATATGTCGTCGAAAAGCGATTACTTGGAATCGTCCCGGACCCCGGGAAGGAGAAACCGACCTCGAACGGGCGGGCTTGTCCCTGCAATTCTCGCCGTCCCTGCTTTTTTGTTCCTTTTCTGTATCTACCCTGCCCTTTCCTCCGGCACGGAATTACAGGATGCCCTTCTGGAGGCCGCGGAGAAAGGCGATGGGGCCTCCGTGAAGTCCCTGTTGGCCAAGGGCGCGGACATCGACGGGCGCGCGGGATACCGACAGCAGACGGCGCTCATCGGGGCAGCAGGCGCCGGCAAAGACGAAGTTGTCAAGCTCCTCCTGGCAAAGGGCGCGGACCCGAACGTGCCGGACAAGATCGGAGCCACAGCCCTCATATACGTCGCCGGCGGCCCCCATGCGACAACTGTGAGGCTCCTGCTCGATGCAGGCGCTCGTGTGAATGTCATGGACGCCCTCGGAGGAACCGCGTTGACCGCTGCCGTAGTAAGGAACCAAGCCGCCATCGTGGAGATGCTCCTTGCTGGAGGGGCGGACGTGAATGCAAAGAACCCGGCCGGTCAAACGGCATGGTCGATAGCCATGGAAAGAGGCTTTCGGGAGTTGGCGGCCGTTCTCAAGAGCGCAGGGGCGAAGGAGGA
>JBEKOT010000083.1:0-11271 GCA_049521495.1 Syntrophorhabdales bacterium | reverse complement strand
GTGATCCGGGGGCTCGCGTAGATGCGCACGTCGGATCGGTTGAGCGCCTGGAAGCCTTCGCCCCTGATAGAGCCTTCGTAGGATAAGTGCCCGCCCGTGAGCCTGGCGTCAACGCCGATCTCGACCCATCCTCCGCCCGATTCCGCCCTGATCCGGCTCGCGTGCATCGAGTCGCCGGCAAGCTCCGCTTCGACCGTGATCTTCTCCACCCGTATTCCGGCGGCAGGCAGAAGGACGCTCCCATCCTTGAGGCTTGCGCTGCCGGCCAGTTTAGGAGCGCGCCACGTACCGCTCCCCCGGACGTCGATTGCTATGATCCCCCTTGTTCCCTGCACCAGTCCGGGAACGGCGGCAGCGAGGAGGCCCTTCTCCCTGACCTCTCCGGAAAGGGCGAGGTTAAAGGGCCCGTCGGCGATGAAGGCAGGGGGAAGTCGAGCAGGAAGGGGCACGGAAAAGGTCCCGGCGATCTTTCCATAAGCGGCAAGGGTCAGGTTAACCTCCCCTTTGAGCTCGCGACCGGTCCAGGAGAAGCCGGCCGAGCCCGTCTGTATTGCAACGGAGGCCGACCCGTTCCTGCGGGCCCAGGCTACCGAGCCCTGGGTGATCTGAGCCCGGCCGGCCGCGTTTACGGCCTTCCCCGGCAACAGACTGCCTTCGATTTCCCCTGAGAGGCTTCCTTTCAGCGAGAGCGCTTCGGGCAGAAATGCCCTGAACGGCGCGATGTCTACGTTTTCCCACGACGCGCGGAGGTCTGCCTGGGGCGGCAACCCTAAATGCGGGGGGCCGGCGGCCGACAGCGTACCCCGGGCTCTTCCGCCGCCCGGCTCGGTTATCTCCCACTCGCAGGCAAGGCCCCTTTTGTCCCAGTGCGCCCTCGAGCGGCCGTCCAGAGACAGCCAGATCTTTCCTTCGTACCGTCCCCCGCCTGCCGCGCGGGCATCGAGGAAGGGGCGGCCTTTTTCCGGCATGAGCACGGACACGCTGCCCGTAAGGGAGCCTTCGAGCCTGCCCCCTTTGATTAGAGGCTGAAAACGGACGAGGTCTATCCTCTCCCAGGCAATGTCGAGAGAGCCTCTCAGGGGTTTGAAGAAGACATCGCCGTCGGCCGCGAGCGTCTCTCCTCCGGCGCTCGCAAGACGGAGGCCCCTGAGGACCACACGTCGCGACGAGACCAAGAAGGAAGGGCGGGTCTCGGAGCGAAAATACCCGCCCGGGCCGGTACCTTCTACGCGCTGTACCACCCCTTCCCATTGCCCTTTGCTCAAGGCACCGGTAAGCGAAAGCTTTAGTGCCGCCTGCTTGCCGGACAGGTCCAGATCGACAGTGTGGCTGTCTTTTCTGCCCGAGGCACCTATGCGGAGCCTTTCCGCCTGCACTTGCCTGTATGCGATATCGCGGGCATCCACGTCGAGGTCGATCCCGCCGCCTTTGCCGTTTCCGAGGCGGGCGGCAAATGTCGCCCGGCCGACATGGACGCCCCCGGACCCGATACGGCTGCCCTTCCCGTTCAGGGCGCCCGAAGGCTCTCCTTGGCTCCACCTCAGCCAGCCGCCTCCCGCCAGGCTGCCCTCGGCCCCGGGAACAAGCCCGGACAGATCGCTAACGGTCGTTTCGAAGATAAGCTTCTTCTCCAGGACCCCCTCGGCGTGCGCCTCGAACCCCCTGCCGCGCAAATCGAGGCTCTCGAAGGAAGTACTGTCCGGACGGAGAGCGAGGCGCAAGCTTCCTTCGAGGGGTCTTCCCAGGAGGACGCTCTCCGGCAATGATGCCACGATGGCGCCGGAGAGCTTACCTCCGGACCTTTCCAGGTCTGCGTCGAGGTCGACGTTGAGCCGGCCGCTCCATTCGGGGGCGAAGTTGGCAGGGTCGAGGCCCCGGCCGCGAAGCGATGATGCGATGCCGACCCCTTCGCGCCATATTGCCTTAATGTCTCCGGCCACCGTTCCACCGAGCCAGCCTCCTTTCACGACCCTGACAAGGAGGTGGTCTTTGCCGCCGGTAAAAGATCCTTGAGCGCTGCCTTCCTGCCATCCCCTCCCGGTGCCGGCGTCCGGCGCACCCCTTATCGCGAGCCTGTAGCTGCCGCTGTACGCGGAAAGATTCCCTTCTGCCGCTGCCTCGCCAGCGAGCAAAAGACCGCCGCCCGCCCCTTCGGTCCGTCGCAGATCCTTGGCCCGGACGCGAAGAAGCAGGGCCGGAGCGGCCCCGGCCGGCAAAAGCGTGCCTTCTGCTTCCAGCCGGCCGCTGAAGGCCGAGTGGGTAAGCAGGACTTCCCGGAAAGTCACTTTCCCCTGCGATAGGGCCACGCGGCCATGGGCCCCCATACGCTCGCCCGATGCCGTTTCCGCCCGTACGGACACCGGGCCGGCCATCTCGTCTGCCGGACCGGCAGGTTTAAGGTCTGCCTTTATCGCTGAGCGCCGGAAGCCGGCCGCCTGCCCGCCAAAGGTGAGGAGCCCGTCGACTTTTAGGGAGGGCCTCAAGAACCCTGCCTCGACCGTGCCGCTCCCGGCTATCGGGGTGCTTTCAAAGGATAGGCTCACAACGTCCGCCATGCCGTGATGGAAGGCCATGCCGAAAGCGATGCGCTTCATCGAGAAGGCGGCCCGCCCGCTCCTCTTGTAGACAAGGGGGCCCGCCTCGAAACGTCCTATCCATGCCTGAAGGCCGGCGAGCAGGCCCGATACACGCGGCCATTTCAAAATGACGGGCTCTTTCGACGGAGGACGGTTGTCCTCGATGACGATATCGGCGAGGTCGAGCCGATCCACGGCGACGGCGCCGCCGATAAGCTTGACGGGATGCCAGGCGAGCCTTAAGGAGCCAACGGAGATGACGAGGGGCAATTTCGCTATTCGCACCTCTACATGCTGCAAATCGAACGAATCCGCTATCCTGCCCGTCACGCGGGCCGCCGAAATCCGGACCGGGGTCAGGCGGGAAAGGGAGGCGAGGACCATGGAGAGCCCATCGGGCGTTGCCAAAAGCCACCACAGCCATGCGACGCATCCGCCGGCCAGAAGGATCGCGATGCCGATGACCGCCCGTTTCTTCACAGGAAGATGCCCATTGTCAGGTGAATCCTTCTGGCCAGGTTCGGCCCGTTCAACTGCTGAGCTATATCGAGCCTGAAGGGGCCGAACCTGGAATAATAGTGGATGCCGATGCCTGCGCTCTCGGCCAGGCTCACGTTCGACAAGGAATCGAACGCGTTGCCCGCGTCGTAGAAGCCCGCGATCCCCCAGTCCGCGGCGATTGCGCGCTCCACCTCGATGCTGCCGAAGAGCAGATATTTTCCGCCCACCACGGTGCCCGTCGAGTCCCTGGGGCCCAGGGCCTGGTAGGAATAGCCCCGGACGTTCCTGTCGCCGCCGGCGAAGAACCTGAGCGAAGCAGGGATGTTTTCGAAAGCCCCCCGCTGAAGGGTGAACCCGCCCTGGCTTCGGAGGAGCACCGTAAGACGCAGCGGCAGGGGGATCAATACGTCGGCAACCGGCACCCCCTGGAAGAGGCCCGTCGTCGAGCCGAGCCACCTGTCCGTTCCCCTCACCTCTATGCCGTAGCGGTAGCCGCTCCGCGGCCTCACCGGGCTATCGTAGTACTGGGCGTAGAGCCGCAAGCCCGGCAGCACGAGAAAGGATGAGTCCGTAGTGCCTCCTATTGTGTACCTTTCTTCGGCGAGCCGAAGGAATGCGACCCCCTGGGTGTTTTCGCCGAAGCCCCTCTCCCGGCCGATCTCCAGCGCTGCCACGTTGCTTTGATAGGTGACGGGCGTCTCCCGGAGAAGGGTAAAGCGAAGGGCGGTGAAGTTCCTGTGGCTCTCCTCGGACGGCACGATGTAGGCGGCGGTCACCCCGTAGAGCAGTTGCGAGATGTTCAGGTCGGCCCGGAATTCGTGGCCCTTCTCCAGCACGTTAACGTCCTGGTACCGGACGAGGAACCGGGGCCCGGTGTCTGTCCCATAGCCGGCTCCGGTCCTGATGCGGCGCTCGGGCGACGGGACAAGGTCGATTTCGACGGGAACCGCATGGTCTGTGGCCGCCACTTTGTCGGCCTTGATGAAGACTTCCCTGAAGCGATCGGCGTTGTAAAGGTTCGTCCTCGTCCGGGTCAGCCTGGAATCGGAAAAGACATCACCCGCCTTGAACATGAGATAGCGGCGGACGAACACGTCCGGATAGCGGGGGGCGTCTGACAACGTAACAGCGCCGAAGTAGTATCGCTCCCCTGTCGCTAGGGTCAGCCTTATATCGGCTGCCCCGGCAGATTTGTAGACATCGATCACGTGGACGGGGAAGTCGGCGTCCACGTACCCGAGAGCCCTCGCCTGTGCTTGCAGGTTTGTCTTGGCCTTCTCGTATTCTGCCGAAAGAAGGACGCTGCCCCTCTTCAGCGGCCAGGCCTCGACCGCCTTTCGAAGCTGCGCCTCCCCGGCTCCAGGCCCTTCCACTTTCACATCAGCGGAGATCACCACTACCTGCTTCCCGGGTTTGACGAAGACGCTCAGGCGGTACCCGCCTCCCTCCGGTTGGGTCCGAAAGCGGACCTCCGGGCTGTAGTAGCCGAAAGGCCTAAGGGCTTCTTCCACAGCGTCCGGTACCCTCTTCTGGAACTGCTCGAAAAGGGTCTCGTCTACTTTGCCGCCGGGCCCGACCAGGCCCGGTGGAAGGCTGAGGAAGGCGCGTACGTTCTCCAGCGGCCTTCCTTCGAGGCCCTCGATGACGATGCGCACCCCTTCGGCGCACGGTGCTCTGCCTGGAGGCAAAAATAGCACCATGAGAAGGAAGAAACAGCAAACCTCCGTCACTCCCGCGGTAACCCGGTAAACCCCCATGGATGCCCCTGCCTGGGAAAAGCCCTGTCTAAAATATCTGCATCGACAGAGGGCCTTTCAAGCCTTCGGGCCCGACCCTCCAGGCCGACGCGGGCAATTGACAGGGCGCCGAAGCTGTGCTACTAATTGAGCCATGATAGTAACCAGCATCGGGAGCCTGCCTTTCGTGGACGTGGAGAGGGCCCTTGATGCGGTCCTGGCCTCCTGTCCCGAATGCCCGTTCTGGCCGCAGCTTCCGAAGCGTTCCTTTTACGAAGACATGTTCGTTCAGGCCCTGGAGGGCGTTCCCGCCATTGTCGTAGACGGGTCGCGCGGCTCCGTCTACATGGACACCCGGAGAACCGATGGAATAGAGCGGTTCTACGAGGAAGTTTACGAGGGGAACGCCGATGCCTTCGCCATTTCCGAGGCTGCAGCTCCAGGCTTTTACGGGCTCCTCGAAAGGCTGCCGAAGGCGGCCGGCACCATCAGGTTCGTCAAGGGCCAGCTGACGGGCCCCTTTACCATCGGGATCGGTTTGAAGGATGAGAGTGGAAAGCCCGTGATTTATAACGACGCCTATTTCGATGTGATCAAGAAGGCCCTCCGCATGAAGGCTGCATGGATGATTAAGGCGATCAGGGGCGCCTGCCCCGGGAAGGAAGTCATACTCTTTTTCGATGAGCCGGCCATGGTGTCCCTGGGCTCGGCCTTCGTATCGATCTCCGGCTCAACGGTAACCTCGATGATGCGGGAGGTGGCCGGAGGGCTCGACGCAAAAATCGGGGTTCATTGCTGCGGCAACACCGATTGGCCCGTCCTTCTTGGCGCGGGCCTCGACATCATCAACTACGATGCCTTCAACTTCATGGATACCCCTTTCTACTTTCGCCGCGAATTGTCGGAGTTTCTTGCGAGAGGCGGCTGGGTCGCGCCCGGAATAGTGCCCTCCTCGGCGGAGGACCTGGCAGGCGTGAACCTTTCCGACCTCGTCCGTACCTGGAACACCTTCGGGGACCACTTGCGCGATGCAGGGGCTGTTCTTGAAAGCGAGGAGATCAGCACTACGGCCTGCGGCCTGGGGTCCTTGAGCGAAGCGGACGCAAGCCGCGCCCTCGACCTCCTCAGGGAACTGCCGGATGCGGTGAAACGGCCGGATAAGCGCGACCTTTATCAAGGCGGCGAATAGGGCCCCCAGGGCCCAAAGGGCGGTCCCCAGTAAGGTCCCCAATAGTAATAAGGGTATGGATAGGGGTAATAAAGGACTCTGGGCCACAGATAGATTTGTTCGATCAGAAAGACAGGGAAGATATAATCCATCTGCCCGATCTTTCCCCTCTGGGTCCCGGTGAAGGTGGCCGCGACCGTTATCTGCCTATTCCTGTCATAGAGAATGGGGTCGAGAATACCCCGTTCCTTCGGGTAAAGGGCAAGGAACCGGCCGTCAGGCGGTCTGTCCTTTAAGTGGCCGTACTTGTTTACAGGTATGTAGACGGCGTTGATGAGGGAGCCCGTCTCGGTTACCGTGGTGTTCACGATCGTCCCTCCCAGGATGAAGAGTTTCCCCGTATAGCGGGCAGGATCCCTCGTCATGTCCTCGAGTGAAATATCCCGCGCCCCCGTTTCCATGAGGTCCTTCCTGATCACCGTCGCACAAGAGGAGAACGTAACCAGCACAAGAGCGGCAAGAAGGAGCTTTCTCATCGTTTCACCGCCTTTCATTGCCTTTATGTCCATTATTCGGATTCGAATGGGCATCATTATCCTGCCTCTTGAAGCAATATAAGACGGCTTCCGGGGTTGTCCAACCGGGGTCCGCCCGGCCGCCGGAGGGGTTTACTTGGCGTCGGGGACAATGTAAAATACGGCCATGGGGTCATCCGTTTCGACGTACTGGGCGATCATAGCGGCGGCGGCAGGGTTCTCCCTTGCGCTGGTCCTTCTTTTTATTTTCAATAGATCCCGGCTAAGGACAGCCAGGCTCCTCGCAGACGAAGTCCTTCGTCAAAGAGAAAGTGAGCGCAAAAGAGACATCGAGGCCGTGGTCGAGCACGTTAAGGCGAGCTTCGGAAATCTTTCGCTGGAGGCCTTATCCAGGTCGACCGATGAATTCCTCAAGCTGGCCAGAACGACTCTCGAGTCGGAGCGCCAGGCCAACGTGCGGGAGCTCGATGCGCGAAAGGACTTGATCGATCGGGAGCTGCTCAAGATGACGGCGGAGATCGATAATGTAGGCAGACTTATGAGGGAGCTCGAGAAGGACAGGCTGGAGAAATTCGGAGAGCTGACGAGACACCTGCAGCTCGCAGGGGAGCAGACAACACTGCTCACCAGGACTACGGCAAGCCTGAAAGAGGCCCTGACGGGCACAAAGGCCCGGGGACAATGGGGAGAGCGCATGGCGGAAGACATCCTGCGCGCCTCCGGCTTCGTAGAAAATGTCAACTACGTGAAGCAGAAGACCATACAAAGTGCGGGCTCCAGGCCGGATTTCACCTTTCTCCTGCCCCGCGGTTTCAGGCTCAACATGGATGTAAAGTTCCCCTTCGACAACTACATGCGGTTCGTCGAGGCAGGGACGGAAGACGAGAAGGCCCGGTTCAGGACCGAATTCCTGAGGGATGTGAAGGCGAGGATCAAGGAGGTAACCACGAGGGATTACATAAACCCCGAGCAGAAGACTGTCGATTGCGCCCTCCTCCTCATACCGAACGAGCAGGTATACTCTTTCATCCAGGAGCAGGACAGCCTTATGCTGGAAGAAGGGTTGAGACAGCGGGTGATCTGCTGCTCCCCGATCACGCTCTTCGCCGTTCTCGCCGTGATAAGGCAGGCGGTCGACGCCTTTTCAATGGAGGATACCTCCAACGAGATACTCTCCCTGTTAGGCAGCTTCAGGAAACAATGGGACGAGTTCTTGAGAAAGCTGGAAGCTCTGGGCAGAAGGATAGACGAGCTGCACAAGGAGTTCGAGGTCTTGAACGGTACGCGGCGAAGGCAGCTCGAGAGGCCGCTCCACAGGATCGAGACGATCAGAAACGAGCGGGGAATAGCCCCGGCTCTTCCCACGAACGAAGGGGGTGAAGAGACCACTCCTTCCTGACGTCCTTGTCCCATGCCGTTTTGTAAGGGCCGTGAGGGCCGGGATTGCTTGACAAAAATTGACGATATCATTAACTTATAATGTGTCTTATGGAAACGTTGGCGCCGAGAGAAAAGAAGGTACTTGAGCTGATTATGAACAGCTATATCGCCTCGGCCGAGCCGGTCGGGTCGAGGACGCTTTCCAAGCTGGTCAACAGCAAATGGAGCTCGGCCACTATCAGAAATGTCATGGCCGGCCTGGAGGAGCAAGGGTTCCTCTATAAGCCCCATGTCGTCGCAGGAAGGATACCGACGGGAAAAGCCTTCAGGTATTACGTAAACAGCCTTCTGGTACCCCGCACTCCGGGGAAGCGGGAGCTCCATGTCCTCGAAGGTCTCATCAGCCACCGGTATTCGCACGTCGAGGAGATTATGGGAGACGCTTCCCGTATGCTGGCAAATCTCTGCAGATACACGGGTATAGTCGTCGAGCCGAAGATGGATTTCATGCTCTTCAAGGAGGTCGAGTTCGTCAAGCTTTCCAAGAACACGATCCTCGTCGTATTCGTCACATCTTCGGGCATGGTCCACACAAGGCTCGTCAAAACCGGAGAGGAGCTGCCGCAGGAGGTGTTGAGCGGCATGAAGGGCTACATGAACGAGAGGTGCGAGGGTCTCCCTTTCTACTCGTTAAGGAGAGAAATATTCGAGGATATGACGAAAGACAGGGAGGCCTTCCACAAGCTCATGGGTCAGGTCATGGATGTCCTCGAGGGGATAATGCACGAGGAAGGGGCAAGGGAGGTCTATCTGGAGGGGACTTCAAGATTTATCGGCGTTCCCGAGCTTTCCGACATAACGAGGCTGAGGGAGCTGTTTCAGGCCTTTGAAAGAAAAGAAAAGCTGTTGCGGCTTATTGACAGGAGCATGGAACGGGGGGGCATCAGCGTGATCATGGGGGCGGAAACGGAAGTGAGGGAAATGAGGGATATGAGCATCATCACCTCCCCCTATGGGGTCGATCAGAACCAGGGAGTCCTCGGGGTAATAGGGCCCTTGCGCATGGATTATTCGAGAATAATACCGATAGTCCACTATACGGCCCAGGCGGTGACGGATTTGCTCAGGATCATGTGAGGATTGGAATGGACGAAAAGGAAAAAGAAAAGCGCGGCGACACGCATACGGAGGGTGAGAAGGAGAAGGGAGAGGAGCGCCGGGAGCCGGAGCACGAAGAGCTGAAGAAGAAGAAAAAGAAGGAAGAGATTATCGACGAGCTGAGGGCCTCCTGCCTCGAGAAGGAGAAGGAGATTGGGGAGTTGAAGGAAAGGCTGCTTTACCAGCAGGCCGATTTCGAGAATTTTAAGAAACTGAAGGCGAAGGAAAAACAAGAGGTTCTTCGGTTCGGAAACGAAACCCTCATCAAGGAGCTGCTTCCCGTGATCGACAACCTCGAAAGGGCAATCCAGCATGCGGGAAAGAGCGAAGAGGCAAGGGGGATTTCGGAGGGGATCGCTCTCACGCTCAGCGGCTTTCTCAAGGTGCTGGAGAAATTTGACGTGAAAAGGGTCGAGGCGGTGGGCCAACCGTTCGACCCAAACCTGCATGAGGCGATCTATCAGGAAGAAAAGGAAGGGGTCGAGCCCGGCACGGTCGTGGCAGAGCTTCAGAAAGGGTATCTGATGGATGGGAGACTCCTGAGACCTGCCATGGTGTCCGTTGCGAAGAGGCCTGAAAGAGAGTAAAATATTGGACCGATATGAACAGGGATTATTACGAAATACTGGGCGTATCCAGGAATGCAACTGACGAAGAAATAAAGAAGGCTTACCGAAGGCTTGCCCTCGCCTATCACCCCGACCGCAATCAAGGCAATTTGGAAGCGGAGGAAAGATTCAAAGAAATAAATCAGGCATACGAGGTGCTGAGCGACGCGGAAAAGAGGGCCAGCTTCGACCGCTTTGGGACTATCGACCAGAGAGGGGGCTCTTACGACTTCGGTTTTACCCGCAATTTTGACGACATATTCGGCGACCTTTTCAACGACTTTTTCGGGAACACGCAACGCAGAAGGACCCGGAAAGGCGAGGACCTACGCTATAATCTGGGGATAGAATTCGAAGAGGCCGTCTTCGGGGTGCAGAAGGAGATAGAAATACCTCAGGAGGTCCGTTGCGACGTATGCAAGGGATCGAGGATCGAGCCGGGGTTTCAGCCGACGCCCTGCCGGGCCTGCGGCGGCCGGGGTCAGATGAGATTTACGCACGGTTTCTTCACGATAAACAGGACGTGCGAGCACTGCGGAGGCGAAGGACATATCATCAGGGACCCGTGCAGGACATGCAAGGGCAAAGGGGTTGTGAGGACGAAGAAGACCCTGAAGATCAACGTACCGCCGGGCGTCGACACGGGCACCCGCCTCAAAATGCGTGGGGAAGGGGCCCAGGGACAGCATGATTCCTTCGCGGGCGACCTTTACGTGGTGCTAAAGGTCAAAGAGCACCCCGTATTCGAACGGGAGGGCGATGATATCTACGTGCACACTGAGGTCAGCTTCCCGACCCTGTGCCTCGGCGGAGAGATCAAGGTGTCGATCCTCGGCGGAGAGCTGAGCATGAAGATACCGCCGGGCACGTCCCCCGATAAAGTTTTCCGACTGAAGGGCTACGGCGTGCCGAAGACCAACGGCTATGGGAAGGGCGACCAGTTCGTCCATCTCCATGTAGCGGTCCCCAGGAGCTTTACGGACAGACAGCGAGAGCTCCTCGAGGACTTGTCGGAGGAGCTTCAGAACGGCGGCCCGCCCCGCGCCTCCGCCGGGGAGCGTGCGACCCGCCTCGCGGGTACCCCGCCGCCTATGTACGCCTCCGCCCAAGGGGGCTCGTGCGCCCTCGCATCTACGCGTTCTAGCTGCTGCTCTCGCTGCCTCCGTTCCTCGGGCCGGCGCTTCGCCCGGGCGCCCGGACAGCCGTCTGCATCCTCATACTTGCCGCTCTTCAATGGCCGGGCTGGGGCCTGGGGACTCCCCGCAGCATCCGCACCGCCACGGGCACGATGAGGAGCAGAAAGGCCAAGAGCACGAAGTAGTCGCCATACCGCACGTAGAGAGTCCGTCCGCGCCGGAGCCCGAAGGTCCCCCTGAGCACTTCCGTCTCGAACAGGGACGTTCTCGCATCGATCCGCCCCCGAGGATCGATGATCGCGCTTATCCCCGTATTTGCCGCCCTTAACACGTAGCGGTCGGTCTCAACGGCCCTGAAGACATAAGCTGCGAGATGTTGATAAGGGGCTGAGGACCTACCGAACCACCCGTCATTCGTTATGTTTACGAGGACGTCCGCTCCCCTTCTCACGGTGTCGATAGTGATGTATGG
>JBEKOT010000082.1:0-10900 GCA_049521495.1 Syntrophorhabdales bacterium | reverse complement strand
ACGTGCAAAATAATCCCCTTCCTCAAGAGAGAGGTCGATATACCGATCATAGGAGACGTGCACTTCAACCACCGCATAGCGCTCAAGGCTGTTGACGCCGGTATAGACGGCGTCAGGATCAACCCGGGAACGCTCAACAACGCGAAAAAGATGAAAGAAGTCGCCGTAGCATGCCGGGAGCGGCGGGTACCTGTGAGAATAGGCATAAACATCGGCTCCCTCGAAAAAAGGATCCTGAAGAAATACGGCAGGCCGGACGCCGGAGCGATGGTCGAGAGCGCCCTCGACGCTGTAAAGCTCTTCGAAGATCAAGGGCATTCGGCCCTAAAGGTATCGCTCAAGGCATCCGATATACTGCAGACCATAGAAGCTTACAGGAAGTTCTCGCGGGCATCCGACGTTCCGCTCCACGTCGGCGTCACCGAGGCGGGACCTGTCTTTTCGGGCGTTATCAAGTCAGCCATCGGCATCGGGATACTCCTTCACGAGGGCATAGGCGACACGATAAGGGTTTCCCTCACCGGGAACCCCGTGCACGAGGTAACGGCGGCTTATCATATCCTCCGCGGGCTGGACCTGCGGAAAAGGGGCATCAACATCATCTCCTGCCCCACGTGCGGAAGATGCAAGGTAAACTTACGGGAAGTCGTCGAAGAGTTCGAAAAAGAAATTACCTTTATCGATACGCCCCTCGATGTGGCCATCATGGGATGCGAGGTGAACGGCCCGGGAGAGGCCCGCGACGCAGACCTGGGCGTCGCCTTCGGCTCGCATCACGCCGTACTTTTTTCGAAGGGGAGCGTAAGGAAGACAGGAATTCCCAGAGAGCTCGCCAAGGACATGCTCGTCGAAGAGATTTACAACCTATCCCGCTAAGACCCGCCGCCCTCGGCCGCCCTCTTCGTAATAAGCACCCGCTGCACGACCGTAAGGTGGGTAAAAACCGCGAGGATTACTACCACCGGCCGCAGGAGGTTGAAGCATAGGCCGACGGCAAGCAGGATGATCCTCTCGGACCTTTCGAGGAGACCGTTCCTGCATCCGATCGACGCAGCCTCGGCCCGCGCCCTCGCATAAGGGATAATGGCTGCGCCTATTGCTGCAAAAAAGGAGATCATCGAGAAAAGCGGGTCCGGGTTATCCTGCCGCAGGAAATGGATCGAAATGCCGAGCATGACGAGGAGGTCCGAGTACCGGTCCAGCACCGAGTCCAGGAAACCTCCGAAGGGTGTTGCCATCTTGGCGCTCCGGGCCACCGCGCCGTCGAGGAGGTCGCAGAAGCCCGATACGAGGAGGAGGATTCCAGCCAGAAAAAGCGGCCATTTGGAGGCAGCCAGAACGGAGGCTATAAGGGAAAAAAAAAGGCCGAAAACCGTAAGCACATTCGGGCTGACGACCCTGTTGCCGAAAAGCAGGCTGTATATCCTCAGAAGGAGCGGGTCGAGAGAATGGCCTATTTTAGAGCTAATCAAAGGAAAACCCGCGCCCCCCTGGGAGAGCTTGAAAAGACGGCGACCCACTGCACGCGAGGGCGCTCAAGGGCGACCCGTTTACGCGCACCGCCCCGGCCCGCCGGTCGCTCCCGACTACCGCCCTACCTGAACCTCTCCCCCCTTATGAACTCTTCCACCATTCTTCTGGCCACGTCGTCCGGGAACTGCCTTATGGGGTGCTTCATCGTATACCCCGATATCGACTCCAGTGCGCCGCCCACCCCCCTGTCCCGAGCGACCTTGCAGCACCGTATGGCGTCTATGACGCACCCGGCGCTGTTCGGCGAATCCTCGACCGAGAGGCGCAGCTCGAGGTCTATCGGGATGTCTCCGAAGATCCTCCCTTCTATGCGGAGAAAACAGACCTTGTTGTCGCACTGCCAGGGAACGTAATCGGACGGTCCCACGTGGATATTCTCCGGGGCGAGAGGCTTTTCCAGGAGGGACTGGACAGCCTCCGTCTTCGATATCTTCTTTGACTGGAGCCTGGTCCTGTTGAGCATGTTCAGGAAATCGGTGTTCCCCCCCGTATTGAGCTGGTAAGTTCTGTCGATGGTTACGCCCCTGTCGGTGAAGAGCTTCGCAAGGGCCCGATGGATGATCGTAGCCCCCAGCTGCGATTTCACATCATCGCCCACGACGGGTATCCTCTTTTCCTCGAAGGCGGCAGCCCATTGAGAGTCAGAGGCTATGAAGACGGGCATACAGTTGATCAGGCTCACACCGGTCTCGAGGCAGCACGACGCGTAGAACCTCGCTGCGTCTTCAGAACCCACAGGGAGGTAGTTCAGCAGTATCTCCACCCCCCGCTCCTTCAATATGCCGGCCACGTCGTCGGGCGCCCTGTCGGCGAGGACGAACCTGCGGTCTTCGGGGTAGTCGGCCATGTGAGGGGAAACACCGTCCAGGGGGTTTCCCATGGAGACCGTCATATCCCCGTTGTGGAGGGCGGACGTGATCCGCTTCGTGCAATTGGGCGGCGCAAAAATGGCCTCGCGGAGAGGCCTGCCCACTTTGCGTCTGTCTATGTCAAAGGCGGCAACGATCTTGATGCTCTCAGCGGTATAACCGCATATCTCGTAATGCATCAATCCCGCTGTGACATCGGTTTCCCTTTTTCCGGAGTAGTAGTCAATACCCTGAGCCAGGGAGCTCGCACAATTGCCGATTCCCACAATCGCTATCCGAATGTCCCGCATGGAATCCTCTAGACGTTTCTTCTCTTTTAAAATATTTACCGACAAAAGTCAAAGGAAAACGGCGGCCCTTATATCTTTTTGTACGAGCCGGCGCCCATTTCGTACAAATCTCCGCCGAAAACGTCATTGATCACGAAAACCGGAAAATCCTCGACGAGCAGCCTGGCTACTGCCTCCGGCCCAAGGTCCCCGTAAGCGACTATCTCGTATGTCTTTATGCGCTTGGAGAGGAGAGCGCCAGCCCCCCCTGTGGCCCCGAAATATACCGCCTTATAGGTCCGGATTGCGTCCCTCACCTCCTGGGACCTCTTTCCTTTCCCTATCATACCCGCAAGGCCCAGGCCGAGAAGGGTCGGCGCGTAGGCGTCCATTCTGGAGCTCGTAGTAGGACCGGCTGCTCCGATCACGCGGCCGGGGGCTGGCGGCGTCGGCCCGCAGTAATATATGACCTGTCCTTTGACCTCAAGAGGCAAGGGCCTGCCTTCCCTGAGCTCGTCCATGAACCTCTTGTGAGCTTCGTCCCTTGCCGTGTAAATATAACCTGAAAGGAGCACCTTGTCCCCCGACCTCAAGCCCTCTATCGTCTCTCCGGAAAGCGGCGTCTTAATGCGCTTTATCTCCATCCTTCCCCCTAAAGCGTCACTTCCTTCAGCCTGTTTGCATGGCACTGAATGTTCACCGCCACGGGCAGCGACGCGATGTGGCAGGGCAGGGTCTTGATGTGAAGGTCCAGTGCGGTAACCTTCCCGCCAAACCCGGCCGGCCCTATTCCCAGTCCGTTTATCTCGTCCAGCATCTCAAGCTCCAGGCCGGCAACGAACGGGTCCGGATGCCTCTGGCCGAAGGGCACCATGAGGGCCTCTTTCGATAGGAGCGCCGAGGTCTCGAAGTTGCCCCCTACCCCTACGCCCACTGTGATAGGCGGACACGGGTTCGGCCCTCCCTTCTTTACCATGTCCAGCACGAATGCCTTTATCCCCGGAACCCCTGCCGACGGGGTAAGCATCCTTACCTCGCTGTAATTCTCGCTGCCGCCGCCTTTCGGCATTGCGACGACTCTCACCCTGTCGCCGGCAACTATCGACGCATGAACGATCGGGGGCGTGTTGTCGCCCGTGTTCTGCCTGGTAAAAGGGTTGCAACAGGATTTCCTCAAGCAGCCCTTCCCGTAAGCGTTCCGTACGCCCGTGCTCACTGCCTCCGTCAGGTCGCCGCCCGCGAGGTGGACGTCCTGACCTATCTCGAGGAAGACGATGGCCAGGCCCGTGTCCTGGCATATGGGTATCTGCTCCCGGGAGGCAACTTCGGCATTCTTCAGCAATTCGCGGAGCACTTCTTTGCCTGCCGGGGATACCTCCTCGTCTACGGCGCTCTCGAGCCTCTTCAAGACGCCCTCGCCGAGGTTGATGTTCGCATCGACGAACAGCCTCTCCACTGCAGCGGCAATCTCTGATACCTGTAGCTCCCTCATCGTCACTCCTTATAGGGCTGTATGATGCCTTTCTCCATAAGGATACCTACCTCGTCCCTCGCCCGTCTGATCTTCGCCTCGGCCATGGCAAAAAGCTCCTTCTCGCCCAGCGCCAGGCGGGCCACGCCCTGCTCCATGGCCTTCTTCGCCACTGCCACCGCCTCCCTGGGGAAGACCTCCCATTCGTCCATGGCGGGAAGAAGGTGCTCCTCGGACAGACCTTTGTCCTCGGCGCAGCGCGCAAGCTCCGTTGCGGCGGCGATGCACATCTCGTCGGTGATCGTGCGGGCCATCACGTCCAGGGCGCCCCTGAAGATGGCCGGAAAGCCGATGGAGTTGTTCACCTGGTTCGGGAAGTCGCTCCTGCCCGTGGCGACTACCCGGGCCCCGGCTTCCTTGGCCTCCCAGGGCCATATTTCAGGGATCGGATTGGCGCAAGCGAAGACAATAGCATTGTCGGCCATCCTCGATATCCATTCCTTCTTGATGACATCGGGACCCGACTTAGAAAGGGCGACCAGAACGTCCTGGCCGACCAGGGCCTCTGCCATATCCCCGTCCCTTCCTTCTCCGTTCGTCGCCTGCGCAAGCTCCCATTTCTCCTTGTGGCTTTTACGGTTGATGTCGTCCCGCTTTTTGGAAAGGATGCCCTTGCTGTCGACTATCATCATCTTCTTCGGGTCCGCGCCGGCCAGAAAGAGCATGCGGGCGGTGCAGACGTTGGCTGCTCCAACCCCTATCAGGGTGATCTTCGCATCACGCATAGTCTTCTTCACGACCTTCAGACCGTTGATGAGACCGGCCACAGTGACTGCGGCGGTGCCTTGCTGATCGTCGTGCCAGACGGGTATGGGCGCTTCTGCGCGGAGCCTCTCGAGGATATAGAAGCACTTGGGGTTTTCTATGTCTTCGAGGTTTATCCCCCCGAAGGTGGGGCAGAGGTACTTTACCGTCTTTATAAATTCGTCGGGGTCCTTGGTGTCAAGGCAGATGGGAAAGGCATCGACGCCGCCCAGGTATTTGAAGAGCAGGGCCTTCCCTTCCATAACGGGCAGGCCGGCCATGGGGCCTATGTCGCCAAGGCCCAGCACCCTTGTACCGTCGGTGACGATGGCTATCATATTCGCCTTGTTCGTCATCTCGAATACGGCCTCC
Organism: Syntrophorhabdales bacterium; assembly: GCA_049521495.1. Lineage (GTDB taxonomy): Bacteria > Desulfobacterota > Syntrophorhabdia > Syntrophorhabdales > WCHB1-27 > CAWEPK01. The sequence goes on along the minus strand of JBEKOT010000082.1, from coordinate 5,582 downwards.
GGGTTCCGCTGGATCTCCCTGCAGGGCTCCGCGACACCGGGCGTATACCAGATCGAAAAGTCGTTGACGTCCCTTATGACGCACTTGGGTACAACCTCGATCTTACCCCGGTAGTAAGGATGCATCTTCATGGCGTCCTGTGCCGGCTTCCTGGCCTTGGCAAGAAGCTCTTCCTTTGTCACCTTGGTCTCCATAGTCCTCCCTCGGATTGGCCGGGCCTGGACTTGCCCTTCAAGCGCACTCGCGCCGCCCTTCCGCCTCGAAGGCCCCCAAAGGCAGGGCACCCGGCCGATATAGAACATTTTATAGATAATTCGGAAAATTTGCTACAATATACGTCAGGCCGGCAGATGCGTTTTACAAGTCCCATGGGACCTGTCGAACCTGTAAAACGTCGAGGGCCTCCGGGCCGCCTGCAAGGAGCTTCAAAAAGCCTCAATATCATGGCGGGGCGGAGGATGGAAAAAAGGCGGCCGTGCCAGTATATTCTAGGGGACCCTTCTCGTAGTGGAGGGACGAATCCATATGGCTGTCGATATCGCCGAAGATGTAATGAAGGAAATGGAGGGGCTGGTCAAGGACCTCAATTACCACAGCTACCTCTATTATGTGATGGACGCGCCCGTCATCCCGGACTCCGAATACGACCGCCTCTACCGCCGCCTGAAAGACCTGGAGGAACGCTACGGTTACTCGCTCCCCGATTCCCCCACGCAGCGGGTGGGCGCGCCTCCTTCCGAAACATTCGGGAAAATCAACCATGCCCAGCCCATGCTTTCCCTGGACAATGCTTTCTCGAGGGAAGAGTTGAGGGAGTTCGACAAAAGGGTCAGGAGACTCCTCAAGACCGAAGGCCCCATCGACTATACGGTCGAGCCCAAGTACGACGGCCTTGCCATAGAGCTGACCTACAGGGACGGCCTCCTGGCCGCTGCGGCAACCAGGGGGGACGGCTACGTGGGCGAGGACATTACGAAGAACGTGATGACCATCAAATCCGTGCCCATCAGGATCGGCGGCAATGGGGCGGTTCCCGGCGTCATCGACATAAGGGGCGAGGTCTACATGAACGTCGAGGAGTTCAGGAAGCTTAACAGGGGGAGGGAGGCAAAGGGCGAGCCGCCCTTCGCCAATCCGAGAAATGCGGCTGCCGGCACCGTGCGGCAGCTCGACCCTGCCATCACCGCCTCGCGCAGGCTCTACCTGGTCTGCTACGGCGTGGGAAGGATGCAGGGTCTGGACATCCAGGCCCACAGCGCCCTTATAGAATGGCTCAAGGCCTCCCGGTTCCCCACGCCCGCGGTCTTCGAGAGAGTCAAAGACATCGAGAGTGCCATAGAAGCCGTATCTGCGATCGAGGAAGGCCGGGACGCTTTCGCCTTCGAGGCGGACGGGGCAGTCGTTAAGGTGGACGACTTTGCATTGCAGCGCGAGCTCGGCGCAAAGACGAGGGAGCCGCGCTGGGCAATTGCCTACAAGTTTCCGGCGCGCCAGGCAATTACGAGAATAAGGGACATAAGGGGAAGCGTCGGGAGGACGGGCGTCATCACCCCTTACGCGGTTTTCGAGCCCGTAAAGGTGGGCGGCGTGACGGTATCGAGGTCTACCCTTCACAACTGGGACGAGGTCGAGAGGAAGGATATACGGATCGGCGACGCTGTGGTGATAGAAAGGGCGGGGGATGTCATACCTCACGTAGTGGAGGTCATAAAGGAGAAGAGGACCGGGGAAGAAAAGGCCGTTGCCGTACCGGAAAGCTGTCCCGTCTGCGGCTCGGCAGTGGTGCGGGAAAAAAGCGAGGTGGCCGTCCGGTGCGTTTCGCTGTCCTGTCCGGCCCAGATACAGGAAAAGATCATACACTTCGCATCGAGGGGCGGTATGGACATAGAGGGCCTCGGTGAAAAGAATGTCGCCCTCCTCTATTCGAGGGGCCTCATCGAGCGGTTCGAGGACATCTACAAGCTCAAGAAGTCGGACCTCCTGAGCCTGCCGCGCTTTGCCGAAAAGTCGGCACAGAACCTGATCGACGCCATCGAGAGGTCAAAAAGGACGACGCTGGCCAAGTTCCTCTTCGCCATCGGCATCCCCCACGTGGGAGAGTATGGAGCGCGGCTGCTGGCGAGCAATTTCCGGACCCTCGAAGACCTGTACAGGACAAGTCCGGAGAAGGTCCTGAGGATAAAGCAGGTGGGCGAGACAATCGCCGATTCGGTCGCCACTTTTTTCGGTGACGAAGGGAACATCAAGACCTTCGAGTCGCTCAGATCGTCGGGCGTCACGCCGGAGAACCCGGATTTCACAGCGGGCAGGGGCGTCAGGGGCACCCTCGAAGACCTGACGTTTGTCATTACGGGCGCCCTTCCCAAGGCCAGGTCGGAGGTGGAGGAGCTGATCGAAAAGAACGGAGGGCGCTCCGCCTCGCAGGTGTCGGCCGGCACGGACTATCTGGTCGTCGGGGAAAACCCCGGGTCAAAGCTGGCCAAGGCGGAAAGCCTGGGCATCAGGAAGATCACCTACGAACAACTCGCCGAGATGGTAAAGGAAGGGGGCGACAAATTATGAAAGCGATAATTGCCGGCACTTCGCTCTTGCGCTCGATGCTTTTCAACAACTGGGACGAGACTTCCGTGGATACGCCCTACGGCAAGGTGGCGGTGAGAAGGGCCTCCCAGTATCTCTTTCTCCAGCGGCACGGCAAGAAAGGTGTGCCTCCTCACATGATCAACCACAAAGCCAATATCTGGGCCCTGAAGAGCCTCGGCGCGGAGGGCGTAATCGCGGTGAATTCCGTGGGAAGCCTCAAGACGAACCTGAAACCGGGGACTTTTTTCATCCCCGATGATTTCATCTCCTTCTCGAGCACGCCAAGCTTTTACGACTACGAGATGCGCTTCATCGTCCCCTCGATGGACGCGGACTACGGCCAGAGGATGCACCGGGTCTGTATGGCCGTGGAGCTCGAGACCGTGCTGGGGGGCGTCTACATCCAGACCAGCGGCCCGCGCCTGGAAACCCGGGCCGAAGTGGCAGTCTTGAAGAAGCTCGGCGATGTGGTGGGCATGACGATGGCCTCGGAGGCCACCCTTTGCATGGAATACGCCATCCCCTATGTGAGCCTGTGCTCTATCGACAATTATGCCAACGGTATTCTGAGGACCCCCCTTGCCATGGGAGAGGTGGAGGAGCAGACCATCAGGAACATGGCTGCTGTCGAAACAGTACTGCACTCTGTCCTGTCGGAAGGTTTTTAATGGATATCCTGATCAAAGCCGTCCGCCTGCCCGAGGGCCCGGTCCGGGACATCTTCATCGAAAACGGCAGGATCGACGAGATATCGCCGGAATGCAACCGGCCTGCCGACCGGACCATAGACGGAAAAGACAAGGTTGCCCTGCCCTCCTTCATAAACGGCCACACCCACGCGGCCATGACCCTGCTGCGCGGCTATGCGGACGACATGCCCCTGAAGCAGTGGCTGGAAGAGAAGATATGGGTGCTTGAATCGAAGCTCACAGGGGAAGATGTATACTGGGGGACGAAGCTTGCCTGTCTCGAGATGATCAAGAACGGCGTAACAGTCTTCAACGACATGTACTGGTTCTGGGAGGATTCGGCAAGGGCCGTCTGCGACATGGGAATACGAGGCATACTCTCGGGCGTTTTCATCGACATGTTCGACCCGAAAAAGGCGAGGGAGCAGATCGATTCCAACGTGGAGCTCTTCGGCACGGCGCAGAGATACAGGCCGAACGTCGTTTTCGCCCTCGGGCCTCACGCAGTCTACAGCGTCTCAAAAGAGAGCCTGCAGTGGATAGGCGCCTTCTCCAGGGAGCACGAGTTACCGGTCCATATGCACCTTGCGGAAAGCAAGGATGAGACCTCGTTCACCCGCAAAAACTACGGCCTCTCGCCCGTCGAGTTCCTCGAGGAGCAGGGCCTCCTCTCGGACAGGTTCGCCGGCGCTCATGCCTGCTGGATCACCGAGCACGACGCAGAAATCCTTGCACGGACGGGCGCAAGCCTCGTCACCAGCCCGGTCTCGAACCTCAAGCTCTCCGTGGGCAGCCTCTTTCCCTACCGGCTCGTGCAGGACTACGGCATACCTTACTGCTTCGGCACGGACGGCTCGTCCTCTAACAACAGCCTCGATATGATGGAAACGATGAAGTTCGCCTCCCTCCTTGCCAAATTCTCCACCGGCGACCCCACGTTCCTTCCTGCCCGCGAGACCTTCGAGAGGGCAACGAGGGGCGGGGCCCGCATTTTCTCTTTGGGCGATTGGGAGATAAAGGTCGGGTCCAGGGCTGACGTGATCCTCCTCGACCTGACAGGCCCTCAGTTTGTGCCTAACTTCGATATCTATTCCGACATCGTCTATACGGCAAGGGGCTGCTCGGTAGATACGGTCATATGCATGGGGAGGATCGTAATGGAGAACAGGCGCGTAGAGGGGGAGGAGGAGATCAAGAGGCGCGCCCTGCAGGCGGCGCGAGGTCTGTCTTCACGATGAGGTTCGCCTGTGATGTCATGCTTGGAAAGCTGGCGAAGTACCTGCGCATCCTTGGCTTCGACGCGGCTTACGCGCCGAACCAGGCGGCCCTCGACCGCCTTCGGGCGGAAGACCCGGGCCGCACCCTCTTGACCAGGCGCAGGCGCCCTTCCGGCTTCCGTATGACCGTACACATCGAATCGGAGATCGCGAGAGAGCAGCTCCACGAGATAAAGGGGCTCATCAAGCCGCAGCTTTCCAGCGATACGGTCTTCACGAGGTGCATCGAATGCAACGCGGAGCTTATAGATGTTGAGAGGACGGAGGTCGAGCCCCGCGTCCCCGAGTTCGTCTATCACAATTACAGGCGCTTCAAGACCTGTCCGTCCTGCGGGAAGATCTATTGGCAGGGGTCCCACACCATGGGCATGGAGGCGCTGGTAAAGGAGATGCTTGCCTGATGCCCTTCCCTTTTAAAGAACTGTTCGAGCGGCTCCGAAAGTTCTACAAGGACGACACGCCGGCCGTCACCAGGATAGCCGCCCGCAGGAAAGACCCCTTTCTCGTGCTCATCGGCTGCCTGTTGAGCTTGAGGACGAAAGACGAGACCACGGACGTTGCCATGGAGCGCCTTATGGAAAAGGCCAGGACCCCCGAGGAGTTCCTGTCGATCCCCCGACAGGAGCTCGAAGATACCATCTATCCGGTGGGCTTCTACAGGGTGAAGGCCCGCCTAATCCAGGAGGTCTCACGGACGATCATAGAAAAATACGGAAACGCCGTGCCCGACTCCCTGGACGAGCTTCTAACGATCAAAGGAGTGGGGAGGAAGACGGCAAATATCGTGATCACCGAGGGTTTCGGCATCCCCGGCATAGCCGTGGATACGCACGTGCACCGGATCTGCAACAGACTGGGCGCGGTCAGGACCCGGAAAGCCGAGGAGACGGAGAGGGAGCTCCGCCGCATCCTTCCGGAAGAGTACTGGATACCCCTCAACCCCCTCCTCGTAACCCACGGCCGGAGGACGTGCAAACCCGTCTCGCCCTTTTGCAGCAGGTGCCCGGTGTTCGATCTCTGCGCGCGGGCGGGC
>JBEKOT010000081.1:0-14317 GCA_049521495.1 Syntrophorhabdales bacterium | reverse complement strand
GTGTAAGTAGCAAGAGACTAAGAAGAGAAAAAGAGAAGAGACTGAAAAGAGGCAGGGGCTGGGAGAAGCGTTGGGGCAAATGGAATACTCCGGAGGGCCTTGCCGGGATGGACGGAAAGACTCAAAGGTAACAGAAAAAAAGCAAAGAAAGAAAAAGGGCCGGGGAAGAACAGCGCCGGCGGGACGGGAATCTCATCGCCGAGCGGCCCGGGGGCGCGACTCTTTTCGCGCCTCGGGGGATACCGGCAGGAGAATTAGGCCGCCCCTAAGAGAGCCTGTGGCCCCTCTATGAGAAATATGTTAGACTCTTCATACCTACCCGATCGGAGGTATCAAAAAATGCAAAAAAAAGAATGGTTTAGAATATTTCTCGTTTTTGTGGCTTTCCTGGTCTTTTTCGCCTTCGTGCTCGAGATCGACTCTTTTGCCAGGGTCGGCGGCGGCGGCTCCATGGGCTCCATGGGCTCCCGCAGCTTCAGCGCCCCGAGCAGTCCGTCCCCTTATAGTCCTTCCACGCCCACCCAGCCGTCTCAGCCCTCCCAGCCGTCTCAGTTCGGAGGCGGGGGCCTTTTCAGGAGCATGCTCGGCGGCATGGCCGGCGGCTTCCTGGGCAGCATGCTCTTCAGGAGTCTGGGCTTCGGCGGCTTCGGAGGCATGGGCGGCGGTGGCATAGGCCTCTTCGAGATCATCCTCCTGGCCATAGTCCTCTTTGTCGTCTACCGCTTCCTGAAGAGGAGGAGGGACGCGGCCGGGGCGTCTTATTACCAGTCTTCCGGCTACGGGGGCGGAGGCTCTCAGCAGCCCTACGAGCCCACATACGCCCCAGGGGGGGCGGAGACAGACACCGAGACAGGATTGCGCTACATACGGCAGATGGACCCGTACTTCGACGAGGCCCGGTTCCGCGACATGTGCCTGGACACGTTCTTCAAGATCCAGGGCGCCTGGGCGAATAGGGACGTGGCGCCCATCAAGGGCATTCTTACGGACGAAATGTACCGTATCATCCAGGGCGACGCCGACAAGCTGAAGGCGGATAAAAGAATAAACAAGCTCGACAACATAGCGGTAAGGTCGACCGACATCAGCGAAGCCTGGCAGGAATCGGGCAGGGATTACATAACCGTTCACTTTTACGCGAACCTCGTGGACTATACTGTCGATGAGGCTACGGGCCAGGTCGTGGCCGGCAGCAAGACCGACCCCGTCAAGTTCGAGGAATACTGGACGTATACCCGGCAGGTCGGCGGCAACCCCTGGCAGTTGTCGGCGATAACGCAGCCGCAATAATGAAAAGAGCAGGCAGCCCGATGGAGATCATGGAAGAGGTGCGCATCGGTTCCACGAGGTTGCGCGTCATAAGGGGGGATATAACGGAGGCGCCCGTCGACGCGATCGTCAATGCGGCGAATTCACACTTGCAGCACGGCGGCGGCGTGGCAGGCGCCATCGTGCGGAAGGGCGGGCGGGTGATCCAGGATGAAAGCGACCGCATAGGGTTTGTGCCCGTAGGCCGGGCCGCAGTGACAACGGCGGGCAGTTTGCCGGCAAGGTACGTTATCCACGCCGTGGGGCCACGCTGGGGCGAGGGCGATGAGGAAGGGAAGCTAGCCTCCGCCGTGAGGAACACTCTGGCGCTCGCAGAGGAAAAAGGGTTTACGAGCCTTGCCATGCCCGCGATAAGCGCCGGCATCTTCGGCTTCCCGAAGGACCGGTGCGCCCGTATCATCGTCGGCGAGATCGCGGCATTTGCAAAGGGAGCGAAGGCGGTCGAGGGAATAGACATATATCTGATGGATTCTGAGATAATCGGCTTTTTTTCGAAAGAGGTCGAGCGGCTGAAAGGGGCCTGAAGCCAGCCATGTGCGGCATATTCGGTATATTCGGCCACGGTGAGGCCTCCAACATGGTTTACCTGGGGCTCCACGCGCTGCAGCACAGGGGGCAGGAGAGCGCGGGCATAGTCAGCACCGACGGGTCCACGATGTACGCGCGCAGGGAGATGGGCCTCGTCTCCGATATATTCAACGAAGAGACGCTGAGGGAAATGCCCGGCCATGCGGCCATCGGCCATGTCCGCTATTCGACGGCGGGTTCGAGCAGCATCAAGAACGCCCAGCCTTTTGCCGTGGAGTATTCCAAAGGCTCCCTCGCCATAGCCCACAACGGCAACCTTACCAACGCAAGGATCATCAGGGACGAGCTGCAGAACTACGGGTCCATCTTCCAGTCGACCATGGACACAGAGGTGATAGTGCACCTCATCGCCCTCTCCCACGAGAACCTGACCCTGGACAGGCTCATAAGCGGGCTCAAAAGGATAGAAGGCTCCTATTCGCTCCTGATCCTTACGGACAGGGAGATGTTCGCCGTCCGCGACCCTTACGGGTTCAGACCCCTCGTCATCGGCAAGGTGAAGGACGCCTACGTGGTCGGGAGCGAGACGTGCGCCTTCGACCTGATAGAGGCTGAATACCTGCGCGAGGTAGAGCCGGGAGAGGTGATCTATTTCTCCGAAGAGGGCGTCCGCTCCTATTTCCCCTTCAAAAAGGTGGAGCCTCGCCGCTGCATCTTCGAGTACATTTACTTCTCCCGGCCCGACAGCCACGTTTTCGGGCGCACCGTGTACCAGGTGAGGAAGGCCCTCGGAAGGGAGCTGGCAGCGGAAAGCGGGATCGAGGCGGACATGGTGGTCCCCATACCCGACTCCGGCATAAGCGCCGCCATCGGCTACTCCCAGGCCTCAGGCATCCCTTTCGAGATGGGCCTCATAAGGAACCACTACATCGGCAGGACGTTTATCGAGCCTAAGGAATCGATCCGCCATTTCGGGGTAAAGCTCAAGCTGAACGCCACTCACGAGACGGTGAAGGGCAAGAGGATCATAGTGATCGATGATTCCATAGTAAGGGCCACCACGGGCAGGAAGATAATAACCATGCTGCGCCAGCAGGGGGCCAGGGAGATCCATTTCAGGGTAACATCCCCCCCGACCCGCTTTCCGTGCTTTTACGGCATAGACACGCCCTCACGGTCCGAGCTTATCGCTTCCTCCCACCGCGTGGAGGAGATAAACAGGCACATGACGTCCGATACCCTCCGGTACCTGAGCATAGACGGCATGAAAAGGGCCATCGGCAACGGGTCGGATTCGTTCCACTATACCTTTTGCGACGCGTGCTTCTCGGGCGAGTATCCGTCCCGGTTTCCGTGGGGGATGGAGTTGGAGCAGATGGAGCTCTTCGTCAAACGGTAGAACTGGCGGCCGGGTTAATTTCACGCCTAACTTTGTCGCGCTGCTGGCCGCGACGCTTCGACGTACAAAAAAGTACGCCTTCGCGCCTCGACCCTTGTGCTTCGCGTTATCCGCGAAATTTCCTCCGGCCGCAAGAGACCGGGGTAGCGACCCCTGGCCGCATAGACACCGCGGGTGAAAACGCGCTTAGCCTCGATAAGGCGCGGAGGGCTGCAAAGAGACTCCGGGGGAGTGAAAAATCCCTCCGCAAGATCGAGTGAGTGAAAGGGATATACGGGCCGGGGCGATTTTTGATGCATGACGCGAAGTCGAGGAGGCGCCCACCGGAATGTACTCTGGCAGTACATGAGGATGGCGCGCCGAACAAGACGACAAAGTCAGGCGCAAAAAGCGTCCCGGCCACGAATAGGGGGTCAAATGGAAGAGCACAAGCGATTGCTGAGGCTGCTTAAGGACCTGTCGTACGAGGAGGGGGATTTCCTGCTCGCGAGCGGAAAGAGAAGCAATTTCTACATAGACTGCAAGGAGACTACCCTTAACCCTGAGGGCATGTACCTTGTGGGCCACCTTATGTACCAGCAGGTGCTGAAGGTGCCGGGGATCGAAGCGGTCGGCGGCGTGAGCGTCGGCGGCGACCCTCTCGTATGCTCCACGGTCGTGGCGTCCTACGCGCTGCGGGCCCCAATTCCCGGTTTTTTCATCAGGAAGGAGCCGAAGGGGCACGGCACGAACCGCTGGATAGAGGGTGGGAAGAACCTGAAAAAGGGCATGAGCGTTCTCATCCTGGAGGACGTCATCACCACGGGCGGCTCCTCGCTCAGGGCGATAGAGGCGACGGAGAAGGAAGGCTTGAACGTAAAGGGAGTCCTGGCCCTCCTAGACAGGCTTGAGGGCGGCAGAGAGGCAATAAAGAACAGGGGTTACCTGTTCGAGTCGATATTCACTCTCGACGATATAAGGCAAATGGTTTGAATGATTACGTTTTGCAGGTTTGATCGGTTTGGTTGACCGCCTTCCTTCCCCCAAATCCTTCCAAAGGCGGCTCGGGCCGGTGGAGCCAGCCGAAGAATTGGAGGGAAGAGACGAGTTTAGCGGTGGAGTACCGGAGCAGGTGATCCACTTTGAGCCTCCCCTGAGGGCCCTGTGAGGTGCGGAGCCGACGAAATACCCCTTTCCGCCAGATCGTAGCTGTTCGGGCCACCGGCAAACCTCCCGTGCACGTGGGCATCCCGACCCTCCCGGTGCGGGCCGGAACGCGTCCCCGTTTAGACCCCGACTGACCTGGGGAAAGGGTCGCTATTGCGCCATTATGAGGTCCACCACGAATTGAGGACAGCGCTCGAACTCGACGAGGTTCGTCCGCCCCGTCAAAGGACAGCACTTCCCGCATTGCACCCATTTTGCGCACGTGACAGGACCCTGGCATAGCTCGCAGGAGGCGGCGTCGAACCAGCCACAGCCGTGGCAGGTCGGCCCCACTTCCCGCCTCGCGACCTCGCCCCCGAAAAGCACCTCCAGGTCCTCGTATGTGTACGGTACGCCGGTTCCGTAATCAAATACCTCTTCCATAAGTCCGCATCCTGTCCGTGTCTTGCGCTATGGGGGCAAGTGCAGCGTCGCCCCTATACGAGCAACTGTTACAAGAATCATGCCTCTTATCGGCAGTCACCCATTTCTCTTAAGGGGACGGGTAAATTTCTCTTAAGGGCAGGATAAATCGGTCTTCCGGGGATTGCCGGGGAAGGGCCGGTCTGTCTCGCTTCGCAAGACTGTCTTGTTCGGCGAGACAGGCAATCTTGTTCGGCGAGACAGATAGGCGCCGCCGGGCCGCGCAGCTCCAAGGGACATGGGACCGGTTATTGTCCCTGTTCTTGGGCCGCGCGGATTGACATGGCCGGAATGGTTATAGTAAATTATTGGGTTGTATAAAATACCGAAGGGTGACCGATGAAGAGAACGTTCCAGCCGCACAACAAGAGCAGAAAGAGGACCCACGGCTTCCTGGTGAGAATGCGGACCGAGTCCGGAAGGGATGTCATAAGGAGAAGGCGCGCCAAAGGGAGAAAACGACTCACGGTTTAAATGGAGCACACCCTCGGGAAGACCGAAAGACTGCACAAAAGGGACTTCCGTTGCGCTCAATGGGTAAGGTCCGGTAAAACGCCGCATTTTCTCCTATTCAAGAGCAAAAGCGAGCAGACCGAGGCGCGCTTCGGCGTGGTGGTGAGCCGAAGGATAAGGGGAGCAGTGAAGAGGAACAGGATAAAGAGACTGCTGAGAGAGTATTTCAGGCTGCGTAAGGAAGATTTCCTGCCGCCCGTGTGCTATTCGGTGAGGGTGACGGCCATGCCGCAGGCGCCGACCTGGGATTCCGTCAGCCGGGAGATGGATGCGCTGATCGCGAGGGCTGTCGGGGGATGACGAAGATTGTCCTTTTTGCGATAAGACTTTACAAGCTTTGCCTCTCCCCCTATATGCCGACGTCGTGCAGGTTCTACCCGACCTGTTCCTCCTACATGGCCGAGGCCCTCCGAAAAAAGGGGTTCTGGAAAGGTCTCGCCCTGGGCACGGTGCGGATCTTCAAGTGCCACCCTCTTCATCCCGGAGGATTCGATCCCGTAAAGTAGATTGCAGCTAAAGCGAAATTGAGAGGGCACAATGGACAAACGTACGATTATTGCCGTCGTCCTGTCGATGATTATCCTCTTTGCCTGGCAGTATTACTTCGCTCCGAAGACGAACGAGCAGGCAGGACGACAAGGCTCGCAGACCCAAGAGGCAAAGGGCCAGCCGACGAAGACTCAAGGCGGGCCGGGGCCGGAAGCTTCGAAGCCGGGGCCGGCGGCAACGAGTGAGGCGCCCAAGGCTCCCGCCCAGGCAGCCCCCGGTCTTCCGACCGGGGTAGAGCTTCCGGCAGCTGCGGCCCGGTCGAGAACCGTTAAAAAGATCACCGTAGATACGCCGAAGATGAAAGTCACCCTTACGGACATCGGGGGGGGCATCGCCAGCGTGGAGCTGAAGGAATATAAGGAAACCCTGGGCAGCCCCGAAGGAAAGCAACTCGTGAGCGACATCGCGCCCTACCGCTATCTGCCCGCCCTATCGATCATTGAAGGGGGAAGCACCGTGAGCGACGCAGTCCCTTTCAGGCCGGACAGGGGCGACATCACGGTGCGCGACAAGCCGGAGACCATCGTGTTCGAGGGCACCCTCGCCGACGGCACCGACGTGAAGAAGACTTACACCTTCTCCCCTGACGGCTACGGCGTCGGCCTCTCCGTCGAGACGGAAGAGGCCCAGGGAGCGGGGAGCGTCCTTCTGGACTTCGCCACTATGAGCATGAAGGAAAAGTCCCGTTATTCTTTCGCAGGACCCTTCATATACGACGGCAGGAAGCTGGAACAGATCGAAAAGCCGGAAAAATCCGTCAACGCCGGGACTGCATACCAGTACACCGGGTTCGACGAGGGCTACTTTTCCTTTATCCTGGACCCCCGGGGAAAGAAGCCCGATCTTCTGGTGACGAAGGCGGGCGATACGCCGGTCCTCCGCCTCCTTTCCACGGGCGGACGCGCCGACGGAATGATCTATTTCGTGCCCAACAAGATCTCCCTCCTGAAACAGCTCAACATCAACGCGGACAAGATCGTAGATTTCGGCTGGTTCGACATCGTGGCGAAGCCGACGCTGTGGGGGATGAACTTCGCAAACAGGTTCACCCACAACTACGGCATCGATATAATACTCCTGACGATCATCATCAAGATCATCTTCTATCCCTTGAGCGTGAAGAGCTACAAGTCTATGAAGAACATGCAGAAGCTGCAGCCCAAGCTCGCGCAGCTGAAAGAAAAATACAAGAACGACAAGGAGAGGCTTAACCAGGAGATGATGGGCATTTACAAGAAGGAGGGCATCAACCCCCTGGGCGGCTGCCTGCCTATGATCATACAGATACCCGTCTTCTTCGCCCTCTACAAGGTGCTCATGGCCGCCATCGAGTTCCGCCACGCCCCGTTCATACTCTGGATCAACGACTTATCCGCGCCGGAGAACCTTTTTACCCTGCAAGTGGCCGGATATGCTCTGCCGCTTCGGATACTGCCCCTCATAATGGGCATAACCATGGTGATCCAGCAGAAGATGACGCCGACGGGCGGCGACCCGATGCAGGCCAAGATGATGATGTTCATGCCCATATTCTTCACTTTTCTCTTCTGGGGGTTCCCCGCCGGCCTCGTCCTTTACTGGCTAGTGAACAATGTGATCTCGATAGGCCAGCAATATTACATCAACAAGCAGGTCGCATAAGGAGAAGGACCCATGGATTTCATTGAAGCCGAGGGCAAGACTTATGAAGAAGCCGTCAGGAAGGCAGCTGCCGGCCTCAACGCGGAAGAAAAAGACCTCGATATCGAAGTGACCGAGGTGGATACGAAAGGCATACTCGGCATTTTGGGAAGCAAAAAAATAAGGATAACGGCAAGGCTCAGGGCGCCGGTCCCGGAAGAGGCGGCGGCGGAGCCCTCGCCCGAAGAGTATGCAAAGAGATTCCTCACGGAAATAGCCGCCATGTACGATGTTTCCCTCAGGGTGAGCACAGAGAGCCGGAACGACCGGATACTGTTCTGTCTGGAGTCATCCGACCCGGCGGCCCTTACCGGAAAGGACGGAGAGGTTCTGGAGGCCCTCCAGCACCTGGTGAAACTGGCCGTAACGAAGCGATACGGGCAGAGTATGAAGCTCCTCCTCGACGTGGACGGCTTCAGGGAGCAGCACAAGCAGCATCTGGTGGCCATGGCGAAAAAACTGGCGGACACGGCAAGGAGAGAGGGCAAGCCCCAGATGACGAAACCCCTCAACCCCTACGAGCGGCGCATAGTCCATACCCTTTTCAAGAACAGCGACAGGGTCACGACGCACAGCGAGGGCGAGGGGCACCTGAAGAAGGTCGTCATCAGCCCTTCGCGCCAGGAGCGGTCCGCCGGCGGTCGGGGAAGAGGGATCTAAATCCGGCCGGCGCACGCGCTTGCCTTTGGGGTAGGAAGATTTCGTACCTGTAGCCTTACCAGGAGATATGCCCCCCGAAAACGATACCATTTGTGCCGTCTCCTCACCCACCGGTGAAGGGGGAATAGGGATAATTCGGATGAGCGGTCCCTCCTCCCGCGCGGTCCTGCGGGCTCTTTTCAGGCCCAGGAAACGGGTGCGCTCCTTCGCGTCCCATCGCCTCTACCTCGGTTTTATCTTCGATCCCGCGACCCGGGCGGATGTGGACGAGGTGTTCGCCGTCTTCATGGACCCTCCGCGCACCTACACCAGGGAAGAGATGGCAGAGGTCTATTCCCACGGAGGGCCGGCCAGCCAGAAGGCCATCCTTGACCTCATGACCGGACTGGGCGCCAGGCTCGCCGAACCCGGCGAATTCACGAGGAGGGCCTTCGAGAGCGGCAGGATCGACCTGGCCCAGGCCGAATCCGTCCTCGACATCATACAGAGCGAAAGCGAAGACGAGCTGCGCTGCGCCCTTTCCCACGTCAAGGGCGCCCTTTCCGAGCGCGTCAATGGCGTAAAGGGCGCAATCACTTCCCTTTTGGCCGAGGTGGAGGCGGAGATAGACTTCCCGGAGGAGGAGCTGGAGAGCGATCTTTCCGGCCGCCGGGAGCGCATCGAGGCGGTGCGGCTCGACCTCGAAAGTCCTATCGCCTCCTACGACGAAGGGCGGGCCCTGAAGGCGGGCGTGGACGTGCTCATAGTGGGCAGGACCAACGTGGGCAAATCGAGCCTCCTGAACGCCCTCGCCCGAAGAGAGCGGGCTATCGTCACCCCCCTGCCGGGCACCACGCGCGACCTCGTGGAGGACACGGTCCGGATAAAGGGGGTAAAATTCGTCCTTACCGATACGGCCGGTCTGGGGAGAGCCGCTGACGCCATCGAGAAAGAAGGTATGGAGCGGGTCATGAGAAGGATACCGGAGGCAGACATCGTCCTCTGGGTGGTCGATTCATCGCAGCCTTACGGAGAAGCGGACGAGGACGTATACACAGCCATAAGGGAAAAGACGACCATTGCCGTCCTCAACAAAGCAGACCTGCCGGAAAGGATAGAGGCCGACCGTATGGATTCGAAGGGCGTCCGCATGGTCGTGCACACCTCCGCCCTCACCGGGTCCGGCCTGGATGCGCTGAGGGCCGGGCTTTATGAGGTTTTCACCGACCGGGGGCACAGGGGGGCGGCCCTCCTCGTCACCAACGTCAGGCACCGCGACGCCCTCGTGAAGGCTGACGAGGCCCTGGCGCGGGCCTGCCTCCGCCTTGGAGAGGGACCGGGTGGCGGGGCCGAATTCCTGGCCTTCGAGCTCCGGGACGCCCTGGCCTCTCTCGGCGCCATCACCGGAGAGACTGCGACAGAAGAGGTGCTGGCCGAGATCTTCAGCAGGTTCTGCATAGGGAAGTAGGCGCCACCCGCAGCCTGCGGTCCTTATGCCCTCTCCTCAAATTTTTTTTCTGTGCGCCGGTGCTCCCTCCACTTAAATCCGGAAATTAAGTCGCCCAGAGGCGGAACAATCGTTCCCTTGCCGATGTCCAAGGTAAGGGAGGCAAAATAAGAGAAGGGGGATCAGGTGTGTAATAGGCTCGGAGTAAAAATCGTTATTGAGAAAGGGAGGCAAGTCCGGGTACAATAGCACGAGAGAAACTCAAAGGGGGAGTAAAATGAAAAAGGTCAATTTGTTGCTGGTGCTTTTTGCCATAGCAGTTTTCCTCATATCTTCATCTATGGCGTTCGGGCAGGCCGCAGCCCGGCCCAAACCTGTAATTATAGTGCCGCCGCCGCGGTCTGCTGTCCCGCCCGGGGGCAACCAGCCTCCTGGAGGCGGCGGAGGCGGGGCGAACGTGCCGAATAACTACACCCCGCCGACCGGCTCGAGCGACACGTACAAATCGAAGCCCGCTCCCCAGAACAAGACCCCTAAGTGGGACCCCAGCAAGGAAGGTCCGCTGGGCTAGCGGTAGAAATTACAAGAGAGACATTGGGGGGCAGGTCACGATCCAGGGGCATGCCCCCCGGAGGATTTGTCCTTGCCTGCATATCCGGATCCGGCAAGTCCTCCTCCCGGCTGCCAATGGGAAGCCCGGCAAATCTTTTGCCCGGAGAGGGTCGGTATGCTAAGCTCAGACATTGTGACAAAGGATCGCATCGACTCTACGGGCTTTATTTTCGTTCTCATACTGACAATGCTCTGGGGAGTAAACTACTTTGCGATAAAGGTTTCGTGCGCTGGTTTTTCTCCCATTTTCACATCGTTCATCCGGTCGGTCGCGGCCTCCGCCTGTGGCGTCATTTACTGCCTGGCAGTACGCCAGCCCCTTTTTCACCGAGATATCCGGCTCTTTCACGGTTTCATGGTAGGCCTTCTATTCGGCGCGGAATTCGTATGCCTCTACCTGGGCATGCTTTATACGAACGCGACCCGGGCGGCTGTTTTTGTATACCTGTCGCCCTTTGTCGTTGCGATCGGCGCGCATATGTTTCTTGGCGAGAGACTCAACGCCATCAAGGTTATCAGCCTCATATTTGCGTTTTTCGGCGTCTACCTGGTGTTTAAGGGAAAACCGCTTTTGCACGCCAGGTCCATGCTTCTCGGGGACTCGCTCGAGATAATGGCCGCAATCTTTTGGGGAGCCACCACTCTCTACATAAAGAAGTACCTGGCCGAGCGGGTGCATCCGATCAACACCTTTTTGTACCAGCTCGTCTTTTCCGTGCCTCTTATCTTCGTATGCGCCTATCTTTTCTCGTCTGGTTCAAGCTGATACACGCCTATCCCGTTGCCAGCCTTGCTGTCTTCACATTCCTCACACCTATATTCGGAGTCGCCTCGGGCGCGCTCTTCCTTGGCGAGGATTTGACCAGAGGACTCGTAATCGGCCTTATATGCGTATGCATCGGCATTTACGGCACCAACCACCGAAAACCGGTCAGGTCTCCCGCGCCCTCGGCTATCACCCAAAAATAGCCAAGCCTCGCACTTGCCCTTGCAGTCCGCCGGGCAGAGCGTGCACAGCCCCGATTCAGCGGGGTTGCCCCGATTGACCGTCGGGCTCGGGCCACTCAATCATGTATCCCCCCTTACGGATTTTATGGTATCTTATTGCCATAAAATCGGAAGTAACGGTTACCAAACGCCCGGAGTTTTTACTTGCATATGTCCGCCTTGTGGGCTCGCTCACCCGTCGGGTCGGGTTCGGCTGAAGGACCGGCGGTTTTTCAGGCGGCAAATGCTTCCTCAGGAAAAGGCTGTCCCCGGCAGCCCTTCCGTCTCGACGTGACCCGGGATGTCAGAGAAAATGTATAAACAGGCAAGGAGGAAAAAGAAGATCATGAAGCTTACGGAAGTTTTCGGCTCCAACGTTTTTAACGATAAGGTCATGAAGGAGAGGCTGCCAAAAGAGATTTACAAGGCCCTGAGGGAAACGATAGAAAGAGATGTGCCCTTGCAGCCCCATGTCGCCGATATAGTCGCGAACGCAATGAAAGACTGGGCCATCGAGAAAGGGGCGACGCACTATACCCACTGGTTCCAACCCTTGACCGGTATAACGGCCGAAAAGCACGATTCTTTCATATCTCCCGCCCCCAACGGCGGCGTCGTCATGGAATTTTCCGGAAAACAGCTGATCCAGGGCGAACCGGATGCCTCTTCATTCCCGAGCGGCGGCTTGCGCGCCACCTTCGAGGCGAGGGGATATACCGCATGGGATTGCACCTCGCCGACGTTCCTGAAGGAAGATGAGAGCGGCAACGTGACGTTGACCATCCCCACGGCCTTCTATTCTTACAACGGCGAGGCCCTGGACAAGAAGACACCTCTTCTCCGCTCCATGGCCGCCGTCTCGAAACAGGCGTTGCGGGTGCTGAGGGCGCTGGGCAACACCACGTCCTCTAAAGTTACGTCCACAGTCGGTCCCGAGCAGGAATACTTCCTCGTAGACAAGAAGTTCTATATGGAGCGGGTCGACCTCATGCTTACTGGCCGCACGATATTCGGCGCCTCCGCCCCCAAGGGGCAAGAGCTCGAGGACCAGTATTTCGGGGCGATAAAGGACAGGGTTTCCGCCTACATGCAGGACCTCGACACGGAGCTGTGGAAGATGGGCATTACTTCCAAGACCAAGCATAACGAGGTGGCGCCGGCGCAGTACGAGATGGCCCCCATTTTTTCAACGACGAATATCGCCGCCGACCACAACCAACTGGTCATGGAGACAATGCAAAAGGTTGCCTTCCGCCACGACCTGGTATGCCTGCTGCATGAAAAACCGTACGCCGGCATCAACGGCTCGGGCAAGCACAACAACTGGTCTCTTTCGACCGATGACAATATCAATCTGCTCGATCCGGGGCATACGCCGGGCGAGAACGTAACGTTTCTCCTGTTCCTTAGCGCCCTTATAAAGGCCGTCGATCATGGGCGACGAGCTTACGGAAATCCTCGAAAAGATCTCGAAAGGCGAAAAGTTTTCGACAAAAGGGGCGCAGTTTCTCAAGGTAGGCGTCGACACGCTGCCCATGATCCCGAAGGACAACGCGGATCGGAACAGGACGTCCCCCTTCGCCTTCACCGGCAACAAGTTCGAATTTCGGACGGTCGGCTCTGCGCAGTCCATATCAGGGCCGAATGTAGCCCTGAATACGATCGCGGCGGAGGCCCTCGACGAAACAGCTACCCGGCTCGAAAAAGCCAAGGACAAGAATGCAGAGGCAGCGGCGATAGTCAGGGAGATTTACAAGAAGCACGGCCGGGTGATCTTCAACGGAAACAACTATTCGGAAGAATGGGTCGTGGAAGCGGAAAAGCGCGGCCTGCCGAACGTGAGGAACTCCGTCGACGCGTTGAAAGCGTTCATCACCAAAAAATCTCTTGCCCTTTTCGAGAAATACGGGGTCCTTACACGCAAGGAACTCCATTCGCGCTATGACATATACGTGGACAACTACGCCAAACAGATCAATATCGAGGCGCTTACGGCTATCGAGATGTTCAAGAGACAGTTCCTGCCCGCCGGAATAGAGTACGCCACCTTCCTGGCCGATTCCGTTTCCAGTTTTCAGTCTGCCGGCGCAGGCGCTTCCGTCCAGCAGGGCCTTTTGAAGCAAATGGCGGACCTCCTTGCTTTTTCCTTCAATAATGCAGCCAAGCTCGAATCGGCAACAGCAAAGGCACAGACGATAGACGACACTGTAAAGAAGGCCGAATGCTTCCGGGATAAGGTCGTCACGGCCATGCAGGGTCTGCGCGCCGACGTGGACCGCATGGAAAGGCTGGTCCCGAGGGATATGTGGCCGGTACCGGGTTACGCGGACCTCTTGTTCAAGCTGTAGCGGACACCCTCACCACCTGTAGCTCACGTCCAGCATAACGTGTCCGTTCGTCTGTGCGACTGCTCCCACTATGGGCTGGGGGCTTATCGGAGCAGTCATATCGCCATAGAGCGCCCAGTGGATAGCCCCGGTCCGGGCAAAGGTCCAGCGGCCGTACAGGCCGCCTTCGGGACCATGTATTCCGATGCCTGCCCTGATGCCGGCCTCTTTTCGTCTCGATAATACTCTGCCCGGTCTTGGTGTCCATGATCGCGACCGCATCGGTCTTGCCGCCGTCGATGTTCGCCACCTGGGCCGTGGCCGTGACCTGCTTGTCGGGGTCCTTCGCGATCTCGTCCGGTAGCTTCAGGTCGCGGACCACCGTCTGCTTCTCCACCGTTACGATCTGGGGCGGGCCGGGAACGGTCACGACCTTGATTTCCGGTGCCTGAGGGATAGGCGGGGCAGGGGTAAACTGAGCGGAAGGAGCGGCCGGCGGGTGGAGGTGCGTCCAGAGCATCGAGGCCCCCATACCAAAGACGACGAGGAATAGGGCGATCTCTACACCTGTTCGCAGCTTAATGGTGTCTTTATCCCCTTGCTCAGATACCCGCATATCCCGCCGCCGACTGCGAGGCCGATGTCCTTGGCGCCTTCAACGCGGAGGAAGAAAGCGACTATGACGATCCCCGTGGCGCA
>JBEKOT010000080.1:0-11277 GCA_049521495.1 Syntrophorhabdales bacterium | reverse complement strand
CGGCTGCGGGAAGTAAAAAACTTTCACACTTTTAACCCTAAGGAGAAGATATGAACATTTACGTGGGCAACCTGGCTTACAGCGTGACGGACGAAGATCTGAAGAAGGCCTTTGAGGCGTTCGGCCAGGTCGCGTCGGTAAACCTGATCCGGGATCAGTACAGCAACCAGTCGAAGGGGTTTGGTTTCGTCGAAATGCCGGAATCCTCCGAAGCCCGAGCCGCTATAAGCGGTCTCAACGGCAAGGAACTCAACGGCCGCAACCTGAACGTGAACGAAGCCAAGCCGAGGGCGGACAAAAACCGCGGCGGAGGATTCGGCGGAAAGCGCGGGGGCGGAGGAAGTGGATGGCGTTACTAGCTTTGGGCGGTAATGGACGTATTGCGCGCATTTTGATTGTGGAACAAGCAAAACCGCGACATACGGGTTGATGCCGGATATTGGGAAGGCGCGGGCAAAACCGCGCCTTTTTTACAGGGTCCGCCAGGGGCGGGGGCGCATAGCGGAAGACGGATACGCATAATAAAAAGGGCGGTGAACCGTTGCGAAAGGGAAAGATGGGCAAAAGAATTCTCTTTGCGGATGGCGACCGGACGATAATCGAGGCAGTTATCACGATGCTGGAAGACAAGGGGCACGTGGTTCGAACGGAAACAAACGGCGAGGATGCCCTTACCGTCTTTTCCCATGACCCCTACCGGTTCGACCTGATCATCACCGATATCGGTATGCCGGATATTTCAGGATTACTGCTCGTAAAAAGGTTCCTGAAGACGCGTTCCGACATTCCGATCGTTCTTCTCGCCGGGTTGGATGGGCAGGAACAGTCAAGGGCACGGGAAACCGGTGTCCGCTGGTTCGGTATGAAGCCATTGTCGATAGCCGATCTTGCCGACACGGTTGAAAGCGCCCTGAGGGGGGCAGCGTAAAGTCTGGCGCGATGCCCCTCGGTCCGACTTCCTGTCGTCCTTCTTTATCGGGGACGTGTACACGCCTCAGCAGGCCATTTTACTCGCTTTTCCTGGTCATGTAGACTGTCCCAGGACATCTCACCGTTTGGAAAGGCACCTGCAATTGGTGACTTACCATGCATAACGATTCGTCGAGGGCGAGTGGAGAGAGCATTAATCGCGGTACGATGATCACGCAACCTCCGTGGTGCTTGTTCTTCGGGCCTTGTTTCGGATCATTCCTGGACGTCCGGCGCCGCCTGTCTTGGGTCCGGTCCGGCTAGTCGCGCCCGCGCGGGTCTGCTTCCCGCGGCGGTTCGGCTCGCGGGCCGGGCGCGCAAATTCGATATCTTGTGCAGGTCGCGATTTCTTGTAGTTAAAATCCTTCAGCATGCGGCGCTCGATCTTCGCTCCGAGCACCTGTTCGATTTTCCTGATCAGGGGCTCGTCCTCGCCGGTGACGAAGGTGAAGGCGTCGCCCTCCCTGGCAGCGCGGCCGGTGCGCCCTATGCGGTGCGTGTATGCATCGATAGTATCGGGGATATCATAATTAATGACGTGGGATATGCTCAACACATCGATGCCGCGTGCAGCGATGTCGGTGGCCACCAGAACCCGATACGAGCCATTGCGAAAGCCGTCGAGGGCGTCCTGCCGCTTGTTCTGCGACAGGTTCCCCTGAAGTGAGGCCGCCTTGTACCCTGCCTTCTCTAACTGCTGCCCGACGCGTTTTGCCCGGTACTTGGTGCGGGTGAAGATCAGGATGGACCCTGCGTGGGTGTGCTTAAGGAGCTCCATGAGGAGTTCCGTCTTCAGGTGCTGCTCGACCGGGTACAGGCTATGGGACACGGTGCCTGCCGGAACGGTATGACCTACTTTTATCGTGACCGGATCACGCAACACTTCATCCGTCAGCATCCGGATGTCGTCAGGCATAGTCGCGGAGAACATCAGCGTCTGCCGTCTGAGAGGCAATTGTTTTATGATCCGCCGGACATCGGGCAGAAAACCCATGTCGAACATTCGGTCCGCCTCGTCGATAACAAGGATTTCCAGACTCGCCAGATCGATCGTCTTTTGTTTAAGATGGTCGAGCAGGCGCCCGGGACACGCGACGACGATATCCACTCCGGCGCGCAGTTTCTGGATCTGCGGGTTTATACCCACACCACCGTGAATCGCGCAACTCGCGAGCCGCGTGTTGTTGCTGAGTTCTTCGATAGACACGTGGAGCTGCTGGGTGAGTTCTCTTGTCGGAGCGACAATGAGGCAGCGGACCTTGCCGCGAGGACGGGGAAGCAAGCGCTGCAGCACGGGCAGCACGAAAGCCGCTGTTTTGCCGGTGCCGGTCTGGGCAAGACCCATGACGTCTTTGCCCGCGAGCACTGGCGGGATCGCCTGCATCTGGATAGGGGTCGGGGTCTTGTAGCCAAGGGTCTTAATGCTATCGGCTATTTTAGGATGAAGTTTGAATAGACTAAAACTCATGTAGCACCTTCTTTGTAAAGAAATTAGTAGCTGAAGCAAAAAATGACCGACGACTTGCGGCGGGAAGGCTTCCGGACCAGCTTCTAAGGGCGGAATACGGGGCTTCCTGGTCAGTACTTCATTACTTGACTCACACTATAAACCTATCATAGGACGCAGTCAATGCTTTGCCCTGCCTGTAGCCGGACGGCGCACGGGATAGGTCGCTCTTGCAGTCACGCCGTGTTCTCCGGCCGCATCCTTAGCGCAACAATAAGCTGTTCGAGACATTTCTCGTTCAGTTGCAGCATGAAACGCAGGTCGGAGCCGAAGTCGAGGAGCTTCGTGCGTATCTCAAGAAGCTCCTCTTTCGCGAGGTTTCCAGCTTTTCGGGCGGCCAGGGAGTCTATGACATGCCCTTCGCTTAGCTCTTCTTTCGCACGTTCCCGGCTGCCGGACCCTTCTGTCCTTTCACGATGTCGAATTCGACCCTGTCGCCTTCCGACAACGATTTAAAGCCCGAACCCTGAATGGCGGTGTGATGGACGAAAACGTCGTTGCCGTCATCCTGCGAAATGAACCCAAACCCCTTTGAATCGTTGAACCACTTCACCGTCCCCTCTGCCATGTGCATGACTCCTTTCTTTTAGATAGAATGCGGTGCCGATCGACACCCGCATCCAATAACCGGGCGTACCCGGGTTTTGGTCCTACTTCTTTTCGGCAATTCTTGCTTTGGCTTCCCGGAGCAAATCAACGGCCGAGTCTATCTGGTCCTCTGACAGAGATATGCCGGCGGGTGTCGCCAACAGCTCCCCGTCCTCCATCGTATGATGAACCCGTACGTCGATCATTCTCGTCTTTTTCACGTCGCGGATTGTTACCAGTATCTTTTCCCTTGCCCTTACATCGATCTTGCCGATCAGCATGAATCCTCCTCGTTTGCAGGGATGGGTCCGTTAACGACCAACTGCGAAGACCTTACGAAAATGAAAGTCGTACACATGGTATGCCATTGCCATCGGCAGCGGCCCGGCCCTGTCTTGCCGTTTGTTAAGAACTCTACTCGTTCAATCCTCGTCAGGTTCGACGCATCGGATGGATTTCGGGTCTTGCCCTGTAAAAAGGCGATGTGGCGAGTCTACAGTAGGCAATCGTGATGAGCGGTAATGCAAACCTGTCGCATGCCGGATGAGACTGTACCATTGACCGCACCCTCTGTCAAGCCCTGATTTCTGTTTTGTCACCTCTTCAAGCATTACGCCCTCAAAGTCCGCAGGCTCATGGTAGTTTTCGGGGCCTACGGCATCTTCATCGCCTTTCTCTTCTGGCTCTACTATTCGGTATTCGTATTTATCGTCTGCGCAGAGCTGCAGTCGGTCCTGTTGCTGAAGGCTAATCGTGGGCCTCGGCCCAGTTCCGCCCCTTCCCCACGGTGACCTTGAGCGGCACGGAAAGGGCGCATGGGTTTTCCATCTCGTGTTTAACAAGCTGCTCCATCTCGCGCTCCTCCTCTAGGGCGACCTCGAAGACCAGCTCGTCGTGAATCTGCATGATGAGGCGCGAGCGGGACTTTCTCTCCTTCATCTTCCGGTAGATATTGACCATGGCCATCTTGATGATGTCTGCCGCCGTACCCTGGATGGGCGTATTCACAGCAGTTCTTTCGCCGAACTGCCTGACGTTTACGTCCGCGTTCGCGAGCTCCGGTATATACCTGATCCTTCCGAAGAGGGTCTTTACGAAACCGCAGGCGCGGGCCTCCTCCAGCGTCCTGTCGATGAAGGCCCTGATGCCGCGGTGGCGGTCGAAATAGGCGTCGATGTACTCCTGAGCCTCCCTTGGACCCACTCCGAGCTCTTTCGACAGCCCATATCCGCTTATGCCGTAGACTATGCCGAAGTTTATGACCTTGGCGGTCCTCCGCATGGCGGGCGTCACGTGGTCCGCATCTACCCTGAAAACCTCCTGGGCCACCTTGCTGTGTATGTCCTGATCGTTCCGAAAGGCCTCGATGAGGAGCTCGTCCCCGGATACGTGGGCGAGCACGCGCAGCTCGATCTGCGAATAATCGCACGACATGAAGAGAAAGCCTTCTTCCGGCACGAAGGCCTCCCTTATCTTCTTGCCCTCCACCCCCTTTATGGGGATGTTCTGCAAATTGGGATCGCTGGAAGACAGCCGGCCGGTGGCGACTACCATCTGATTGAAGGCCGCGTGGATTCTACCCGTGGCCGCGTGGATGAGCGTGTGCAGGCTGTCGACGTACGTGCTCTTCAGCTTAGCCAGCATCCTGTACTCAAGCATCTGGGCCGGTAGCGGATGAAGGTCCGCGAGGGTCTGGAGCACCTCGTTGTCGGTTGAAAAGGAAGTTTTTGTTCTCTTTACCGGCGGCAGGTTCAGCTTTTGAAAGAGGATCCGCGCGAGCTGCGGCGGCGAGTTTATATTGAAGGTCTCTCCGGCGCTCTCGTAGATGCGGCTGACAATGCCGTTCAGCCTCGCGTCGAAATCGCGGGAGAGCGCCGCCAGCGCCCCCCTGTCTACCTTTACGCCAAAGCATTCCATTCGGGCAAGGACCTCGACGAGGGGAAGCTCGATCTCGAAGAAGAGGCGACGCAAGCCCAAACTGTCGAGCCTTTCCGTAAGTGCGCCTTTCAGTTCCTCAAGGTGGATCGCGCAGCGGGCAAGCACGCTTGCGCTGTCGCCGTTTACTTCCCGATCGAGAAACTCGTTCATTATGTTATCGATGGCGAAGTCTTTTCTCCCTGGATTGATGAGGTAGACGGCGAGCATGGTGTCGAACAAGGCCGGGTGAAGATCGATCTCCTGCTTCGTAGCCGCCAGGTAAACGGGCTTGAGGTTGTGGGTTGCCACCTCTTTTGCCGCGCTTACTGCCTGGAAGAGATCATCGATCTTGTCCGAAGTAAAGACCTCTTTCCCGTTCGAAACGGCCAGCCTCTCCAGGGTGACGTCGTAGGGGCACCGACCCTGGATACGGGCGAGTATGGATATCCTGTCGCCCAGGACATCGCCGAGGCAGGATGCCTCCAGCAGCGGCTGCGAGGTGTCCTCCACCCTGATCTCTTTCGCGAGGGAAGTGAATTCAAGCTCCCTGAATATCCGCCGCAGCTCTCCAAGATCGGGCTCCCGAAGCCGCATGTCCTCAAGGCCGATATCGATAGGCACGTCGAAGATCAAGGTGGCAAGCTGCCTGCTCAGATTTGCCCTGTCCCGGTTCTCGGCGAGCTTTTGCCTCACCGAAGGCTTCTTTATTTCGTTCAGGCGGCCGTATATCCCCTCCAGGCCGCCGAAGGCGCAAATAAGCTCCCTGGCCGTTTTCTCCCCGATGCCGGGAACGCCCGGTATGTTGTCGGAGGTGTCGCCCGAAAGGGCGAGAAGGTCAGGGATCAGGGAAGGCTCGATCCCGAATTTTTCGGCCACCTCCGCCCTTTTCATCACAAGGTTCTTCATCGTGTCGACTATGGTGACCCTATCGCCCACAAGCTGCATGATGTCCTTGTCGCTAGTCACCAGGTAGATCTCGGCATCATCACCCGCGAGCCTTCGCACGAGCGTGGCGATCACGTCGTCCGCTTCGAAGCCCTCTTTTTCGATCGTTGCTATGCCCATGTTCCCGACGATGGCCCTCACGTAGGGGAACTGGAGGCTCAGGTTGCCCGGCATGGGAGGTCTAGTTGCCTTGTATTCCTGCGATAACTGCGCCCTGAAAGACGGTGCCTTGGAATCCCAGACGACCATCATGTAATCGGGCTTCTGCTCGTTAATCAGCTTCTTTATCATGTTGATGAAGGCATAGACGGCGTTCGTGGGCACTCCCTTCGAATTGGAAAGGTAGGGCGTCGCAAAAAAGGCCCGATACACGTAAGAATTACCGTCTACGAGAAAAACCCTCTTCATCTTCCCTTCCTTTCACTCCGATCCGTAAGAGCAATAAGGCTCAGCTTCAAGAAAGTCGCCTTTCAGCTCGCCGGCCCTCGCCCTGCAGCCTCCGCAGATGCGCAGGTAGCGGCATCGCCCGCACTTGCCTTTGTAGAGACGGAAGTCCCTGATGGACGCCAACTCGCTGGAGCCCTCCCACACCTTCCGCACGCCGTCCCTCCTCACGTCGCCGCAAGCCAGTTCGAGGTAGCCGCATGGCTGGGCGATGCCGGTGTGGGATATGAAAAGGAAGCTCTTCCCCGCAAGGCATCCCGCGCTCTTCGGCACGCCGCCCCTTTCCGTGACTACCCTGTAATAGTGGGGCGCGCAGGTCACCTTCATCTCGATCCTATTCTCCTCTTCAGCCTCATAAAGCCAGTTAAGGACGTCTTCATACATTGCGGCGTTCAATTCCTCCCCTTTGAGCCCCTCGCCCCTGCCTACCGGGACGAGGAGGAAGACGTGCCACGCAACGGCGCCCATGTCGCGGACGAGTTTGTATATGGCCGCCAGGTCTGCCACGTTGAGCCTGGTGACGGTAGTGTTGACCTGAAAGGGGAGGCCGGCCTCCCGCAAATACCCGGCTGCCCGCATCACCGAGTCGAAGGAGCCGGAAACACCCCGGAACGCGTCGTGGCTGTCCGGATCGGCGCCGTCTATGCTCATGCTGACCCTTAGTATGCCGGCGCTTTTGAGCTTTTGCGCTGTCTCGGCGTCGATGAGGGTCCCGTTCACCGCGATTACGATCCTCAGCCCTTTCGATACACCGTAGGACACGATGTCATAGACGTCCGGCCTGAGAAGAGGCTCGCCCCCGGTCAAGATTATGGTCGGGGAGGAAAAGGAGGCTATATCGTCGAGGATCCCCTTGCATTCCGCAAGGGAAAGCTCGTTGTCGTGGGGCCCGGCGCTTGCCCGCGCCCTGCAATGGACGCAGTTAAGGTTGCAGTTCCTCGTCAGCTCCCACGCGATCATTCTTAGAGGGGAGCTTCTTTCATCCATCGCGCGAGGTCCTTCGCAAAATAGGTGATGATAATGTCGGCGCCGGCCCGCCTGATGCTGGTCGAAAGCTCGGTTACCGACCGTCTGTAATCGAGGAAGCCCCTTTCCGCTGCGCACTGTATCATCGTGTACTCCCCGCTCACACAATATGCGGCCAGCGGCCTGTTGATCCTCTCCCTGGCGAGAGCCAGCACGTCTAGATAGAACATGGCCGGCTTCACCATAATGATATCGGCCCCCTCCTCAACGTCAAGCTCCATCTCCCTGAGCGCCTCCCTCTGGTTCGGGGGGTCCATCTGGTAGCTCCTGCGGTCGCCGAACTGCGGCGTCGATTCTGCTGCGTCCCTGAAAGGACCGTAAAGGGCCGACGCGTACTTGGCCGCGTAGCTCATGATAGGGACATGGGAGAAGCCGCCTCCGTCGAGAGCCTCCCTCACCGCCCTAACCCTGCCGTCCATCATGTCGGAAGGGGCTACGATGTCGGCGCCCGCCCGTGCCTGGGCGAGTCCCGCCATGGCCAGGATTTTGAGCGTCTCGTCGTTGTCGACGTCGCCTCCCCTCACCGGACCGCAGTGGCCGTGGCTCGTATACTCGCACAGGCAGAGGTCGGTGATGACTAGCACTTCGTCCCCGAACCTCTTCTTGATTTCCCTTAAGGCCTTCTGAATGATCCCGTTCTCATCGTAGGCGCCGCTGCCCGTCTCGTCCTTACGGCCAGGGATGCCGAAAAGCAGCACTGCAGGGATGGAAAGACCGATCGCCTCCTCGATCTCCGCCAGTGCCATATCGACCGAGAGCTGGAAGATACCCGGCATCGACGGTATAGCCGTACGCCCTTCGCCGTACTCCTTGATAAAGAGTGGATAGACCAGGTGGCGCGTGGAAAGGTCGTGCTCCTCGATGAGCCCCCGGAGCTTTCCATTTCTCCTGAGCCGCCTCGGCCTGTACTCTGGAAATCCCATGCCTCCCCCTTTCTCTTTTGAACTGGTCCCGATGCAGGTTGTTCAGCTAAAGAAAAAGCCGCAAAGATTGGATATTATAGCACAGAAAGGGGCTGAGTGAGCGCCTCACAGTTTCGTGAGCGCCTGGAAGGGCTGATAGCTCCGCAGGCTATCGACGAACCTGTAGGCGAGCTCGTATTCGACGAGCACTAGGAACACGCAGCAGGCGGCCGAAAGGGACAGGAATAGCACCGCCAGGTGGTTGTGGCGTGATTCCCTGTCGAAGAAACCGTGGGGGTCGAAGCTCCACGCTAGAAGGGACCGCCAGAAATCGCGGTGCTTCCTGAAAAAAGCCTTCTGGAAAAGCCGGCAAAAAAAGAGAAACACCGGGACGTTGAGCGCGCCGAGGAGAACCGCTGAAAGTAAATCCATTTCAAAACCTCTTCTTTCGTATTTCGAGCGGAAGATTACCAGACGGGGAAGGAGGATGTCAAACAATTAGTTTGGCTGCTGCCGGGGACCAAAAGCGTCAACTTTCGTACACTTTCGTACACTTCGCCTCCCGAAGGGCTTGCGGAGAGGGGAATCCGGGAAGGGCTGCTCGAACATAACTGTTGACTTCAGAAAATCGAGCGGTGTAATATCGTCATGCTTTCGGGGGCAAGCAGTCATCCGTTGGGGAAAAGATAGGGCTCCGGCGCAAGGAGGTTCGTTATGGAGATTGTGCGGTTTATGCATGAGGGGCAGCCGCGGTACGGCATCGTCGAAGGCGCCGCGATCTGCCTGTGTGAGGGTGAGCCCTTCACCGGCCTGAAAAGGACATCGCGATTGCTGGAGATGGGCTCCGCAAAGCTTCTTGCGCCCGTTTCCCCGCCGAACATTCTCTGCCTCGGCCTGAACTATAAAAGGCATGCCGACGAGGCCGGCGTACCCTATCCGCCTGCGCCGCTTTTATTCCTGAAGCCGACAACGGCCCTCTGCGGCCCGGGCGATGCCATAGTCCTGCCGGAGTCCTATGAAGACAGCATCGACTACGAAGCCGAGCTGGTCATCGTCATCGGCAAGAAGACGAGGGACGTCCCTGAAGACAAAGCCGCCGATTTTATTCTCGGTTATACGGTCGGAAACGACGTGTCGAACCGCACGGCCCAGTTCAAGGACGGCCAGTGGGCCCGGGGCAAGAGCCACGATACTTTCTGCCCCATAGGCCCGGCCATCGTCACGGACTTGGACGCCGACAACCTTAACATCGGTTGCAGGCTGGACGGACAGGTGATGCAGTCGTCCAACACGTCGAACATGATATTTACCTGCCGCCAGATCGTCTCTTACCTGTCCAGGTGCATGACCCTGCTGCCTGGCACCATCATCTTGACGGGCACGCCGGAGGGCGTAGGCTATGCGCGGAAGCCCCCCGTCTTTCTGAAGGCAGGGCAGACAGTGGAGTGCACCATCGAGGGCATCGGCACACTGGCCAATCCTGTTGTTCGCCACGGGCAGCCCGCTGCCGCTTCAGCGCCCTAAGCCGCGTGAGGCACAAGTCCTGACCCCGATTGCCGGTCCTTCTTGCCCGGCCGCCTCACCGCTTCGAGAGGCAGACCAGATAGACCTCACCGCTCCGTCCCCTCGACGCCTGCGGCTTAAAGACCGCGACCTTTGAAAATCGTTGTTTGAGCTCCGCCGCGAGCCGCGCGAAGTCCGGGCTGAAGAAGAGCTTGATGAGGAAATTGCCCCCTTGCCTCAGCCCTTCTTCCACGACCCTTAGCACGGCCAGGTAGAGCTCGTTGATCCGGGCGTCATCGACTTCCCCGATCCCCGAGAGGTTGGGGGCGATGTCCGACGTAACGACATCGAAGGCAGGTATCCCCACCTCGCGCAACAGTCCGGCAGGATCGATCTCTCTTACGTCCGCCTTCTTCAGTACCACGTTGGGAGAGGCTATCGGCGCCATGGAGAGGATGTCGAGGCCTACGACAAGGCCCGTTTCTCCGACCAGGGCCGACTCGACCTGCATCCAGCTCCCGGGCGCCGCGCCGAGGTCGAGCACCCTGTCGCCCTTCTTTATTATGGCGGGATACCTTTGTATTATCTCTTCGAGCTTGTAAGCGCTTCTGGCCCTGTATCCTTCCTTTTTTGCCTTTCTGTAGAAGCTATCTTTTACTATGTAGCGGGCGTGCATGCCGATGCCGGCGGCTAAGCCTTGCGCGAATAAGGATCGACGATCACGCCGGGCAGCCGCTCTCCTTTCTCCTTCAGCCTGCCGAAGCTCTTCTGGATGAAATAGAGAAAAGTCTTTCCGACCGAAGCCTGCTCTTTTAGCCGGTCCACAAGCCCCCTGAACAGGCTGTATTCCTTGAGACAGTGCAGGAGGTAAGCGTAGTCCTCGAGCATTCTCTTGAAAAAGGTGATTTTCGGGCCTAGCCTTTCTCCTTTTGCCAGGTCTTCCAGAAAGGCCTGCCTTCTTTCCTCGGCCAGATAAGGCGGAAGAACGATGGACGGGTTTACCGCCTCGAGGAGCTTCTTCTCGTCCCCCTCGATGTCGGGCCATGTCAGTAAGAAAGGCTCGAATATGGGGTGGGCCAAGACGTTCTCGAGCGAGGCGGGCGGAGCGCTGCCGCCATTGAGGAGATAGATGTCCTCGGGTCTCCTGACATCGCCCTCCGCTGCCGCAAGAATCCGGTTGATGCTCCTTGCCTCCCCCGTTTCTTTTCCGGACAAGCCGGCCGCCTCTTCCACGAGGTAACCGGCATACGGGGCCGATATGGGCTGAACCACCATTGGGGACGTTGCCCTTCTCAGAAAGTCTTCCAGAAGGGTTTCGAGCCCCTCCCTTGGCAAGGTCATGCTTTTCAGCTCCGTGAGGCCGTCTGAAAAGTGGAGCTCGCCATGGCTGAGGATAAACTGGTTCTTTTTCATCTCTGTAGCGACAAGGAGGACCCTCGTCAGCCGGTCGTCGTAATTAGACAGGTAAGCCCTTGC
>JBEKOT010000079.1:0-20593 GCA_049521495.1 Syntrophorhabdales bacterium | reverse complement strand
GGGTTGTCCTTGTACACGCCGAACTTGAAGGGCGGGATCGTGGCGCCCGTGAGGACGGCCTTTACCCCGGAGAGCTTCTCGGCCTTCGCGGTGTTTATACTCTTTATGCGGGCGTGGGGATAGCTGCTGTAGAGTATCTTGCCATAGAGCATCCCCGGCAGCGCAATGTCCTGGATGAACACGGCGCTTCCCGTCACTTTGGACGGGGCGTCCTTCTTAGAAACTCTTTTTCCTACGGCAGTCAGCTCCATCTTCTACCTCCCGCTGGCGGCGCTCTTTATCGCTTCCACTATCTGCACGTACCCCGTACACCTGCACAAATTGCCCGCTATGCCGTCTTTGATCTCGTCCTCCGTGGGGTTGTCGTTCTCCGCAAGGAGGGCGCAGGCGGACATGATCATGCCCGGCGAGCAAAAACCGCATTGGACCGCCCCGTGATCGACAAAAGCTTTCTGCAGGGGATGGAGACCGCCGTCAGCGGAAAGCAGGCCTTCTATGGTGGTCACTGTCCGCCCTTCCGCTTCCATGACCGGGAAAATGCAGGAGTTGACAGCCTTTCCATCTACAATGACGGTGCAGGCCCCACATTCGCCGTAGCCGCAGCCCTCCTTCGTCCCTTTAAGGCCGAGGACCTCCCGGAGGAGATGGAGGAGCGTCCACTGGGGCTTCACCTCTACTTTCACATCCTCTCCGTTCAGAAAAAAAGATAGCTCTTGCTTCATCGTGTCCCCCTTACCAGAGCCGGTCCGGATAGATGTCAGCGTCCGGTCGGACGATGCGGTCTATAGATTTGACGAATGCTCTCTGCACGAGCACCTTCACCATTTCCCTGCGGTACCAGGCCTCGCCCCTCACGCTGTCCCTCGGCGACGACTCCGAGGCGGCCATTTCGCTTGCTGCTGCCACGCCGTCGGCCGATATAACCTTTCCCGCGAGCATGCCCTCCGCTTTCTTGGCCCTTATCGGCCTCGGGGCTACCACGCCCATGGCTATCCGCACATCCTCGCACCGCAGCTCCTCGTCGGCGAACCGGGAGAGTATCTCGGAGGCGGGCGCAGAGCCGCAGAGCATGTCCCTGCACCTGAGGTCGCTCTTGTTCACCGTGACCCTCACGGCTATGCCGACAATCGGCAGGTCCATGGCGTTCCTTCTCGTATGCTTTATATAGGCGGAGCCGGTCGTGTCCCCTAAGACGGGCAGGCTGAAGCCTTTGAGGATCTCACCCTTCCTGAGCGCGGTCTTCCCCGGTCCGATGAAGAAATCGTCCATCGCTACCTTTCTTTCCCCTTCCGGTCCCGAGATGAGCGCCTCGGCGTCGAGCACGAGGAGGGGACAGGCAGTATCGGCCGAAGGGGCCGCGTTGCAGATATTTCCCCCCAGGGTCGCCACGTTCCTGATCTGCGGGGAGCCCAGGCTGCAGACCGCATCGTGGAGGGCCGATAAGCGTTTTTTCGCATATTCGTCCTTCTCTATCTCCCTGTGGGTTACGCACGCCCCGATGCTCAGGCCGTCTTTCAGGTAAAGGTCCTTTATATTCCTGAGAGATATGAGTGCCTTGGGCGACAGCTTCTTCTGCCGCAGGAGCACCATCACGTCCGTCCCTCCTGCAATGTAGGCCGCCTCGCCTCCGAACCTCGCCATGAGGTCCAGGGCTTCCGTGATGGTGCCGGGCTTGTAGTACTCGTACCGAACCATGGCGCCTCCTCCTGTTATCCTGGCCTTACTCTTCCCTGGTGTCGAAGACCCTCTTCGTTTTCCGCTCAGACCGGGGAAGTGCCCCATAGCGGCAAATCTCGGCTTCGCAGCTTACCATGATCTGCTTTTTCACCTGGCCCTCGATCGCCTTCCTGCAGGCGACGTCGGCCTCGGGCAAGCATTCCTTCCCCCTCTCCACCTTGATGGTCATGTAGTCCTTGCCGTCCGGCCGCCTCGTCAAGTGCACCTGGTATTCGCTCCCTATGCCGGAGATTCCCGAGAGGACGTGGTCGATCTGACCGGGGTAGACATTCACTGCCCTTATGATGAACATGTCGTCGGAGCGGCCGAGGAACCGGTCGTGTCTCGGGAGGATGGAGCCGCAGGGACACTTGCCGGGGATCGCCCTCGTGAGGTCTCTCGTGCGGTACCTTACGAGAGGCGCGGCCTCCTTCCGCAGGGTCGTCACCACCATCTCGCCGACCTCCCCTTCAGGAACAGGCTGCAGCGTCTCCGGATCGAGGAATTCCGCTATGTAATAGTCGGCCCAGTAGTGGATGCCCTGATGATGGACACAGTCGAGGCCCGTCCCCGGGCCGTAAAGCTCGGTCATCCCCGGTATGTCGAATACGTGCTCCACACCCAGAAGCTCGGCGATCCTGGCCCTCATGGCGTCGCTGGACCGCTCCGAGCCGAAAATGACTTTCTTCAGCTTGATTTTGTCCCTGATGCCCCTCTTCTCCACCTCCTCAGCCATGAGGAGCCCCATCGAGGCCGTGCAGCAGAGCACGGTG
This sequence comes from Syntrophorhabdales bacterium, assembly GCA_049521495.1. Classification (GTDB taxonomy): domain Bacteria; phylum Desulfobacterota; class Syntrophorhabdia; order Syntrophorhabdales; family WCHB1-27; genus CAWEPK01. Next base: position 18,104 of record JBEKOT010000079.1, on the reverse strand, counting down.
GTCCCGAAATCGACGAGAAAATCGCACTGCATGTCGAGGTTCCCGGGGCCCATCGGGATAGCCATGGCGCCGAAGCGCTCGCACCCGAGCTGGAAGCCTGCGCCCGCAGTCCACATGCCGTACCCGACGGCTATCTGTACGCGGTCAGAGGCGGTCATTCCGGCCATCTCGTAGCACCGGGCGAAGAAGTTGGCCCAGTCGTCGATATCCTTTGCCGTGTAAGAAAGGACCTTCCGCTTCCCGGTGGTGCCCGAGGACGCATGGATCCTCACCACGTCTTCAAGGGGCACGGAAAGGAGGGGGAAAGGATATCCCCGCCTCAAGTCGTCCGCAGCAGTGAAGGGCAGACGGCCGATGTCCGCAAGCTTCTTTATATCGTCCGGCCTGACGCCTGCCTCCTCGAATTTCTTTCTATAGAAGGGCGAGCCCGAAAAGGCGTGGTGTACGGTCCACTTCAGGCCCTCAAGCTGCAAGGCGCCAAGCTCCTTTTCGGTCTTTTGCGCCGGCATGAACGTTTTTCCCATGACCCCTCCTATACGGGACCGACCGGCTAAAACAGGCCCGGCTCGTCGAACTCGCCGAAAATGGACCTGAAGACGCCCGTCATCTCCCCGACCGTCGCATAGGCCTTGCAGCACTCCAGGAGAAAGGGCATCACGTTTTTGCCTTCCTTCGTCGCCCCCTCCAGGGCCTTGAGCGTCCTTGCCACTTCCTTGCCCGACCTAAGCCTTTTCACCTCGCTCAGACCCTCGATCTGCCTTTGCGCCGATTCCCAGTTGTATTCGTGGAGCTCCACGTCCTTGGACTCCCCCTCCGTATGGATGTTGACCCCCACCTTGAGGAGCTCTCCGGACTGGATACCCTTTTCGAACTCGTAGGCCTGGGCTGCCACCAGTCTTTGAATGTAGCCCGTCGCCACCCCCTGCACGATCCCCCCGGCCTTCTCTATCCGCCCCATCTCCTCTTCGATCTTCCCTTCCATCTCTTTCGTGAGGGTCTCTATGAAGTAGCTCCCTGCCAGGGGGTCCACCGTGTCCCGCAAGCCGATCTCGTCCATGAGGAGCTGAAGCGTCCGCAAGGAGATTATGGCGGAATGGGGGGTGGGGATAGTGTAGGCCTCGTCGTAGCTGCAAAGGGCTATGGTCTGCGCCCCGGAAAGGGCGGCGGCCAGTGCGTAATAGGCGCCCCTCATTATGTTGTTTTCCGGCTGGGCCTTGGTGAGGCCGTATCCGCCTCCGCCGAAGAGCCCCCGGAGGTGCATGTTCGAGTCCTTCTTGACGCCGTACTTCTCTTTGAGGTTCCTTGCCCAGAGTTTCCTTGCAGCCCTGAACTTCGCCACCTGCTCCCAAAGATTGCCGAAGACATTGAGGTTGAAGGAAAAGCGGCCTACGAAAGCGTCCGGGTCATACCCCCTTGCGACCACGTTGTCGATGTAGGCGTTCGCTATGAGGATGGCGCAGGCTATCTCCTGGGCGGGCGTAGCTCCCGACTCCCTGATATGGTAGCCGCAGACGCTCACCGGGTTCGTCCTGGGCAGGACGTTCATGGAGTATTCGATGGTGTCGCCGATCAGCTTTACAGCGGGCTCCACCGGGAAGATCCAGGACCCCCTGCCTATCATCTCCTTCAATATGTCGTTCTGGGGGGTTGCGGAGATCGCCGCGGGGCTGTACCTGAACTTTTCCGCAACTGCCTGGTACATGGCCAGCATGATTGAAGCCACCGCATTGATCGTGAGGCCCGACCCTATGCGGGCGAGGTCGATACCGCTGAAGGCGACCTCGAAGTCCTTGAGCGAATCGACGGCCATCCCTACGCGACCTACCTCGCCCTCGGCCATAGGGTCGTCCGAGTCGTAGCCCATCTGCGTCGGGAGGTCGAAGGCCACGTTCAGGCCGGTCTGGCCGTGGGATATCATCAGCTTGAACCGCTCGTTCGTCTCGAAGGGCGTGCCGAAGCCCGTGTACTGTCTCGTCGTCCAGGCCCTGCTCCTGTACCCCTGCCCGTGGATGCCCCTCGTGAAGGGGTACTGGCCGGGGTCTCCCAGGTCGGCCTCGTAAGAGAAGCCTATCCGCTCAAGGTCCTCAGGGCCGTAGACCGGCTTCACATGGATGCCCGACTGGAGCGTCACGTCCGTGATCTGGTCCTTCCCGTCCTTCGTATACTTTGCGACTCCCATTGTTCCTCCTAAACCCGCTTCGCGTTCTCGCGGATGAATGCCACGATGTCCGAAAAGCGGGTGCCGCCGGGGAAGACCCCCGAGACGCCGAGCTCTTTGAGCCGTTCGACATCCCGGTTAGGGATCACCCCCCCTACGAGGACCATCTTGTCCTTTATCCCTTCCCGGTCCACCTCTTTCATCAGCCTCTCCACGATGGGGATGTGAGCGCCGCTCATGATCGAGAGCCCTATCACGTCTACGTCCTCCTGGACGGCTGTTCTGATGATCTGGTCTACGGTCCTGTGCAGCCCCGTATAGACCACCTCCATGCCTGCCTCCTTGAGGGCGAGGGCCACCACCCTGGCCCCACGGTCGTGCCCGTCAAGGCCCGGCTTTGCTATCAATACCTTTACGGCCTTTTGACTGTCCAACGTCTCCTCCCGGAATCGTTTTAGTACTTAGTATACTGTATACAACGAAAAAGACCAGGAAAAAAGTAGATCATTCCATTTCCCTAATTATTATCTCTTTCCCCCGCGTCAGATGCCTCCTAACAAGCCTCTCCACCTCGTCGGGATCTCCCTTCTTCATGGCCTCCACTATCCTTCCGTGCTCGGCAAGGGAGATGGCCGCGTTCTCCGGACAGTTGAGGAGGGCCCTCCTGTACCTGGAGACGAAATCGCGGAAATTGCCGATGAGCGCGCAGAGCTTCCTGCTCCCCGAGGCTCCGAAAATGATTTCGTCGAGCTGGTCGTTAAGCTGGGTCATCTTCAGGATATCGCCCCGCCGCAGCGCCTCCCTGTAGGACTCCAGGGTCGCGTCGAGCCTCGAGACGGTCCTCTCGTCCATGCGGGCCGTAGCGAGGGCTGCCGCGTAGCTCTCGAGGACCGCCCTTATGCCGAAGGTCTCCTCTATCTCTTCCCTCGAAACGTCCTTTACGATGAAGCCGCCTTTTTCGAGCCTCTCGACGAGACCGTCCTGCTCGAGCCGCCTTATGGCCTCCCTCACCGGTATCCGGCTGATCTTCATCTGGCCCGATAGGGTGTTCTCCACGAGCCTCTGGCCGGGATGGAGGTCCCCTTTGACGATGGCCTCTCTAAGGGAGGCATAGGCAGCCTCTCCTACGGGCCGCGGCTTGCCGACGGCCCTTATCCCTTTCAGCGGCTTCCTGATCCTGCCCGTTGCTTTCTGTGTCGCCACTTCGATGCCCCCCTATCCGCAGCGGTACTGCACCCCGTATTCGCCCTTCGGGTATTCCCAGGTAATAGCATGACGGACGCAAGCGATGCTGCACGTTCCGCATTCCAGGCAGCCGGCATACTCCACGACCACTTCCTTCGTCTCCTCATTGACCGAATAGAGATGGCCCGGGCAGACAAGGATGCAGTACTTCTCCCTGCATTTTTCGCAAAGGGCCCGGTCCAGCTTGATGTGGCTCTCTTTGTCGTTCTTTATGGCGTCCAGCGCCAGCTTTTCTTCTATCTTCATCACAACCGCCTTAAGGAAAGGAAATCCTTGAACCCTTCCCAGTTCAGGACGTACCGCCCGGCGACCTTTTTCGCGCTCCCGTAAAGGGACCCCTTGGGCCCTTCGTCGATGGTGAAGAGCGCCTCGAAAAGCTCGCAAAGGAAGCGGGGATAGACGGTGAAGAAACGGGGCTTTTCGAGGACTTCCCTGGAATGGCGGAACGTCTCCATGTCCCTGAGCACGAAGCTTGCCTTGAGCCTCCTCTCGTATACCGAGAGCGTCCCGGCGGAGAAATCGCCTTTCGAGAGCGCCTCGTCGGCTGCTTCCGCAGCCATTACTCCGGAGGCAACCGCGAAGTCCATCCCCCTCACCGTAAGGCCCATGTTGAGGGCCATGCCGGCAGCGTCGCCGGCAACCAGCATCCCGCCCGTATAGAGCTTCCTCAGGCCGGAAAATCCCGCCTCCGAGATGATATGGGCGGAATACTCCCGAAGCTCCCCTCCCCTGATGAAGCGGGACACCTCGGGCCTTTGCGAAAAGGCTTCCATGAGGCTGTGCATCTCCGCAGCGCCCGCCTGCTCGATAAAAGAGCCGATCCCTACGACGACGCCCACCGAGATGCTGTCCTTGTTGGTGTAGAGAAAACCGCCCCCGAACATGCCCTTCGTGACGGACCCCGCGAAAAGGGCGGCCGCTCCCTGGCCGGCCTCGAGGCCGAAGCGCTCCTCTATCAGGCCCGCGTCGAGCCTGTACACCTCTTTGACAGCCACGGCATAGTCGGCAGGCTCCAGGGGGGGCCTGAGACCGGCTTCCTTCGCCATGAAGGAAAGGGCCCCGTCGGCGGCAATCACTATATTTGCAGGTATCTCTTCCTCCCCGACCTTCACCCCTGCCACGCGGCCGTCCTCGAAGAGCAGCCCGTCCACCCGCCTTTTCGGGATCACGAAGGCGCCCTTTTCCATGACTTTCTCCGACAGCCAGTTGTCGAAGACTGCCCGCAGGATCGTGTAGCTCATATGAGGGGGGTACTTCCACTTGTCGTTCCCGTACTCCACCTGAACGGAAGAGTGCTCGTCGAGGAGCGTTACGATTTCCTTGACTACGGGGCGCTCGAAGGGCGCCTCTTCGAGGATGGCCGGGATGTACCGCCTCAAAGGCGAGACGTAGATCCTGCCTCCGGTAACGTTCTTGCTGCCGCAAGTGTCGCCCCGTTCCAGGAGGATGACCTGCCTGCCGGCCTCGCACAGGCGGTATGCCGCGCAAAGACCTGCAAGGCCCCCGCCGACGATCACGGCATCCATTTTGTCTTCCGCCATTGCCTGCGCCTACCTCTTTTTCAGCTCGGCCGTCATTGCCGGGACGACCTCGAAGAGGTCGCCCACGATCCCGTAATTGGCGTACTGAAAGATTATGGCGTTAGGGTCCTTGTTGACGGCGAGGACCACTTTCGATGTGTCCATACCCATGATATGATGGATGGCGCCGGAAATTCCCACGGCTATGTAAAGCTTGGGCGAGACGGTCTTGCCGCTCTTGCCCACCTGGTCTTCCTGGTCGCGCCAACCCGCGTCGACGACGGACCTCGTCGCCCCTACGGTCCCTCCGATTGCATCGGCCAGCTCCTCGATGAGCCTGAAGTTCTCCGCGGCCTTCAACCCCCTGCCGCCGGATACGATGATGTCCGCCTCGGTGAGGTCTACCTTCCCCTTCGGCTTCGCGTCCGCGCGTTGAATCCTTGTGTGTACCTGATCGGCCGTAACGCCCGCCTGCCTCTCCACGAGGTTTCCCGTCCGGCTGCCTTCCTCCGAAATACCGAAGGCGTTCGGCCTGGTAGTGACTATGACCGGGAAACCGTTGCAAGAGACCTCCGTCAGAACTTTTCCGCCGTAGACGGGCCTGACGAAGGTCACGGGGTCGCCCTCCCACGCTGCCGCCGTAACGTCGGAGACGATGCCGCACCCGAGGAGGACCGCGACCCTCGGCATGAAATCGCGACCCATCTGAGTGGCGCCGGCGAGTATCATCTTCGGCCCTGCTTCCCCGGCATAACCGGCCAGGGCGAAGGCGTAGCCTTCCGGCGTATAGGCTTCGAGCAGAGGGTCGTCGATGTGGACGAGCGTTTCCGTCAGGGACAGGAGCCTGTCCTTGAGGCCGGCCGGAAGGGGGCCCAGCACGACGGCCTCCATCCGGAAGCGGCCCGCCTGCTCGAGCTTCCGTCCTTCGCTCAAGAGCTCCAGGGACGCCTTCTTGGCGGCGTCTCCCTTAGTCTCGACGAATACCAGTATCGTGTCCACCAGCCACCCCCTAAATGAGCCTTTCCACGTCCGCGAGAATCCGCACTGCCTCGCGGGCTGCATCATTCGCCTCCCCGCCTATTATCTGAACCGGGGGTCTTTTCTTCGGCGCCAGATAGCGCTTTACCTGCACCTTCGAACCGGCCCGGCCCACTTCCGCAGGGTCGAGACCGAGGTCCTCCGGCGCGGCCTTCGGTATCTGGGCCTTCATCGCCTTCATGACGCCGGTGATGGGGGCCACGCGCGGCTCGTTCAATCCCTTCTGAACGGTGAAGACCGCCGGCAGCGAGACCTCTACGACCTCTCTTCCGGCCTCGGCGAGCGATTCCGCGGAAGCCTTGCCTTCCGCGATGTCGAGCTTTACAACGCCGCCTACGTGGGGCAAGCCGAGGAACTGGGCAACCATAGGCCCTACCTCACCCCTGTCGTCGTCCACGGCCTGCTTCCCGCAAAGGACGACGTCGCACGGCGCCTTCGAGACGGCCCTTGAAAGGGCAAGGGCAGTCGCATAGCCGTCTCCGTCGAGGAAGGCCGCGTGGTCGAGGAGCAGCGTCTCGTCCGCGCCCATGGCTATCCCCGTCCTCAGGACCTCCGTGGCCTTGCCCGCGCCCAGGGTAATCACTTTCACGCGCCCGCCGTGGCGCTCCCTTATCCTGAGCGCCTCTTCAAGGGCAAACTCGTCGAAAAGGCTGGTGGCGAACTTTTGCTGTATCTCGAGCCTCTCGCCGTCCCCCTTTATTTCAATCGAGCTTTCCGCGTCGGGCACCTGCTTCGCAAGCACTACAACGTTCATTGTCGGGCCTCCCTGTTAGAGCCGAAGAGCATCACGTCTTTCCTATAATCAACCTGCCGAGGAAATCCTTCAATATCTCGTGTGTTCCACCCCCGTAGAGGAGGAAGCGCGCGTCCCTGAAGTGGCGCTGGGGGTTGTACTCCTGGGCGAAGCCGTTTGCCCCCCAGATGCGGGTCACCTCGTCCACGACCTTGAGACAGGTCTCCGTGGCGAACATCTTGGCCATGGCCGCCTCCTTGCGGCTCGACAGCTTCTCCTTGATCCTCCAGGCCGCGTAATAGACCATGAGCCTGCTCGCCTCCATCTCGGAGGCCATGTCGGCGAACTTGGCCCTTATAAGCTGATAGCTGCCTATGGGCTTGCCGAAAGCGACCCGCTTCCTGGCGTACTCCAGCCCTTCGTCGAAGGCCGCCTGGGAGATCCCGAGCGCCATGGCGCCCGTCATCACCCTCACCTCGTCGAGGATCTCGCCCAGATAGTCTACGCCCTTGTTTATCTCCGTACCCAGCAGGTTCTCTCCGGGCACCCTCACATTGTCGAAGACCAGCTCGCCCGTGACGGTCCCCCTGCAGCCCATCTTCTCGAGTACCTGTCCCGGAGCGAAGCCGGGCGTCCCCTTCTCCACGAGAAAGAAGTTGAGGCCCTTTGCGCCCAGCGACCGGTCGGTCGTGGCCAGGACCGTGGCCATATCGGCTATAGGGCCGTTGGTTATCCACATTTTGGTCCCGTTAATCACCCAGTCGCTGCCGTCCTTTACTGCGGTGGTCCTCGTAGCCGAAAGGTCGGAGCCCGACTGGTCCTCGGTAAAGCACATGGTGGCGACCTTCTCTCCCCGCATGGCAGGATATAGGCAGCGCTCCTTCATCGCCTCCGAGCCGAAGCGGTAGATAAAGTAGGTGCCCATGAGAACGTTCATGATCACGCTCTGGGCAAAGCCGACCGACCCCCTGGAAACCTGCTCGTAAAAGATCATCGCGGTGACCGGGTCCGCGTTCATGCCCCCTATCTCCTCCGGGTACCGCAGGCCGAGGTATCCGAGCTTGCCGAACTCCCGCCACAATTCCCAGGGGAACTCGTCTTTACGGTCGATCTCCGGCGCCTTCGGGACGATCATGCGATCGACCGCGTCGGTGATCATTTTCTTGAAAAACTCCTGTTCTTCCGTTAGCGCGAAATCCATAAGTCGGCCTCCTTCAATGCAGCGGTCTTCATTATCTCGGATGTCCGGCTGCCCTTTCTATCCTTGTTTGCCTTTTCACGCTTCGCGCTGAAACGATCTTTTACCGGCGCGAAGCGCAAAGGGGGAGATCGCACTACCGCGAAGCGTCGCAAAAAGCGCCCGGCCTAAAAGGCCGAGGCGATTTTTGATGCATGACGCGAAGTCGTGGAGAGCGCGCACCGCAGCATACTCTTTTGTATGTGAGGATGCGCGCCGAACGCGACGACAAAGTCACGCGCAAAAAGCGCCCGGCCTGCCCCCTACCCCACGGTGAACGCTACCCTCCCCAGTATCCTCTCCACTGCCTCGTACGGGTCCATCTTCCGGTCCATCGCCTCCCTTGCGACGGCCGCGCAGCCCTCGTCATCCTTCACCGCTTTTGCGACGCGCGACCAAATCTCTTCCTTAAGGAGGCCCATCGTAAAGGCGGCTATCTTCTCCCTCCTCCGCTTCTCGATCCCCCGGTCCCCTATAAAGCGCCAATGGCGCTCGATCTCGGAAAGGACCTCCCCGATTCCTTCGCCCCGGTCCGCCCGGGCGCGCAGGACAGGCGGCGTCCAGCCGTCAGGCCCTGCCCTCGACAAAGAGGCGATCACCATGGAGGCGCCCTCGGCCCCCGGAAGGTCGGCCTTGTTCACCACGACGATGTCGCCTATCTCCACCAGCCCCGCCTTGAGAAGCTGGATCTCGTCCCCGTAATCGGGCGTAAAAAGGATAACGACCGTATCGCACAGGTAGGCGAGCCCCTTCTCCGCCTGGCCTGCCCCGAGACTCTCCACGAAGATCGTCTCCTTGCCCAGGCCTTCCAGCACATAGACGGCGCCGGCCGCAGCCTTTGCAATTCCCCCCGGATAACCCCTGTGGGCCATGGACCGTATCCCTGTGGGCCATGGACCGTATGAAAACGCCCTTTTTTTCAGCGCCTTTCATACGGACCCTGTCGGCGAGGAGGGCCCCCTTTCCGGCAACGCTGGTAGGGTCGACAGCGACGACGCCGACCTTTTTCCCCCGGTCGCCGAGGGCAGCCGCAAGGCCTCCCGTGATCGTGCTCTTGCCCGCGCCGGGCGGGCCGGTGATGCCTATTACCTGGGCCTTGCCCGTAAAGGGGAAGAGGCTCGAAAGCTCCCTGTACCCCTCCTCCTCCCCGTCTTCGATCAGGGTAATGAGGCGGGCTGCGCTCTTCTCATCGCCCTCCAAGATCTTCCTCGCGAGCTTGCCGCCGGTCAAAGGACAAACCTATCCTTCGGGTTCAGATGACCTCTTTGCTTTTCAGCTCCCTGAGCTTCTCTTCCGAGTACCCCAGGGCCTTCCCGTAGATGGCGCCGTTATGTTCCCCGAACCTCGGAGGGAACGTCATCTTCTGGCCGCTCTCTTTCAGAAAGGTCGTCATAAAGGGCGGAGGGGCCATCCATATCTGCGTCTTCGTCACAGGGTCGGCCGCGGTGAGGAGAGACTTCGCGACAAGCGGGTCCTGGAGGACCTCTCCGATAGTGTTGACCCTCGATATGGCAATGGTCGCCTTGTTGCAAAGGTCTATCATCTCATCCGTCGTCCGCGGCCGCGTGCAGTCGTTGATCTGCCGGTTCAGGTTGGCCACGTCCGCGATCCTGCCCTTGTTCTTCTCGTATTCAGGTCTCGCCAGTCTCTCGAACCCGGGAAGCTGCGTGAAAGAGGCCCATTGGCGGTCGTTCCCCACGGCTATATAGACGTACCCGTCCTTCGTCTCGTAGACCGAGACGGGCGCGAAGAACTCGTGGGTGTTGCCGCGGCGGGTGACCTTGCTTCCGAAGGACTTCGTGAGGGTAACGGCAACCGTAAGCCAGGAAGTGGTGGACATGAACATGGAGACATCGATCCTCTCCCCCTGCCCGGTGAGCGCCCGCTTGCAGAGCGCCTTCATCACGAGCCCGTAGGCATGCTCGCTCGTCCCCATATCGGGCAGCGGGATGCCAAGGACCTGCGGGTCTTCGCCCGCATTACCCGTCAGCTCCATCAGGCCGCTCCTCGCCTGCAAAATAGGGTCATAGGCCGCCTCGTTGCTGTCCGGCCCGAAGCCGGTGAGACCCACCCAGATGAGGTCCGGCTTGACGGCCTTCAATGAGTCGTAATCTATGCCCAGCTTTTCGTAGTTGCGAGGGAGCTGGTTCGTTGCGAAGATATCGACCTTCATCCTGACGATCATCTCTTTGAGGATCGCCTGACCCTCGGGCGTACCCAGGTTCAGGGTGACTGCCTCCTTCCCCGCGTTTATGCAGAGGAAATAGGTGTTCATCCGCTCTTCGCCGAGCCTGTTCTCCCCTATCATCCGGTTCGGGTCGCCGTACACCGGGTGCTCGAGCCGTATGACCCGCATCCCGTCCATGGCGAGCCTGTAGCTCAGGTAAGGGAGCACCGTAGCCTGTTCCAGGGAAAGCATCGTCATATTTCTAAAAACGTCCATGTCGTCCTCCAGCACAGTTATTGGGGCTCAATGCCCTTTCCAAGCGAGGTCCTCCCGTCCGGGGAGGTTTTCCGAGGAGTAAGAAGGCCCGGCCTCCCCCCTTCGAAAATTTTTTGCCCCTGTCCCATTTTTCCGTTGACACGAGGATGTCATTGTCAGTATCATTCTTTGATAAGGCTTTGGTTGTGTATACTGTATACCATCTTATGTGTCCAGTATAGTTAAGAGAGCGATTGTTTGTCAAGAACTTTTGCTTGCCGGAGAGCGGGTCGGACCATGATGACTGCAACATGCCGGAGCCGGACGGACTCTCTGCCCGGACAGGCCTTTCCGGCAGGAAAGTAAGGAAATATCGATGAGGCTCCCTTCTTTTCAGTATCTCTCACCGGGGACCGTAAAAGAGGCCCTGGAGACTATCGCCGCGCATAAAGGAAAAGTGCTCATAGTGGCGGGGGGAACGGACATCGTGAACCGCCTGAGGCAGAGGCTCGTCTCGGCGCCCTATGTGATGAGCCTGAAAGCCATATCCGAGTTGAAGGGCATAAAGAAGAACAAGGGGGAGCTCGTAATATCCGCGGGCACGACCCTGCGGGAAGTCGCCGCCTCCCCTGAGGTCTCGGGACTCTTCCCCGCCCTCAGCCAATCGGCAAGCTGTACGGCGGCCCCTCCCATCAGGAACATGGCAACCATAGGAGGCAACCTCCTGCAGGACACGAGGTGCCTTTTCTATAACCAGTCGGAGCTCTTCCGGAAGGCGGCCCCGGCCTGCCTCAAGCAGGGCGGCAGGGTGTGCGCCGCGGTAAAGGGCGCGACCAGGTGCCTTTCCGTTTACCAGGGCGATCTCGCCCCTGCCCTCATTGCCTGCAATGCCAAAGCCGTCCTCAAGAAGGCGGGCTCGTCGAGGACGGTCCAGGTGGCAGACATCTTCTCCAACAAAGGGAAACGGCCGCTCGCCGTCGAGGAAGACGAGCTTCTCACAAGGATCGTCATTCCCATTCCCTCAGGGCCCTATTCTTGCGCGTATGAGAAGCTGCGGCTTCGGAAGGGGCTCGATTATCCCTTCGCCTCTGCCGCAGCCTTCCTTTCCCTCTCGGCCAAGGGCGTAATCGACAGGGCCAGGGTCGTCCTGGGCGCTTGCGGCCCCGCCCCTGTGCTCGTCGAGGATGCGGCGGCGTTTCTCGTCGGGAGGAAGCCGGGTGACGCCGACGGGCTTTCCGCGGCCCGGTGCGCCCTTAAGGTTTGCAGGGTCGTGGAAAACGTTGCCCTTCCCGCCTCCTACAGGAAAAAAATGGCGGTCGTGATGGCAGGACGGGCGATCGGGGAAGCGCTCGGGCAGCTTTCCGGGGCGGGTGCGTGATGGTGAAGGCAGAGAAGAAAAAGATCAACCTCCGGGTTAACGGCGAGGTCCACACCCTTCTGGTGGCCCCTCACCTCACGCTCCTGGAGGTGCTGAGGGAAGAGCTCCACCTCACCGGGGCAAAGGAGAGCTGCGGACGCGGGGCCTGCGGCACCTGCACGGTCCTCCTCGACGGCGAGCCCGTCAGGTCTTGCCTGCTCCTTGCAGCCGAGGCGGAAGGCAGACAGGTCACGACCATCGAGGGCCTGGGCAGGCAGGGGGCGCTCCACCCGATCCAGGAGGCCTTCGTGGCCCACCATGCCGTACAGTGCGGCTTCTGCACCCCCGGCATGGTGCTCACAGCCAAGGCTCTCCTCGACAAGACGCCGGACCCGACGGATGAAGAGATACGCCTGGCCCTCTCGGGGAACATATGCCGGTGCACGGGCTACGCGAAAATAGTGGAGGCGGTGAAAGCCGCTTCGGATAAAGGGAAATAGGCAATGGAAGAGCTGTCCATCATCGGAAAGAGCGCCGGCAGGGTCGATACCGCAGCAAAGGCTACCGGCGAGGCCCTCTACACGGCAGACCTATCGCTGCCCCGCATGCTCGTCGGGAAGGTCCTCCGTTCGCCCTTTGCCCATGCCCGTATACGCGCGATAGATACGTCGCGGGCCGAGCGGCTGCCCGGCGTGAAGGCGGTCGTGACATCCGCCGACAGCACCGGGGAAAAGTGGGGGGTCTTCCGCTACACCCAGGACCAGGCCTTCCTGCCGCCCGACAAGGTGCGCTTCATCGGGGAAGAGGTAGCGGCGGTCGCGGCAATAGACGAGGATACGGCCCTCGAAGCCCTTACGCTCATAAAGGTCGATTACGAGGAGCTGCCGGCCCTGTTCACCATGGAAGAGGCCATGAGGCCGGGCGCCGTCCTGATCCACGACTCCAATCCCGGCAATATAAACGTGCACGTGAAGATAGACGTAGGCAGCGTGGAAAAGGGCTTCTCCGTCTCTTACCACGTCCGGGAAGATACTTTCACGGCGCCGGAGGAGTCCTACTTCCAGGCCGAGCCTTATGCGGTCGCCGCCTCCTTCGACAGCACGGGCAACCTCGAAATCTGGATGCCCAACGCAGGCCCCCACCTCAAAGCCAAGCCCCTCTCCAACTGCCTGAGGATGCCCCTGAACAAAGTGAGGGTGAGGAAAATCACCATAGGCGGCGCCTTCGGCGGCCGCTCGGAGATATCCCCGGCCGACGTGATCTGCGCGTTGCTTTCCCGTAAGGCCGGCCTCCCTGTTAGGATCGTCTACACAAGGGAGGAGAACACGGTGGCGACGCGCCTGGCCCATTCGATGACCGCCACGATCAAGACCGGCGTCGACCGGGAAGGCCGCGTTCTCGCCAGGGACATCACCTGCCACATGGACGGCGGCGCCTATTCGAGCACCGGCCCCATCGCCACGAGCGTCCCCTTCCTTTGCATGGAGCAGGCCTACCGCATGGAGAACGTTCGCTACAACGGCTACCGCGTCTTCACGAACAAGCCGATCAGGGGCATGTTCAGGACCCACGGTCGGGCCTTTGCCTGCGGCGTAGACCTCCAGCTCGACATGATCGGCCTGGAGCTCGGCATAGACCCCGTTACCATGAGGCTCAGGAACGCCCGCCAGGCAGGCGACTATACCCCCACCAGGTCCTTGGTGCCGAGCTGCGCCATGACCGAGACCATCGAGCGGGCGGCCTCGGCGGCCCGGTGGAAAGAGAAATGGGGTAAGCTCCCGCCTTTCCACGGCATAGGCATAGGCTGCAACTCCGTCCAGACGGGCTTCCCCATGGGCATAAGGGGCGGGTCCTCTGCCTTCATAAAGTTCAACGAGGACGGGGGCGCAACCGTCATATCGGGCGTTGTTGACAACGGGCAGGGGAACGAGAACATGCTCGTCCAGATAGCAGCGGAGGAGCTCGGTATCCTGCCGGAGGACATCCAGCTCATCAATGCGGACACCGAGGTGACGCCTTCCGACCCCGGCTCCTACTCGATGTGCGAGACCTTCGTGGGCGGAAACGCCGTCAGGCTCGCCGCGATAGACGCAAAGAAAAAGATTTTCAAGTTCGCGGCCCGCGCACTGGAAGCGAACCCAGACGACCTCACGGCCAGGGGCAGGAAGATCTTCGTGAAGGGGGAGCCGGAGAGGTCGATCCCCTTTGCCCGCGCAATCCGAATGGCTTTGGCCAAGGGGGAGCCCGTATCGGGCGAGGGATCTTACTGGCCCAAGGTGGACTCCAGGCGTGAATGGGTCGAGAACCCTTCCGGCCAATTGAGCGAGACCTTCTCCTTCGGCACGACCATCGCCGAGGTCAAGATCGACCCGGAGACCGGGCTGGTCGACGTGCTCGAGACCTGGGCCTCCCAGGATGTGGGATTTGCGCTCAATCCCAAGGTCATAGAGGGGCAGTTCGAGGGCGGCCTGACGATGGGGGGCCAGGGGGGTATGCTGACGGAATACCACTTGTGGGACGGGGGGAGGCTCCTGAACCCCGACCAGGCCGAGTACCGGCTGCCCCTTGCGCCCGATATGCCTAAGATCAACTCCATAATCGTCGAAAGCCATGACCCTGCCGGGCCCTACGGCGCAAAGGAGGCGGGCATGTCCATCGCCATGTCCGCGGCCCAGGCTTACGTGTCGGCCGTGTGCAACGCCATAGGGGTCCCGATCAAGGAGTACCCGCTGACACCCGACAAGATAATCGCGGCCATCGAGAAAAAGAGCAAGAAGGCGTAGGTCCGTGAAGATCCGGAAGATCGACCACATATGCTTTGCCGTGAGAAACCTGGAGAAGACGAAGGCAATCTACAGGGAAAGCCTGAGCATGACGCCCGATCTCGAATACGTGGCCGAATCGGAGCATATAAAGGTGGCCAGATATTACGTCGGCGAGGTGGCCATAGAGTTCATGGAGCCGACGAGCGCGGAAAGCGATGTGGCCAGGTCCATAGAGCGGAGGGGCGAAGGCGCCTTCCTGATATCCTACAGGGTTGACGACCTGGATGCGGCGATGGACGAGCTGAAAAAAAAGGGAGCAAGACTGATCGACGAGAAGCCGAGGACCCTTTTCGGGAACCGCTATGCCTTCATCCAGAAGCCGGACGAGCTGGCGGGCGTCCTAGTCGAGCTCCTCGACGGCGAGTTCGACGCGAGCCAAGTCGGGTAAAGGGCAGGCCGGACCGAAAAGTACATCAATAAAAAGGGGGGTAAAATGCTCAAAACTACATTGCTCGCAGTTGCAGCCTTGACGGTCGTTCTGGCTTTAGGCCTTGCCGTGCCTCCGGCCGGCCAGTGCCAGCAAAAGATCACGCTGACCTACGCGAACTTCCCGCCTTCCACCACCTTCCCCTGCGTCCAGATGGAAAGATGGGCCAGGGAAGTGGAGAAGAGGACGAACGGGAAGGTGAAGATCCAGACCTTCCCCGGCGGCACGCTCCTTCCGGCGAAGAACATCTTCGACGGCGTCATCACGGGGACGGCGGACATCGGGAACTTCGCCATGAGCTACCAGCCCGGGCGCTTCCCCGTTTCGGAGGCGATCGACCTGCCCATAGGCTTTTCAAGCGCCAGGAACGCCAGCCTGGCCCTGTACGACCTGATCGACAAGTATCCCAAGGAGTTCGAGAAGGTAAAGCTGCTGACGGTCTTCACCTGTCCTCCCTCGGACTTCATGACGATAAAGCCCGTGCGGACCCTAAAAGACCTGAAAGGGATGGAGCTGGCCGTATCGGGGACGGGCGCGGAGGCTGTAAAAAGGCTGGGAGGGATACCCGTGGCCATGCCTCAGTCCGAGAGGCCTGAGGCCCTCCAAAAAGGAGTGGTAAAGGGCGTCGTCTCCTCGATGGAGGTGCTGAAGGACCTCAACTACGCCGCTTACTGCCCTTACGCCACGGACACGAACCTCTTCGTCGTCACTTTCGCCGTTGTTATGAACAAGGACAAGTGGAACGCCATGCCCGCGGACGTGAAGAAGGTAATGGACGACCTGAGGCGGGAGCAGGCCGAATGGACGGGTAAGTACGTGGACGACCACGTGAAGGAAGCCCTTGAGTGGTCGAAGCAGAAATATCAGCACCAGGTAATCAACCTGCCTGCCTCCGACAAGGCCCAGATACCTGGTCTGGTAAAGCCGATGATCGACGAGTATATCAAAAGAGCCACGGCCAAGGGGCTGCCGGGGGAACAGATCATACAGGACCTTATGAAGCTGAAAGACAAGTACGAGAGGCATTCCAGGTAGCAGCGGAAGGCCGCGCAGTGGCGGGCCGCGCGGAACGGCCCGCCGCCTTAGCAGGCCGCAGCTTCGGCAAGCCGCGCTAAAGCCGTTAACAGGTAGTTGCGGAGGGATGAATGAAGTATCTCGATTATGCCACAGGTATTCTCAACAAGATTTTGCTCTTCCTCGGGGGAATCGCGGTCCTCTCCCTCATGTTCCTGGCTACGGGCAACGTACTCCTAAGGATACTCCACCTTCCCTTCAGGGGCACCTACGAGATCGTCTCCTTTCTGGGGGCCCTGGTAATAGCCTTCGCCCTGGGCTATACCCAGAAGAGGAAAGACCACATCATCGTCGATATACTGAGCGATAAGTTCCCGGAGGGTTTGATGAAGGCCGTCGATACCTTTGCCGACCTCTTCATCGCCGCTTTCTTCGCAATCGTGGCCTGGCAGGTGTATGTGTGGGGAATGAAGATATGGAATGAGAACGAGGTCTCGGAGACGCTGAAGATCATTTACCACCCCTTCGTCTTTGCGGCCGCCGTCGGCTTTGCCGCTATATCCCTCACCGCTTTGGTCGATCTTCTGAAGAAACTCTTTGCAAGGGAGGGATAGAAGATGACGGGTCCCATCGTAGGCGTATACGGCATCGTGATAATGTTCGCGGTGCTCTTCCTGCTCCGCATGCCTGCGGGGTTCACCATGGCGATAGTCGGCTTTCTCGGCGTCGCCTACGTGACCTCCTTCAAGGCGGCACTAGGCATGATCGGCACCGACATGTGGAACATCTTCTCCAATTACGGGCTCACCGTCATCCCTATGTTCATCCTCGTAGGCGAGTTCGTCCATTACGCGGGTTACAACCACGGCCTCTATCACGCGACCTACAAGTGGTTCGGCCATTTCAAGGGCGGCCTTGCCATAACGACCATCATGGCCTGCGCCGCCTTTTCCGCCATATCCGGGAGCAACACGGCCACAGCGGCCACCATGAGCACCGTTGCGATCCCCGAGATGAAGAAGTACAACTACCATCCCCAGTTGAACGCCGGCTCCGTCGCGGCAGGCGCGACCCTCGGCGTCCTCATCCCTCCCAGCATCGTCCTCGTCGTCTACGGCCTCTACACCGGCCAGTCGATAGGCAAACTCTTTTTCGGGAACGTAATCCCCAGCGCAATACTTACGGTGCTGATCGCGGCGACGGTTTTCTACATCTGCTGGCTCCATCCTACCTGGGGGCCCGCAGCCGAAAAGAGCAGCTGGAAAGAGCGCTTCAAGGCCCTGCCCGAGATCATCGATATCCTCATCCTTTTCGCAATCATCATGTACGCCCTCTTTACGGGAGTAGTCACCGCAACCGAGGCTGCGGCGGCAAGCTCGACCCTTGCCCTCATCATATGTCTTATCCGCAGAAAGCTCTCGTGGCAAGGCTTCATCACCTCCGTGATCGACACCCTGCGCATCTCGTGCCTCGTATTCATGATTGTCGCGGGCGCGGTCGTCTTCGGGCGTTTCCTTACGGTGACGAGGCTCCCTTACGAGATTGCGGGTTATATAGGCGGCCTCTCCCTGCCCAACTGGATGCTCCTGTGGGTGATCCTCTTGTGCTACATCATCGGCGGCTGCGTGATGGACGCTCTGGCTTTCCTTCTCGTCTCGCTGCCGATATTCTATCCGGTGGTGACGCATCTCGGATACGACCCTATATGGTTCGGCCAGGTTATCTGTATCGTCACGACCATGGGCTCCATAATGCCAAGGACATCCCGCTGGCGACGGTGTTCCGGGGAGGGCTGTACTATATACCCTCCTATATTATCTCGATTATACTCTTGATGGCGGCGCCGTACTGGACGGTGCTCGTCCTGTCGAATCTCGTCCGATAGGCCTTGCGCTACACACCCATAAATAATACTCCTCCCCCCAAGGTATCCCTCCTCGGACGGCTGGACGAAACGATCCGTAATCATCGGGCTGCACCGGGGAAGGCGGCCGGCTTACCAGCCGACCGCTCCGCCGTCCTTCCTGTGGTCCGAACCGGCCCGGTAAAAACCGTTGACGGCCCTTTCGCCTTTCTTGCCCCCGCCGGGGGGCGGCTCGCCGGCATAGGGCGTGAACATGATCGCCTG
>JBEKOT010000078.1:0-16615 GCA_049521495.1 Syntrophorhabdales bacterium | reverse complement strand
TATTCGTCCACTATCTTTCTCGTCACGTCGGGTGTAAGGGGGTTGTGGGGCGGGCACATTATGCTCGTCCCATAATATTTGCATGCCGGTATGAAGCACTTGGCCCAGGCACTCGTGCGCACGACCAGGTCACCGGCCGCGATAATCACGGCCCGGCTCGCACCCGCGGTAACGGCAAATCTCCTCAGCTCTTCGAGCTTCTCCATCACGTTTCTCATGCCAGTGCCTCCTTATGGGGCTGTTTTTCGAGCGTCTCGGGGAGAAAACAGAGGACGACGACGCCCATCAGATTGATGATACAAGTAGCGGCAAGACCGACTTGAAGGCCGTGAGCCTTGCCTATACAGCCGATGGTGTAGGGGGCGACCACGGCGCCTATGCGCCCCACGTTCCAGCAGAAGCCGCCCGCGTAAGCGCGGAGGTGTTCGGGAAAAAGCTCCGCGTAGTATGCGCCGGCAGCAGCCGCGACCCCGCTCACGCAGGCGCCCACGATACCTCCCCAGAGGAACGCCGAACAGCTGGAAGCCCACGAACATGCCGGCGTACATGAAGAGGGAAAAATCGGCCATGGCGGAAAGGGTTAAGCCCTTCTCTCTGACGAGAAAGGTCGGGACCCAATAGGCGATCCCCCAATAGCCTGCGAGGTTGAAGACGCTCACGAGGCTGGCCAGTATCGTAGTCCTGAGCAATCCTCTTTCGAAGATGGCGCCCATCCCGACGCCTTTTTTCCTCGTTCCTCCCGCGCCATGCCCGGCGCCCGTGCTGACCGGGATGAGACGGGCAACGGCGAGGGCCATGGGGATGGAGCAGACCCCCGCGAGAAAAAGGATGTGCCAGTCTACAGTGAGTGTGAGCCTGCCCACGAGCGACGCGATCACTGCACCGACGGCAAAGGCGCTGTAAACGAAAGATGCCGCCCTCGCGCGAAAGGCCGGCGCCCAGTGTTCCGCGATAAGGGCAGAGCATGGCCCCCAGAGACCTCCGATGGCGAGACCCGTGAGGAATCTGAGCGCCATCCACTGGGCCCAGGTCGAGACGAACCAGACTGATCCCATGCCGGCACCGAGCCATACGAGCGAAACAATGAGGGAAAAGCGGCTGCTTCGATTTTCGGCGATCAGCCCGAACACCACCGAGCCTACCACTGCCCCGAGCATTGTCGCCGACCCCAGAAGCCCGCCAAGCGGCAGGGAGATGTGGAGGACCTTGAGCAAAACGGGCATGGCGATGGCTAGCACGATCAGGTCGTAGCTGTCCACCAGGTACGAAGAAAAGGCGGCCCACAGGACGCGCCACCGGTAAACGGTTCCCGTCGCTGCGCCGGACGCCGTGCGTTCTGCGCTCATCTCTACCGCTCCTATTCAAAGGGGGGCTTTCTCCGAAAAAAAACCGCAAGCTTCCAGAAAAGCTTGCGGCCGTTTATCGGACCTGCCAGTCTGCTTCCCTTCGCCGGCATTACCCGACAGGTTCAAGGGGTCACCTCGCAATTAACCGCGGGGTTTCTCAGCCGCTTCAAGCTCCCCCAGCACTGTGATTCAATACTGTACGATCCTTCTCGCCCTTAATCAAGAACAATCTGGAGCTACTGAAATATTGTTGTACCCCAATCGTCGCACCGTGGCTCTTGACATTTATACCAAGAAATCAATAAAATCATGGGAAATAACGCAAATAGGTCGTTCGTCTTAACATCAACCAGACCGTTTAAGATCGGAACAAGGCGCGGAGAGAAAAAAGTGAGCGATACCCTACAACAATTGAAAGACAAGGCCGTCGGGATGCAGAACATAGGATTTGCCGACGCCCTCACGCTTCGAGAAATAGGCACAAGAAAGCCTTTTGCCCTTATGGCCGCAGCTTCGGAGATAAGGGAACACTTCAAGGGGAAAAGGGTCAACCTGTGCGGGATCATCAACGCCAAGTCAGGGAGGTGCCCGGAGGATTGCAAGTTCTGCGCTCAATCGGTCCATTACGAGACCGAGGCTCCCGTATACGATCTTATATCGAAGGCGGAGATGGTGGAGGCAGCCGGACAGATGCGGCAGGCCGGCGCCCATATGTTCGGGATCATCACGAGCGGTACAAGGATCGACAGCGAAGAGGAATGGGAGGAGATCTATCAGGCGGTAAGGGAGATCAGAGCGATGGGCATAAAACCCTGTGTATCGCTCGGGATGTTGGACAGACCGAGGGCCCATGCTTTGAAGGCGGCCGGTCTTTACAGGTACCATCATAATCTTGAAACTGCGCCGAGCTTCTTCGGTCATATATGTACTACCCATGACTACAGTGAAGACGTAGACACGATTGTGGCGGCCAAGGAGGCAGGCCTCGAGACCTGCTGCGGCGGCATCATCGGACTGGGCGAGTCGATGGAGCAGAGGATAGAGTTCGCCATTACGTTGAAGGAACTCGACGTCGATTCCGTGCCCTTCAACATTCTCAACCCCCGCCCCGGTACGCCTCTGGCGGGCAGGCCGGCCATTCATCCCCTCGAACTCCTGGTCACCATCTCGATTTTCCGTTTCATACTCCCCGATAAGGACATTAAACTCTGCGGAGGGAAGGAGGCGAACCTCCGGCAGCTCCTGCCTTTGGGGATCGTAGCCGGCTGCAACTCCTTGATGACCGGAAACTACCTTACCACCCCCGGGAGGGACCCGGCCCTCGACATGGAGATGATAAAAGACCTCGGCTTGGAGGCCGTTATGGAGGAAGACGCCGACTGACCGGCCGTAGCATCGGCCCGAAATCCGGCCGTCTTCCAGGATCGGACCGATAACGTCTAAATAACGGCATCAGAGGCTGAGGCTGTTTCCAGACCCGGAAAAAGGTTCTGGAAAAGGGCTGTCGAAAGGTAGCGTTCACCTGCCGAAGGCAGCACAACGACGATCGTTTTCCCCTTGTTTTCCGGCTCTTCTGCCAGCCGAGCCGCCGCAACGGCAGCAGCGCCGCTCGATATACCGCAAAGAATGCCCTCTTCCCGGGCAAGGCGGCGGGCCATATCTATAGCCTCATCGCTCGTCACCGTTTCGATCCGGTCCACCAGGTCGAGCTGCAGCACCTTGGGCACAAAGCCCGCGCCGATGCCCTGTATCTTGTGGGGGCCCGGCCTGATCTCCTCGTTGTTACGCGTTTGAGTGAGGACGGGCGATTCTGCCGGTTCCACGGCGACCGACAAGATCTTTTTCCCTTTTCCGAGTTTGAAGTAGCGGCTCACGCCAGTGATCGTCCCCCCTGTCCCGACACCCGAGACGAAAATGTCCATCTTCCCGCCCGTATCGTTCCATATCTCGACAGCCGTCGTAGTCTCGTGAATTGCCGGGTTGGCCGGGTTTTCGAACTGCTGAGGGATGAAATAGCGGGAAGGGTCGCCGGCGGCAAGTTCCGCCGCTTTGGCTATGGCACCCTTCATCCCCTTCGCTGCTTCCGTCAGGATCAGTTCGGCGCCGAAGATCTTCAATACCTTCCTTCGCTCTATGCTCATAGTCTCCGGCATCGTAAGGAGCAGCTTATAACCTCTGGAGGCAGCCACGAAGGCCAGTGAGATGCCTGTGTTGCCGGAAGTCGGCTCTATGATTTGCATGCCTGGTTTCAGGCGGCCCGTCTTCTCGGCGTCCCAGATCATGGCAGCCCCTATGCGGTCTTTCACCGAATAGGCCGGGCCCCTGCCTTCGATCTTGGCGAGAACCGTCGCTTTCGGGCCGACAACGCGGTTCAGCTTGATCAGGGGTGTTCCGCCTATCGATTGGCTGTTATCCTCATATAAGCCCATGGTATCCTCCTCAGTTCGGCCGGCCCTTCCGACCGTATCAATTCTACTATAATAATAATGTTCCGCTGAATCGTTTGCTTTCCCCGCCCCGATAGCGGCTGACTATCTGACGTCGCAAAGAAAAAATGATGGCTGCCCTGCGGACAAAAGGAAATCTCCGGCAGGGGGTCCTACGTCCCCTCGCTCCTCCCGTCGGGAACCATCAGAACCAGAGGAATCGCGAAAAGGAGCGCGAGACCGAAAGAGATGAAGGTGATCTTGAAGCCCGTCACGGGGCTCGAGCTGAGATGGAGGATAAAGGTAATGATAAAGATGCCAGCCGCGCCGCCGATGGTCCTGAACATACCCCGCAGGCCCATGATCGTGGCCACCTTCTCCGGCATCAACTCTATGCATGCGTTGTTGGCGCCGGGGTTCGCAATGCCTGCGCCTACGCCGGAAGCCAGTATCAAGACGGAAAGCAAACCTATCGTCCCCAGATTTGCGGCGCACATCCCCCAAAAGGGAAAACCGGGGGTCAGAAGCACCACTGCGCAGCCTGCCGTGGAAAGGCCCCAGGCTATGGGCCTGCGATAGCCCCAGCGCCTGAGGAGGAAGCTCGTGACCACGGAGGCGGGAATGAGGCCGATCGAGCGGGGAGTCATGATCACGCCGCTCATAAGTGTCGAGAGCTTGTGCACGGATGTGACGTAGAGCGGCATGAAGGCATAAAGCCCGAAGAAGCCGGCGCCCATTACGGTGTTCAAGAGGTTGGACGCAAGAAAGGGCCTCGATCTCAGGAGGGAGAGATCGATTATCGGCTGGCTCGTACCCTTCTCGTGCCGCAGGAATAAGATGGCCAGGCAGAGGCCCGAGGTTACGAAAAGGGCGGCTAGGAGCGCGGCAGGGACGGAGAGGCTATCGCCGATCACATTGAGGCCGAACATGATGAAGAGCAGGGTCCCGGCCAGAAGCAAGGCCCCGCCTAGGTCCACCCGGGATTGGGAAGAAACCTTCGAATCCTTCAGGAGCAGGAGGATCATACCGGTCAGGAGAAGGCCGATGGGTAGGTTGATGTAGAAAATGTAGCGCCAAGAGAACCGGCTGACTGCAGGCCACTAGCACGTATATGTTCGGGGCCAGGCCGCAGGCAAGAGAGCTTAGTGTGAATAGAGCCAGGGAGATGAGGAAGACCTTCTTGCGTCCCAAAGTGTCGCTCAGGTTCCCGGCTATAGGCGTGGTCATGGTGACCCCGATGTAGTAAATGGATATGGTCCATCCGGACCAGAGTATATTGGAGCCCAATTCCTTTATGAAACTCGGGAAAGCTACTGCAACTGCAGTGGCGTCCGTGGAGTACATTAGTATGCCCAGGGCGGCTGTCGCGAATATAAAGTAGCGGCGCATCGACTTGAAGTTTGTTTAACCCGCCTTCGACTCCTCGTGCCTGCCGTCCCAGTAGACGCCTTGCACCTCCAGGGTCCGATATCTCTTGCGTCGGCAGTCTACCTCCTCGCGCGATATGATCTCTTTCTGGAACGCCTTCTCGGGAAAAGTCCTCTTACGCCAAAGCTGCATCGAACCTGCGGACGGATAGGTGATGCTCCCTCTGTCAATGTAATAGCTTATGCCGGTTGGGTTCGAACCGAAGGCCTCCCAAGTCCTCTCCCCCGCCTCCCGTCCTCCTCTATCTGCTGGGGCCTGCGCAGCGGCGCGCCCTGCTGCCGGGGCGGGCTTGTCCTTATTAAACTCAGCCTCCAGCGTGGCAAGCCGTTTCTTCAGGGCAGCGTTTTCCTTCCTCTCGGCGGCAACCCGCTCTTTAAAAGCGTCCATGGGGGTTTGCATATACTCGCTTTTTTTGACCCAGAGGTATTCCGGCTGGTAAGGGTCGGCCATGTACCTGGTATTCTTTGCATAGACGAACTCCACGCCGCCGACGACCTTCGTGTCTCCAACCTGAGGGCCTGCCGGCTTGTCCTTGCCGGAGGCAGCCGGTTTGTCTGTTTCCGGCTCATCCGGGCCAAATGCCCACTGACGAAGGGACGTACAGGAAACGAGGACCAATGCCAAAAAAAATACGAGAAACGGTATTGTACGGGAAGACATTCGCACCTCCATACATGAGGATAGGCCGCTTTAGAGCCTTCCTAGTCTTTCCGACCGGAGCCGGTATTGCTTTCTTTCCTCCTCGGACTCCGATTCCGCCTGAGATACGCCACAGCTTTAACAAGGGCGGCCTCACGCCGTGCCGTATTTCCTCTTGAGGAACTCCATCCCCGTCATGGGATAGAGGGCGTAGATCAGTATATCCTCCATCCTGTCCGATATGCCTTTCAACGCTTCGACAGCTTTGGGCAGTTCGGGCTCGATCACGTCGCCCGGCCTTGCGTCTATCGGCGTCTCGCCCCTGGGATAGCCTTTCAACGCCTTCTTTCTGATCTCGCCGTCCACCGGGGCCGAGGGGCGTCCGTAGAGGCCGTAGAAGTAGTCCTTTACCTCCTTTGTGATCACCTTATACCTTCCCATGAGGACGTTCATCACAGCCTGGACCCCTACTATCTGGCTCGTCGGTGTAACAAGGGGCGGGTAACCCATTTCCGCCCGTGTTCTGGGTATTTCTTCATAAACCTCATTGATGCGGTGGACGGCCTTTGCCTGTTTCAACTGGCTCACCAGGTTGCTGATCATGCCGCCGGGTATCTGATGCATGAGAACGCCGATATCGATGGCGGAGAATTTAGTAGTGTCGGCAAACTGTATATACTTCTCGACGATGCTTTCCAGGTACTCGTTTATCTCGGGAAATTTTGTCAGGTCGAGGTCCGTGTCCCGCTCTGTCCCGGAAAGGGTCACGATAAAGGGCTCGACCGCGGGATGGGAGCTCCTCATGGCAAAGGGGGCTACACAGGTGTCTATGCCGTCGGCCCCCGCCTCTATCGCCTTCAGCAAGGCCATCGAAGCCATACCGCTCGTATAGTGTGTATGGAGATGGACTGGTATTCTCAACGCCTTCTTTAAGGCTGAAACTAGTTCGTAGGCATCGTAGGGAGATATGATGCCGGCCATATCCTTGATGCAGAATGAATCGGCACCCATGTCCTCCAATTTTCTGGCTTTCGTGACGTAATAGTCAAGGTTGAAGATGGGGCCTCCCATCCTCCTTTGCGTCAGTGCATAGGAAAGGGCCCCCTGGATATGTTTTCCGGCCTTTTTGACTGCCTTATAGGCCGTGATGAAGTTGCGTTCGTCATTGAGGGCGTCGAAGATGCGGAAAATATCGATGCCGACCTCCGCGGACTTGGCTACGAAGGCCTCGACCACATCGTCTGCATACTGGCGGTAGCCCACCAGGTTCTGACCGCGAAGGAGCATCTGGAACTTGGTTCTCGGCATCTTCTCTTTCAGGATGCGCACCCTGTCCCAGGGGTCTTCGTTGAGGAAGCGGGTGGTGACATCGAAAGTCGCCCCTCCCCATACCTCCATCGAATAGAAGCCGATGTTATCTAGTTTCTCCGCTATGGGGAGCATATCGGCCGTTGTCATTCTCGTGGCAAAAAGGGACTGGTGTCCGTCCCTCAGCGTCAGGTCCGTAACGAGAACGGGGTTCTTAGCCATATTTTTACCTCCTTGTTTTTGCCTTGCCGGCGTTGCGCGAATTCAGGGATGCCGCTCAAACCGTCCGGACATCGTGGACGGGCCGCTATCCTCCAGCGGGCCGTAGAGGCCTATCGGTTTTCTTCCAAAAACTTCCTTATCGACCTGTCGTAAGTCTTTTCTCCTTCTTTGGAGAAGAAGCAGCCGGGCACTTGTTTTTTCTCCCTGTGATAGGCCACGCACTGGCAGCACTTCCCTCTTCTCTCGCATGGGTAAGTGCATGTGCATGCAGCTAAGTTTTTTTCGACTATGCATTCCATCTTGGTGTACTTTTTTTCCAAATCATCCCTCCCTGACCAGCGTCTTTGACCCTTCCGGTATCACGTGGCAGAACAACTCGCTTCCTCCGGGGAGGGATGCGATAGCCTCATCGAGCGTTTTTCGCGGCTCCATTCCCATCCGCCTCACCTCGGCCTCTCCGAGGTCCGACACGAGGACGATCCGGTAACGCTCGGCCTTCGTGCGGGTCGAATAGGCCGTCTGCGAGTACACCTTATCGCTCTCCCTGACGTAAGGCTCCATCTCCTCACTCGACGGATAATCGAACCAGGGCAGGAAATTAGCGTTCCCCAAACCGTCCTCGCATCTGCCGACCAGTATTATCGTCCCACCGGCCTTTGCCGCATGTCTGGCGTTCTCCAGCGCCTTATGGCTCTGAATGAAGTCGATGTCTTTCGGATAACCGCCGGCGCTCACAATGACCACGTCCGCCTTTTTCCCCACAGTCGTCGAGAAATTTTCGTGGTACCACGCGCAACCCCTTTCGTGGGATGCTTTTATGTCTCCGGAGAAGATATGGAGGAGACGTTTCTCGTCGTCGAAAATAGTATTGATGAGAAAGATGGGCTTCTCGATCAGAGAGATGCCTTCCATTATGGCCTCGTGCATCGGGTTTCCCTCAAGGACGCCCGCCTGCGACCGGACGTGCTTTCCCGGCTTATCCCTGTTGAAAACCCTCTTGTGCGTATCGAGGATGGTCCGGTAGGCTGCAACGCCGGGGATCAGGCACTTTCTCCCCCCGCCGAAGCCCGCGAGGTAGTGGTGGCTGACGGCCCCGGTGACCAGCACCCCGTCGGCCTCGAAAAGAAGGGAGTTGAGCGCTACATCGAGGCCGGAGCTTGTGACCCCGACATGTGTTAGTCCTGTGTCGTCGAAGCAGTCATGGTCGACGCAGGCTACGGCATCGAAGACAGGGTCCGATACTATCGCCCTCTGCTCGGTCTCCGTTTGCTTTCGATGGTTGCCGAGGGCGAAGAGGATCCGCGCGCGCCCACTGTCGAGGAACCTCTCGAGGAGAAAAGGGAGAATCCTTTCCGCACCCGTATACCTCGTTACGTCGGAAACGATGACGAGCAAGTCTTTCCCGGCTGCCCAATCCCGGAAAGGAGGCGCGCCTAAAGGTGCGTCGAGCGACGCCGACAGGGTCTCTTCCAGCGGCTGAAAGGGGGGGCGCCCATGGTCGACGACATTCACCGTCCAGGAAGGGGGGGTATCGATGGCGACGGAACCTCTTCCGTATTTCAGAGCCAACTTCATTTTATGCTGTAGAAAACTCCTCTTCCGCCGAATATCGCCAGGTCGCCAAGCTCTTCCTCTATCCTCAGGAGCTGGTTGTACTTCGCCATCCTTTCGCTTCGTGAAGCAGAGCCCGTCTTGATTTGGCCGGCGTTGACAGCGACGGCAAGATCGGCGATAAAGGGGTCCTCGGTCTCGCCGGACCTGTGGGAGATGACACACGTGAGGCCGGCCCGCTTGGCGATCTCGATGGTCGTGAGCGTTTCGGTCACTGTGCCGATCTGGTTCAGCTTGATAAGGACGCTGTTGGCTACACCCTGCGCGATGCCCTCCGTCAGTATCTTGGGGTTGGTCACGAAGACATCGTCTCCCACTATCTGGATTCTCGAGGCGCACCGATTGGTGAAGAGCTTCCACCCTTCCCAGTCGTTCTGCGCAAAGCCGTCCTCTATGGAAACGATAGGATAGTCCTTGATAAGAGACTCGTAGAAGGCGACCATCTCTTCTGCCTTCCAGGTGTTGTTTTCTATATGGTAGGCGCCGCCCTTGTAGAGCTCGCTCGCCGCCGTGTCAAGGGCCAGCGAGATATCTTCCCCAGGCCTGAAGCCGGCCTTCTCTATGGAGGCCAGGAGCATCTCGATTGCCTGTCTGGTAGAGGATATCTGGGGCGCGAACCCTCCCTCGTCGCCTACGCCGGATGCAAGCCCTTTCTCTTTCAAGACGGCCTTCAGCACGTGAAAGACCTCCACGCCCATCCGAAGGGCCTCGCTGAAGGAGCCGGCCCCGAGAGGAACGATCATGAATTCCTGCACGTCCAACGGGTTCTGGGCATGGGCTCCGCCGTTGATGACGTTCATCATCGGCACGGGCAGCTCCCGTGCCCTGACCCCACCCAGATACCTATAGAGAGGAAGGTCCTCGAAATCTGCGGCCGCCCTAGCGACCGCCATAGAAACGGCGAGGATCGCATTCGCCCCGAGTTTGCTCTTGTTGTCGGTGCCGTCGAGCCCTATCATCGTGTTGTCGATGAGGGCCTGATCTATGACGTCGAGTCCCTCCAGCTCCGGCGCAATGATTTCGTTAACGTTCTTGACCGCCGTCAGTACGCCCTTGCCCTGGAACCTGGCCTTGTCTCCGTCCCTCAGCTCAAGGGCCTCTCTTTCGCCCGTCGATGCACCGGAGGGCACTATTGCGCGCGCCAATACTCCGCTCTCGAGAACCACCTCCGCCTCAACGGTTGGATTACCCCTGCTGTCGAGCACTTCTCGCGCGAACACCTCGTATATGGTTGACATCGGTTCCTCCTCCGGATGGGATTTGATTGGTCAGGCGGAAAGCTATACCGATTATTGAGAATATCATAGGATCCCCAAAGCGTCAAACCTTTTGTGGCAGCTTCATCGGGGAGACCGGCCGTGTTTGCCGGCACCGTCGTCACGATGGGAGACTGCCCGCTGCCGCTCACCGGAACGCACACATAACCGGTTGTCTCCGCGATCGGGCTGTTTTCTTGCGCTGCCTTTTGGCGTATAATAGATGGCCGAATGGGCGTCCGGGGTAATCCGGGAAACTGTGTTGCCCGGGACGGTCGCCCGATAATTGGAGCAAGGAGGCATCATGAGGTCCGACAAGATGAAAAAGGGCGTTGAAAAGGCTCCCCACAGGTCGCTATTCAGCGCCATCGGTCTGCTTCCTGAAGAGCTGGAACGGCCTATAATCGGCATCGCCAGCTCAGCCTCCGAGTTGATCCCCGGCCACATGCATCTCGACAGGATCGCCCGGGCAGTCAAGGACGGCGTACGGCTCGCAGGCGGTACGCCATTGGAGTTTTCCACCATCGGTATTTGCGACGGCATAGCCATGAACCATGAAGGGATGAAGTATTCTTTAGGGTCGAGAGAGCTCATTGCCGACTCCGTCGAAGTCATGGCAATGGCCTACCCCTTTGACGGGCTTGTGCTGATTCCGAACTGCGACAAGATCATTCCGGGCATGATGATGGCCGCCCTCCGCCTCAACATACCGGCCCTCCTCGTAAGCGGCGGTCCCATGCTGGCCGGCCGCTTCAAGGGACGGACCGTCGATCTCATCTCGGTGTTCGAGGCTGTCGGGAAGGTGGCCACGGGAGCTATGAAAGAGGAGGAGCTTGCAGAGCTCGAGGGGTGTGCCTGTCCCGGCGCCGGCTCGTGCTCCGGTATGTTTACGGCAAACTCCATGAACTGTCTGAGCGAGGCGCTCGGTATAGCGCTGCCCGGAAACGGGACCGTTCCGGCGGTTCACGCCGGTCGCATCAGGCTGGCGAAGGCCGCCGGGAAGGCTGTAATCTCCCTTGTTGCGGCCGACCTTGCACCGAGGCAGATCATGACCCTGGAGGCATTCAAGAACGCCATCACCGTCGATATGGCTTTCGGCGGTTCGTCGAACACGGCACTCCATCTGCCCGCCATCGCCAACGAGGCAGGCATAGAGCTGCCCCTTGCCCTCTTTGATGAAATCTCGGAGAGAACACCCCACCTGTGCTATATGAGCCCCGCAGGTCCCCATCACCTGGAAGACCTCCATGAGGCAGGCGGCGTCTATGCGATCATGAAAGAACTCTCGAAGAGGAGCCTTGTAAACGAGGCATGCCTGACCGTTGCCGGAAAGACCGTGGGAGAGATGATGGGAGAGGCGAGCGTGGAGGATTACGGGGTCATCAGGCCCATCGACCGGCCTTACCACGCGAGGGGAGGCCTCGCGGTCCTCACGGGAAGCCTTGCCCCCCAGGGCGCGATCGTGAAAATTGCCGGCGTGGCGGATCGTATAAGGAGGTTCAGCGGACAGGCGCGGGTATTCGAGAGCGAAGAAGAGGCTATGGCCGCCATCATGGAAGGCAGGATACGCGCCGGAGACGCAATTGTCATAAGGTACGAAGGGCCGAAGGGCGGGCCCGGCATGAGGGAGATGCTGACTCCCACCAGCGTGCTTTGCGGCAGGGGGCTCGACCTCGACTGCGCGCTGATCACCGATGGCAGATTCTCCGGGGGCACGAGGGGCCTCTGCATCGGCCACGTTTCCCCCGAGGCCGCGGAAATGGGTCCTATAGGACTGGTAAGGGAGGGAGATAAGATCGAGATCGACCTCGACAGAAAATCCATCGACCTCCGAGTCGGCGAAAGGGAGATGAAGGAAAGACGGAAGGCCTGGAAAAGGCCCGAACCCCACATTAAGGACGGCTACATGGCACGCTACTCGGCAATGGTCACCGGCGCGGCGCGGGGCGCAATCTTTCGCCGTCCCGAAGAATAGCCGCCGGCGATGGATCGCGAGGCCATCAAGGAGATTGAAGCAATCTGCAGCCCGGGGAATGTAAGGGCGTCCTTCGAGGAACGCAAGTGCTACGCCTACGATGGGAGAACGGAAGGGGCCGTCCCCGACCTCGTCGTTTTCCCCGCATCGGCCGCTGAAGTTTCGGCAATACTCAAGCTTGCCAACAAATTCCTCTTCGCCGTAGTTCCCAGGGGCCAGGGTTCGGGCCTGACGGGCGGCTCGGTGCCTGTGAAGGGCGGCGTTGTCCTGTCCTTTATGCGGATGGACCGGATACTGGAAATCGACTCGGCGAACATGGTTGCCGTGGTCGAACCGGGGGTAATCACCTTTCTTCTCCAGCAGGAGGTCGCAAAGAAAGGGCTCTTCTATCCCCCTGACCCTTCCTCTTACATGTACTCGACCATAGGCGGGAACGTGGCGGAGTGCGCGGGAGGCCCGAATTCCCTGAAGTACGGGGTGACCCGCGACTATGTGCTCGGCCTTGAAGTGGTGCTGCCCACCGGGGAGATACTCAATGTAGGGGTGAGGACGATGAAGGGTGTCGTCGGGTACGACCTTACGAGGTTATTTGTGGGAAGCGAGGGCACACTGGGGGTGGTTACCAGGGTCACGCTCAAGCTGATCCCCCTGCCCGAGGCAAAGGCAACCCTCCTCGCTCTCTTCCATGAAGTGGAGGGGGCGGCGGAAACCGTCTCCGCCATCATCGCTGCGAAGGTCGTGCCTGCCACCATAGAATTTATGGACAAGTCGTCCATACGCTGCAGCGAGCAGGCTTCGCCCATGGGCCTGCCGGAGGACGTGGGAGGTCTCCTTTTGATCGAGGTAGACGGGACCAGGGAATCGGCCCTTGCTCAGGCGGAAAAGGTCCGCTCCATCGCCGCCGGCCACCACGCGGTCCGCTGTGACCTTACGGAGGATCCCTTGGAAGCGGACAGACTGTGGCAGGCAAGGAGGGTGCTCTCCCAGGCGACTTATAACCTGAACCCGGTGAAGATAGCCGAGGATGTCGTCGTCCCCCGCTCGGAGATCCCCGCGTTTATCCGTTCGCTGGAGGAGATGCAGAGAAGGTTCGGCTTACCCATTCTCAGCTTCGGCCACGCGGGCGACGGCAACTTCCACGTGAGCCTGATGATAAAGGACACGGCCGAAGACCGGGCCAGGGCAGAGGAGGCGGTTAGGGAAATCTTTGCTGAGGCCCTGAGGCGCGGCGGTACGATGTCGGGTGAGCACGGCATCGGCCTAGCGAAGGCGCCTTACCTCGGCATGGAACTGTCTGACGATGTAATCGAGACCATGAGAAGGATCAAGAAGCTCTTCGACCCGAACAACATACTCAATCCGGGCAAAATTTTCCCGGAATAGAGGCACACCCCGTCGAAAATAGCCCGTCCCCCTTGGCCCCCACGTCCAGCCGGCTTGGAAGTGAGGCCCGTTCAAAAAAGTGAGGATAGCCGCCTAAAAACGATAACGATGAGCATGAGGGGCGCGGGGCACGGAGGCAAAAATAAAAGAAAGGCCGGAAGAATTTAGACCGGTACGGATATTTGTTGGAAAGTGTATCTTGTTTGTGTTAGAAGATTAAAGGCCCGATTGGGGACGTAGGGGCCTCCCGATGAGAGGGAGAGATATGTTCAAGCTAAAACATTATCTCAATCAGGCCTTTAATTCCGTCACCATCATGGTCATCCCCCATTCCAGCGGGAAGCCCGTAAGGATAAGGATCACCGCCCTATCGCTTTTTTGTTGTCTCTTCCTGACCCTTTTGGGAGTGGTTTACGTTCTGTCCACGGGCGTGAGGACTGCCGAGTACTACGGTATCCGGAAGAAGATGCGTTTTTTTGAATCCCAGCTCATGGAATTGAAGGTGGTCATCTTCTCTCTTCGGAGGACCGAATCGGAGCTCACCAAGCTGGTCTCTCTGGACTCGAAGAAGAAGATCCTGGAAACGCCCGAGTTGTCCAATCAGGGCTCTCTGGATATAGACCTGCTGAGGAGGCAGGTCGCAGAGACGATTCAGTCGGTTTCAGAGATCAGAGAGTACCTCAAGGAACAAAGGAGTATCTACCGGTCGACACCGGGAGGCTGGCCCGTAGAGGGGCATATAAGTTCGCCCTTCGGCAGACGAGTACACCCTATAACCGGCGAGTCGGCCTTTCATTCGGGTGTCGACATACGGGCCCCCATCGGATCGCCTGTGAGGGCGACCGCGGACGGTATAGTCAGTTTTTCGAACTGGCATAACGACAGCGGTTACATCGTTGTGCTTGAGCATGGACACGGCTTCAGCACGGCTTACGCCCACAACAAGGCGAATAGTGTCACCCTCGGACAGCGGGTCAGGAAAGGGCAGGTAATCTCCCTGTCGGGCGCCACGGGTGACTCCACCGGACCCCATGTGCACTACGAGGTGTGGAAGGATGGCAAGCACGTGAATCCGGCAACATTTCTGGGAGGCAGATCGTGATATTTCGTAAGCGCCAACAGTCCTTGGAAGTCATCTTGGGTCCCGAGTGCAGAGTCGTAGGAACCCTGTCTTCGCCGGGAGTTGTGCGAATCGATGGAAACGTGGAAGGAAACATCACGGCAGACTGGTTGATCATAGGAGAGACGGGATACGTTAAAGGAGATACTTTATCAAGAGGGATAATCGTTTCGGGAAGGCTGGAGGGCAACATAAGATCGAATGAAACCGTGGAGATCGGGTCTAAGGGGATTGTCAACGGCGACATTTACACCACAAAACTGAGCATTTACCAAGGCGCGTGCTTTGACGGTCATTCCTACATGCGACGAATGGTGGAGCTGGACAGCAGACAGGTGGTGCCCTTCCAAGAACGCACAAAACAGGGTCTCGTTACGACCAAAGAATTGGGCGGCTTCGATGACCCCTGATCTCCCGACGTGCTTTCGAAAGTGCAGGGCAAGTTTGTTACGAGAAGACAATCAAAAATAGAACAGCAACAAGGAGGAAGAAATGTCAACTTTCACGCCCGTTACGTCGGATTTCACCGAAGAAAAGGTGACCACGGTTATCGCTGAGGATCTGCATATTAAAGGCAGTGTCAGGTTCGAGACTTCTCTCATGATAAAGGGGACTCTTGAAGGAGAGATTAGCTCGGAGGGACTGCTTATCGTAGGTCCTACGGCAAAGATCAACGCCACGATTGTCACCAAAAGACTTATTTCACTAGGGGAGATCCAAGGGGACGTTACGGCGAGCGAGCAGGTCGTGCTGAAGGAAACCGCTACCCAAACGGGGAACATCACCACCCAAAACATTATCGTGGAGAGCGGTTCTCTCTTCAACGGGTCGATTACGATGAAGGGGAAAGAGACTTCTTCCAGGTGAGAGGCGCAGGCGGCATTGCGGAAGGGCTGTTAAAAAAAAATTTGAGGAGACGTACAAAATGAGAGATGTACAAGCAAAAGCATTGAACATCGACGAGACCAACGTCACGACGACTCTGGCCGAGGACCTTCACATCACCGGCACCATGAAGTTCAAAAGCTCCCTCATGATAGAGGGTACATTCGATGGCGAGATCATCTCGGAAGGATTGCTCATCGTCGGCCCTACCGCCAAAGTCACCGCCAAAGTCACGACGAAGAAGCTCGTGTCTCACGGAGAGGTCACCGGCGACGTTACGGCGAGCGAGCAGGTCGTGCTGAAAGAGACCGCCACCCAGAGTGGAAACATCACCACGCCCTATCTTATCGTGGAAAGCGGCTCCATCTTCAACGGCTCCTGCGTTATGGAAAGGGAGGCGGTTCCCGAATCGTCGCTGCATGAAACCGGTTCCGGAGATAGTGGCTCCGGGACCGAAGGGCAGGGACCCCGGGATTCGGAATATCAGCAACAAGAGCGGGAAGCCGCCATAGTAAAGGAGGAAATGCCGGTGCAGGAAGCGCCCGTTTCCGTAGCGCTCTCCGGTCCTCCCGAGGAACAGGCGACAACGACCACCGAAGATTTGATATCTACGAGGGATGAACTGGAGAAGAAAGGGGAAGAAACGGACGAGGGCGGTTGGTGGCAGGGTGCGCAAAGGACACATGCCGAGCAGACGCCGAGGTCGCCAAAAGGGTCGAAAACGCTCCTTTTCTGAACGTTCCCGGTGTTCTTTCCGGCAGGTGGCGTTCGATTATTGGTAGCCCATTAGCTGGTTATTGTATGACCGACCAAACGACGAGGAGGTAGAAAATGGCGGATATGAACCAACCTACGGCAGGCATAGACGAAACCAACATCACCACCGTGCTGGCCGATGATCTCCATATCACGGGCGCGATCAACTTCAAGAGCTCTCTCATGATAAAGGGTACTTTAGACGGCGAGATCATATCGGAAGGATTGCTCATCATCGGTCCTACCGCCAAGGTCACCGC
>JBEKOT010000077.1:0-11587 GCA_049521495.1 Syntrophorhabdales bacterium | reverse complement strand
GGGTCAGGAATGGTGGGTCTGCCGTCCGCCCCGTTTGACCTTGAAGTCGTATAACCCTAAGTCCCGGAGCCTGGCTATGCCGACGAAAAACGTGTCCCTGTTGATGCCGAGCCTCTCCATCACCACCCTCGGCTCAGGTTGCTCAGCCTCGGGGGCTCTTTCGCTATCGAGCTTAGTCAAATAGAGGTAGAGACGGTATTCGGCGGCGGTAAGCTTCGCGTCGACAAGATAATCGATGACGGCCCGCAGTTTCTCCGTCGGTCCCTCCTGGCCTTCATGCCTTGCCTCCTCCGCGAGATATTGCCGCTGCCAGGCGGAAGCTGGCGAAAGCTTTATCTCCTCGGGCACGTGCTCGACGCCGATTGTCGCTTCCTCGCACATGACATAGGCCCGCTCGAGGACGCTCTCGAGCTGTCTTATATTTCCCGGCCAGTAGTAAGACATCATAGCCTCGAGGGCCTCCTTCGAGATGGACTTTTTCTCGCCCCGCGACTGGTTCAGCTTTTTCAAGAAGTGCTCGACGAGAATGGGGATATCGGTCTTCTTTTCCCGAAGAGGCGGAATTGTAAAGGCTATCACGTTCAACCTATAGTATAGATCCTCGCGGAAATTCCCCTTGGCCATCTCTTCTTCCAGTTTCTTGTTCGTGGCTGAGATGAGGCGCACGTCAAGCCTTAAAGTCTCCTTGCCGCCGACGCGCCTTATCTCCTTTTCCTGGATGGCCCTCAATATCTTCGCCTGCATGGCCATAGTGAGGTCCCCGATCTCGTCCAGAAAGAGGGTGCTTCCGTTGGCCTGCTCGAAAAGGCCCGTATGGCGCGTAAGCGCCCCGGTGAAGGCGCCCTTCTCGTATCCGAAAAGCTCGCTTTCGAGGAGGGTCTCAGGGATGGAGGCGCAATTTATTGCAAAGAGGGGGCTATGCTTGCGGGGGCTGTTATAATGGATGCTCTTTGCGAAGAGCTCCTTGCCGGTGCCGCTCTCTCCGTTGATAAGGACCGTGGAGCCGGTGGGTGCCACCTTCCTGACGATTGCGAAGAGGTCCCGCATGCTCCCGTGGTCCCCGACGATATTATCAAGGTGGAACTTGTCGAAAAGCTGGTCCTTGAGCATCAGGTTGTCCTTTAGGAGCTTCACCTGATTGGCCGCATTGTTCATGACGATCAGAAGGTGGTCCTTCTCAAGCGGCTTTTCGAGATAATGGAAAGCGCCGAGCTTGGTCGCCTCTATGGCCGAGGGGATGGAGCCGTAAGCGGTCATGATGACAACGTGGCAGGGCCGGTTCTTCGCTTTCACCGCCTTCAGGATCTCCGTGCCTTCCATATCGGGAAGCCGCAGATCGGTCAAAACGATGTCGAAAGAACTGTTTTCAACAAGATCGAGCGCCTTTTTCCCCTTTTCCACGTCCTCTACGTAGAAGCCGTCCTTCACGAGGATCGTCTTGACGATGCCCCTCTGGTTTGCGTCATCTTCGACAACGAGGACCGTTCCCTTAAGAGATTTCATGGTCGGGCACCCTTATGGTCACCGTTGTCTTTTTTCCGGAGATGCTTTCTGCCGAGATCGTTCCGCCATGCTCTTCGACGAGCCGTTTCGTGATCGTTAGCCCTATACCTATCCCCAGCTTTTTCGTCGAGTAGTACGGCTCGAATATTCTGTCTATGTCCTCTGCCTCCACACCTTTTCCGTTGTCCTCGACCGATATGGACGCCATGCCGTTCTCTACGGCGCAGGAGACGACAATGGTGCCCTTCTCCTCGATGGCCTGGGCGGAGTTAAGGATCAGATTGATAAGGCACATCCGCATGTATTCCCTGTCGCAGTAAAGCCGCATCTTTTTTTGCGGGCAGCGCGTGATTATCTCTATGCCGTCTCTCACTTTGTCGCCGATCATATATATGGCGTCCTGCATTAGCGCCTCAGCCGTTACCCATCCCTTGTTGAGGGTAACGGGCTTTCCCATGAATAGAAAATTGTTTATCAGCTCGTTTACCCGGTACAGCTCTTTCTTGACGTTGTCGAGAAGGCTGCCGATATCGTCGCGGGCCGATAACCCTTCTTCCGCGAGCCTCTCCCTTATATGGCCTACGGACAGGGATAGAAAGTTGAGAGGATTACGTATCTCATGGGCGATTCCTGAGGCGAGCTGGCCGATCATCGAGAGCTGCTCCGTCTTTTTCAGCTTCTCTTCGAGTTCCTTCCTCTCACCCAGCTTCTCCACCATCTCGTTGAAGCTTCTAACCAGCACCCCGATCTCGTCCCCCCGGTCTTTCTCCTTTATCCTGACGAGCTTCCCCTCGGCCACCGCCTTGCTCGCCTCGGCGATCTTCTTGATAGGATCCGTATACCGGCTGGCGAGTATCAGCGACACTATGATTCCTATACCGAAGGCGAAGAGGGTACTCAGTATCCTTTTGAGATGGTTCCGCCTCTGGAGGTATTTGTAGTCGTCCAGGTACATGCTGATGTGGATGTAGCCGAGGTTCTTGCCTTTTATCGCCACGGGCATTATCACGTTGTAAAGGCGCTGGCCTCCCTTTCCGCTCTCTTCCCCCAGCTTGGCCGTGATTATTAGGTCTTTTTTCTCGAGCCTGTCCTGCCCGCCGATCTTCTTGGGGTTTTCAGTGGTGCCTACCTTCTTCGGGTTGGAGCTGGCTATTACCTGGGCGTCGTCGCTTATTATCGAAATCTCCCTTATGCCTTTCCTGTTGAGCAGGTTAACGTAATTGTTTAGCCTCTGCGTGCTGTCGCCCCTGTACGTCAGCTCCTCGACGCTTATCTGGATCGCTTTCGTAATGTCGTCGATATCGTGGGTGACCTTCTCGACGATCATCTCCTCGCTTCGGAACGAAATTATGGACAGGGAGATTACGGATATGGCCAGGACGAAAAGGAGGATCAGGAGAAGCTGAGTTCGCAGAGAGAGGTTCCGGAAGATACGTTTTATGCTTTTCAGGCCTATGCTGGGCTTGAAAAACTTTTCTCCGACCATCGTCCTCTGCTCTCTCAAGCAATAATGCGTTTCGGCAACGGGGACCCCCCTATCCCAGCAGGCAGACTGCGTAGGATTCGATCCCTTCTTTCCTGCCGGTGAAGCCCATGCCCTCGGTAGTCTTGCCCTTTATGCTTACCCGGCCGACACCGACTTCCATAATGCGGGCTATGTTAGCCCTCATCTCTTCTTTGTACTGCCGGATCTTTGGCGCTTCGCAGACGACGACCGCATCGATGTTGACGACCTCGTATCCCTTTGCCCTTGCGATCTCCACCGCCCGCGCTAGGATGAGGGCGCTCGCCATCCCCTCCGTCGCCTTATCCGTATTCGGGAAATGGAAGCCTATATCTTCGGCGCCTGCCGCTCCCAACACGGCGTCGCTAATCGCGTGGAGCAGCACATCCCCGTCGGAATGGCCCAGAAGCCCTTTTTCGTGCTCGATGCGAAGTCCACCGAGGAAGAGGCTCCTCCCTTCGACAAAGGCGTGCGCGTCGTAGCCCAGGCCGATCCTCATGCATTTCCTTTGAGCTGAGCCAGTATCCCCCTGGCAATGACCAGATCTTCGGGGGTCGTTATCTTGATGTTGTATGGCGAGCCTTCGATCACCTTGACCTTCTTGCCGAGATATTCTATGAACGTCGAGTCGTCGTAGCCGCAAAGCTTCTTTCCCATGCCCTCCCTGTATGCCTTTGTGATCAGGTCGTACTTGAAGGTCTGGGGCGTCTGGATGTGCCATAGGGAGTCCCTTTCGAGGGTCCTCACGACGAAGCCTTCCTTCGAGATTATCTTGATGGTGTCCCGAGCAGGTATGGCGGGGACGATGGCATCGAACATCTCCATAAGGAATATCGATTTTTCGACGAAGGCAGGCGATACGAAGGGCCGGGCGGCATCGTGGATAATCACGATGTCACAGGCCTCGTCGATCGCCTCCAGCCCGTTACGGACGGAGTCCTGCCTCAGCCTTCCGCCTATGACGAGCTTCAATATCTTGTTAAAGCGGTAGATCTCCAGTATCTCCTCCTGTATGAGAGGCAGGTCCTTATGGTTTACTACCAGGTAAATGCCATCGACAGGTCTGCATTCCTGGAAGACCTGGAGCGTATGCACGAGAATCGGCCTGTTGTCGAGGAGAAGGAACTGCTTGCTCGTGGAAGAGCCCATGCGCTTGCCGGCCCCGCCGGCAAGGACTATAGCCAAGGTTCTCATGCTACCTCACGTGCTCTTCGTAGTTATAATCCTCGGGAAAATAGAATTCCTTCTCGGCCTCTCCCCTGAGCCTGCCGAAGATCATGCGGCCGGAGGCGGTCTGCAACAAGCTCGTCACCAACACGTCAACGGTCTTCCCTATCAATTTCTTCGAGTCGTCGACGACCACCATCGTTCCATCGTCGAGGTATCCGATGCCCTGCCCCTGCTCCTTGCCTTCCTTGACGATCCTGATGCTGACCTGCTCCCC
This sequence comes from Syntrophorhabdales bacterium, assembly GCA_049521495.1. GTDB lineage: Bacteria > Desulfobacterota > Syntrophorhabdia > Syntrophorhabdales > WCHB1-27 > CAWEPK01. The sequence continues at coordinate 7,136 of JBEKOT010000077.1, read as the reverse complement.
GGGGAGGATGGCCGGCTTGAGGGAAGCGGCCAGCTCGTTCATATTGAGCACGCTGATGCCCTGAAGCTCAGCGACTTTGTTGAGGTTATAATCGTTAGTCACTACCTTCCCCTGCAGGCTCTTCGCCAAGGCGATCACCTTCGAGTCGACGTCCTTCAGCTTGGGGAAATCGACATCCACGATCTTCACCTTTATATGGGTCTGCTTCTGCAGCCGGTGCAGTATCTCCAAGCCCCGCCTGCCGCGCACCTTTCTGACCGGGTCCTGCAGGTCCGCGATGTGCTGTATCTCGTAAAGCACGAACTGGGGGATGATGAATGTGCCTTCTATGAAACCCGCTTCGCACACGTCGGCGATCCTGCCGTCGATGATCGCGCTCGTGTCGAGGATTTTGTTGCCCTCGTTCGATTCCATCGTGCCGAAGAGCGGCAGTTTCGACAAGTCGAGGGTATGGCTCTTTTTCTCCCCGATGCGGAAGCCGAGGTAGCCCATCACAACATAAAGCAGGATATAAATGGGCAGGGTGATAGGTACGTCTTTGGCATGGGTCAGAAGCAGCTTCGATATGAAGAGGTTCGTAACGAAAAGGCCTATCGTGACGCCTACAAGGGTGCCGATGATGATCTTGAGGGGTATTTCCTTCAGCTTTTCTTCGAGCTTAATGACAAGGTAGCCGAGTACAAGCCCTAAGGCAGCCCCGATCAGGCCATAGAGCCGGTTGGGAGAGATCTGGTCGACGATGAAATAACCCGTGACGGCGGTTACCGCTATAAGAACGAGCTGTATAATGATGGCCAACGAACTTAACCTTTTGGACTGTTCGTGAATATACTCTCGATATCGGTTACTATCTCTTCTTCGTTCTTGCTCAGGGCGATCGACAGTTCCTTCTTTATCAAGTTCCGCGCGGTCTCGAACATCTTTCTTTCGCCGAAAGAGAGTTCCTTCCACATCCTAAGGCTGTAAAGCTCCCGGAGCACCATGGCGATCTCGAAGATGGACCCGCTCTTGATCCGCTCCATATACTCCTTATACCGCCTGTTCCAAGGGGACGTGTCATGAATGAAGGTCCTGTCCTTCAATATCTCGTACACCTTCAAGACCTGCTCGGAATCGATGACGTAGCGGAGGCCTGCGTGCTGGGCGCTCTCGACTGGTATCATGATCGTCATATCGGTGTCGAGAATGCGCATAATGTAAAATGACTGCCTTGTGCCGGAAATCAGCTTCTCTTCTATCGACTCGATTCTCCCCACCCCATGACCAGGATACACCGCCACTTCTCCAACTTTTAACATTTGACCTCCAATCACGGGTTGCTCCCGTATTATCAACTATTATACCAGTTCGGCGAATCAAATTCAATAACCGTTAGTCATCACACCCGTTTCCTTTTTAGGGGGTGCCCCGGCGCCGGGGTCGTGGTCGACGGGTCGCACTCAGCCGGGCGCACATGGAAGGGCAGGTTCTTGCACGGTAGCCCTTTCCGTGAGAGAATAAGTCGGAAAATACTGATTGATGAATGGACGGATATCTTTTATAATCACTAAACGTCCGCGAAAGCAGGTCAAGGAATGGTAAAGACACGATTTGCTCCCAGCCCGACCGGCAACCTCCACATAGGGGGGGGCCGGACCGCCCTTTTCAACTGGCTTTTCGCCCGCCACAGCCACGGGAAGTTCATATTGAGAATCGAGGATACCGACAGGGAGCGGTCTAAAGAGGAGTACACCAGGGACATCCTTGACGGCCTTGCATGGCTCGGGATCGCCCACGACGGTCCCGTCTCTTTTCAGAGCGAGAGGATGTCGCTCTATAAGGAGAACGCCTACCGCCTCCTCGACGAGGGGAACGCGTACAGGTGCTACTGCGAGCCGGAAATGCTGGATGAAAAGAGGAAAAAAGCCATTGCAGAAGGGCGCAAGCCGTCTTACGACAGGACGTGCAGGAATTGCGGCCGGGAGGAGCCGGGCAAGTCCTTTGTTATTCGCTTCAAGACCCCGCTGGCCGGCACGGTCACTTTCGACGATATTGTGCGCGGCCCCATCTCCTTCCAGGTCGAAGAGCTGGACGACCTCATCATTCTCCGGACCGACGGCACGCCGACCTACAATTTCACCGTCGTCGTAGATGACGCCCTTATGGGCATCACCCACGTAATAAGGGGGGACGATCACATCAATAACACGCCCCGCCAGATTCTCCTGTACAAGGCGCTCGGCTTCGATGTCCCCAGGTTCGGCCACGTACCTCTGATCCACGGCAGGGACCGGTCAAGGCTCTCGAAGAGGCACGGGGCCGCCTCCCTTCTCGAGTACCGCGAAGACGGCTTTCTTTCGGAAGCGGTGATGAACTATCTGGCAAGGCTGGGATGGGCATACGGCGACGAGGAGATCTTCTCGGCCTCCGACCTGATTGCCAAGTTCGACATCGCGAACGTGGGAAAGTCGCCGGCGATTTTCGATATGGACAAGCTGTTATGGCTCAACAGCCACTACATCAAGACTATCCGCCCCGAAGACATCGCGGAAAGGCTTCTCCCTTTTGTAGAGCGGATGGGGTATGCGGTCGATCCCGGAAAGCTCCTGAAAATCGTTCTGGTCCTGAGGGACCGCGCAAAGACCCTTAAAGAAATGGCGCAGATGTCGGCGTTCTTCTTCACGGATGAGATCGGGTATGAAGAAAAGGCCAGACAAAAGTATCTGACGCCGGCCACGAAGCCCGTCCTAGAGCGCTTCCTCTCCGATTTTTCCCGTCTTCCCGGTCTTGAAGAGGCCGGGCTGAGGCGCCTTGTCGAGGAGATGGCCGGGGACCTCGGCAAGAAAGTGGTCGAGATCGTACAGCCTGTCAGGGTCGCCCTCTCAGGGAGGGAAGTAACCCCCGGCATCTTCGAGGTGATAGAGATCCTGGGGAAAAAGACCGTGCAGGATAGGATCGCCATGGCCATCTCCTCCATCGAATGAAGCTGATCAGCCTCGAACTCTCAGGTTTCAAATCCTTTCTGCATCGGACGGCTTTCCGATTCGACGACGGCATCACTTGCATCGTCGGCCCGAACGGGTGCGGCAAGAGCAACATAGTCGACGCCGTTACCTGGGTCCTCGGTGAAAGGGGCACGAAATCACTCCGCGTCAAGGAGATGGGCGACGTCATCTTCCACGGCAGCAGCGCGAAAAAACAGGTGAACGTGGCGGAAGTGACAATCGGCCTCATGAACGAGGAGAGAGAGTACAGCGTGAAAAGGCGCATTTACCGGGACGGGACGAACGAGTACTTCATCAACGGGGACCTCGTGCGTCTCAAGGACGTTCAGGATTTTTTTCTTGGCACCGGCATCGGCCTCCACTCCTATGCCATTATCGAACAGGGCAATATCGAGTACTTCACGCAGATGAGACCCCACGAGCGGCGGATTGCCATCGAGGAGACGAGCGGGATCACGAGGTTCGAAGAAAAGAAAAGGGACGCCTTTGCCCGCATGGAAGAGGTGAGGTCCAACCTCGACCGGGTCGACGACCTTCTCAGGGAGGTGAAGAGCAGTTACGGGAAGGCGGAAGAGGAGTCGGCCAGGCTTTTGGCCTACAACGGCCTCAAGGAGCGCTTGAAGGCCTTTGATATCGCTTTTCTGACCGATAGTTTCGGCAGGCTCGCAAAGAAGGCCGCAAAGCTCGAAGAAAGGGAGACGACCCTGGCCTCCGAGCTCGCGGCAAAGCTCGATCACAGGCAGGGGATCAGAGAGAAGATCAGGTCGAAAGACGAGGAGATAGGCCTGATAGATTCGGTGGGGAGGCAGGTGGAGCTCGATATCAGGGGCAAGGAAAAAGACATGGAGGCGAGGCTCCTGGAGATCAACCACCTTGAAGAGGAGACGAAGCGGTTGCACAAGACGGCCGCCGACCTCAAAAAGGAGATCGAGGTCATCGACGAAAAGGTCCGTCTCGATACGGAAGAGGTTCAGGGACTTTCCGCCTCTGCAGAGAAGGAAAGGGAGGCCCTCAAGAAGATCGAGGAGGAGGGCGCTTCTCTGGAAATCGAAAGGGAGGCCCGGAGGCTCGACAGGGAGAAGCTGGAAGAGGCAGTGGAGGAGCAGAGGAACCGCCTCTTCGCCGCCATGACCATGCTGACGGAGATAAACAACCGCATTGCGGAAAAAGAACGGATGGCAAAGGAAAAAGAGGCCCGAAGGGAGAGGAGGCTGGAGGAAGAGAGACAGCTTGCTGAAAGGCTCCGTCTCCTTGAAGAAAAAGCGGCGTCGTTGAAACTGGCTGCAGACCGCGAAGCCTCCGAAAAGGCCCGGCTTGAGAAAGAAGAGAAGGGCTTTGGCGAGCGCGCCGAAGGACTTGCCCGCGAGATCGGAAAGGCCAAAAGCGCGATGGAAGGGTTGAAGGGCCTAAAGAAGGGGAAGGAAGAGATTTTCAAACAAATGAAGAGCTACGGCGATAGCGGGAAGAAAGCGCCCAGCCCTTACGGCCAGCTTATCAACATCTTGCGCCCCTCCAGGGAAACCGAGCAGGTGATGGAGAAGTTTTTCTCAAGGGAGATGGAATACCACGTTCTGAAGGAGCGGGACCCGCTCAGTCTTTCTATCATATCGAAAGAATACGGAAACGACTTCGTTTTCTTTCCCAAAAAAGGCATGTTCACGCTGACCGGGGAAGAGGCGGACGTGAGGCTCACCCGGGTAGAAAACCTGCCCGAGGCCTTCAGGCGGATCGACGCCGGCGAGGAAGGCCTCTTCCTGGCGGGAAACGTTCTCGTCGATTCGAGGGGATTTATAAGAAAGGGGCGCGACAGGAGCGCCCTCTCTATCAGTGAGTTCCGGGAGAAGATGAGGCTCGAATCGGAGATCGCCGAGATCGAGGACCAGCTGAAGGCAAGAAGTGCGGCCCTTGACGCGCTCCTCGCCTCACAGAGGTCCCTCGAAAAGATGCGGGCCGAGGCGCGGGACAAAGTGAGATCGCAGACAGACGCCGCTTCCCGCCTGGAGAGGGATATCATCGAAAACGAGGCGCAGATGAGGACGACCAGGGAGCGCCTCGCGGAAAGCGCATCGGGACCGGGACAGGGAATCGAGGACGACGATACTTCCGTCTCGGCCGAGGAGAAGGAGGAGAAAGAAAGAGCGGAGGCGGAGAGGCAGGGGATCGAGCGCGTCCTTATAGATATGAGGAGCGCCCTCGAAGATGCAAAGGAGAGCCAGCGCCGTGTCGATGCCTCTTTCCACGACATATCGATCGGGATCGAAAGGGGAAGGAGCGGGCTACGAAAGAACGAGGAAGAGGCGGTCCGGAAGAGATCGGCGGTCGAGGCGCTTCAGGAGGAGAGAACCGTCAAGGAGCGGAGGATAGCGGAGGTGGCCGGGGACCTTCAAAATGCCTCCGCCAGGGCAGCGGCGCTGGAAGAGGGCATGAGCGCCATGAAGGAAGATTGCGAGAAGACCGTCACCCGATATGAAGAGATGAAGGAACGTCTCGGCAACGCCCACGCGGAGAAAGCGGCCCTGGAAGAGGAGTTCCAGGCCGTGGGCGAGGAATGCGAAAGAGCAAGAGCGAAGAGGGAAGGCGCGGAAAAAGAGCGGATCGTGGTGCAAGAAAAGAAAGACGCCGTCAGACAAAGGCTCCTTGAGGATTACGGTGTGGAAGAGCCGGCCCAGGAGCCGGCCCAGGTCGTCAAGGACGAGGCCGAGAGGGAACGGATCCTCCAAGAAATCGCGGCCATAGGCGATGTGAACTTCAGGGCTGAGAAGGAGGCCGCTGCCCTGAGAGAGAGGATCGAGTTCCTCGAACAACAGAAGGGCGATCTATCCTCTGCCATGGAATCGCTGAAAAAAACCATCGCGAAGATCGATTCCATCTCGCGGGATCTCTTTCTCGAGACGTTCGAGCGCGTCAACGAGGCCTTTAAGGGGTTTACCTATACCCTTTTCAAGGGTGGACAGGGAATGCTCTCCCTCAACTCGGAGACGAACGGCGTAGACCTTTACGTACAGCCGCCGGGGAAAAAGGTGATACGCATGGAGCTGTTCTCGGGAGGGGAGAAGGCGCTTGTCTCGCTTGCTTTCCTTTTTTCCCTCATGAACACGAAACCCTCCCCCTTTACGCTCATGGACGAGATCGACGCGCCGCTGGACGACTCGAACCTCTTGTCTCTCCTCGATATCGTAAGAACGATTAGCAGAAAGACTCAGGCAATCCTCATCACTCACAACCGGCTGACCATGGAGTCATCCAACACCATTTACGGCGTCACCATGGAAGACGACGGCGTCTCAAAAACGATCTCCATAAAGCTCTGAGCTTTTCCGGCACTACTCCGGGTATTCGTCCGGGGCGGAGACAACGATAAACTTTAGCCCTCTCTTTCGCTGCCTGGCGATTTGCTCCTCGACCGGAGGCAGGTCCTCCCGTCCTTTTGAGAAGCGCCTTATGCGAACGATCGTCTCCTTCCCGCTCTGCGCCGGAGCAGCGCACCGCTCTTCAAGTTTTTTCAATCTTTTAACGACACCCATTTCAGGCCCTCCTACTTTGAATTATTGTCAGATATGGCTTCTTCGATGCGGGCGAGCCGTTCCTCCAGCTCCCCGAGCTCCTTAGCTTTTAAATAGCGGGATATGACATCGTTGGCCACGGCGCGCCGGACCGACTCGTTCTCCGAGCCGAGAAGAGCAACGAGGACGTCGACCGCGACCGTGAGGCTCCTTTGGAGGCGCTCCAGTGCCTCCGAGGAAACCGCGTCCCGTCGGCGCTTGAGGCCGGCCGCGAAATCCGGATGCTCATTTAGCCACTTGTAATAAAGGGCCTTGCTGATCCCGGCCTTCCTGCAAGCCTCCTCTATCGTGCGGCTTTCCAGAAGGGCGACGATGACCCGCTCCTGCTTGTGGCTGAGGTTAGAAACCGTTTGACCGGTCCTGCTCCCGGAATCAGTCATCACGAAGCACCTCCATCCGTTCTTTTGAAACTCTCGCGCCCTGTCCCTGCCGTCCCCCGGTGGTCGCTTTGCGGACCCCGGCGGGCAGCCGGATTGGCCGAAGAAGGGTAGACGAAAGTGTACGAAAGTGTACCATTATTAGAATAGTATGGAGCGGTGCCCGCCTTTCTGTCAAAGTGACAACCAGGGGTGACAAGGAGGGGTGACAA
>JBEKOT010000076.1:0-15421 GCA_049521495.1 Syntrophorhabdales bacterium | reverse complement strand
CCGCCGACTTCAAGCCCGGCACATACGTCAGACTGACAATACGGGATGCCGGCACAGGGATAAGTCCCGAACACCTCGACAAGGTGTTCGATCCGTTCTTCACCACGAAGAACGAGGAGGGGGCGGGTCTCGGTCTGTCCGTCGTACATGGCATCGTCGAACAGACGGGAGGTTACATCACCGTCGCAAGCGAGCCCGGCAGCGGGACGGTCTTCGACGTCTACTTTCCGATTACAGACGAGAGCAGCCAGGAAGAGCCGGCAGCCGACGATATCATCCCGACCGGCCATGAGCGGGTGCTCTTCATCGACGATGAAAAGCCGCTTTGCGAATTGGGCCGGGAGATGCTTGAGAGACTCGGCTATCGGGTGACGACGGAGACGAGCAGCATCGCGGCCTTAAAGCTCTTCATAGCAGACCCGGGCCGGTTCGACGTGGTAGTGACGGACCAGACGATGCCCAATCTCACGGGGATCGAGCTGGCGCGGCAGTTCATTGCCCTTAGACGGGACATTCCGGTCGTTCTATTAACAGGCTTCAGTCATCTCGTCGATGCGGACGCCGCAAAGACGGCGGGCATCAGGGAGTTTCTCCTGAAGCCCCTCACAAAGAGGGAAATGGCGCGCACCGTCCGAAAGGTTCTCGACGAGCCTAGGGGGATTAGCAACCGGCCTTAATCGTCCGGTTTTGACGTACAGCCTCTTTTTGCCCGCACCCTCCGATAATGACACCGACCGTCCGGACGGCGTCCCTTTTCATGAGGGCCTCTCCGGGCACGCCCTCACTCCCGGTACACAGCCCGTCCGTATGAAAAGGATTGACGTAAAATCCGTGATGAAATAAGATTTCTCGTCCCCTCGAGGGAATACGAGTCCGGCAAGTCAAGGAGGCACGGCCGTACAAGGAGGAAGACGATGGAGGCGAAGGGATCTGAAGGGATCGAAAAGATAGACATTTTCTGCCACATCCTACCGGGGAAGTATAAGGAAGCCATCCTTGAGAGGACGCCGAAAACGAGCTATTATTATGAGGCAGACAGCGCCAGACCCGCCCTTTGGGACATTGATATCAGGCTGAGAGCCATGGACAAAGCCGAGGGTCTCCGACAGGTCCTTTGTCCGGGTGCTCCCCCCGTAGAGTACGTAGCGACACAAAGAGACGCAGTCGAACTCGCCCGCATGTGCAACGACGAAATGGCCGAGATAGTGCGCGGGCACCCGGACCGTTTTCCCGCAGCCGTCGCCTGTCTCCCCATGAATGATATCGATGCCGCCCTTCGTGAAGCAGAAAGGGCCGTTAAAGACCTGAAGTTCAAAGGGGTGCAGATATACACGTCCGTGAACGGAAAGCCGCTCAATTATCCCGAATTTCTGCCCCTTTACGAATTGATGGCCGCCTACGACCTGCCAATATGGATACACCCGGTCAGAGACCGGCAGGTTCCCGACTACCCTGTCGAGACAATGTCGGAATACGGCCTCTTCCTCGCCTTCGCCTGGCCCTTTGAGACGACGCTGGCCATGGGACGGCTCGTCTTCAGCGGCGTCCTGGAGAAATTCCCGGGGCTGAGATTCATCACCCATCACTGCGGAGGCATGCTCCCGTCTTTCTACAAGCGCGCTTCCCTCATACCGCCGGGTGTAAGGACGGGAGACGTGAAAGAGCTGGCAAGATCGCCCGTGGAATATTTCCGCCGCTTCTATGCCGATACCGTGATGGGAGGCAATACGGCGGCCCTTATGGCAGGTTATTCATTCTTCGGCGCCGATCATTTGCTGTTTGCAAGCGATTACCCCTATCCCGGCGGCGCCGCTCAGAGCTTTCAGGCCCTTGAAGGCGTCATCAAGTCCGTTGAGGAAATGCCTATATCCGACGGGGAGAAAGCCGGAATATTCTACAAGAACGCCAGGATGCTCTTAAAGCTGCCATGAGCCCTCGAGCCTCGAGCACTCCTCCTCGCTCAAGGGGGTGAAGAAAACCTCGCGCCTGAAGCCCCGCCATAGGGCCTTTTTTCTGAGGTAGGGGTGAAAGCCGCATTCAAGGCAGCCTCGAATCGAAGGGAGATTCGAATCCTCCACATATGTGACTGCCCAGCGTGCGCCCATTGCCCTCCCCTTTTCCGCGACCTGCGACATGGCAGGGCCCATTATCCCTTTACCCCTGTGGCTCTCGGGAATGTACGCCCCTTCCAGCAACACCTCGTCATGGGCGAGAGGGAGGAAATACCCCTTATAGTATGCGTCGAGTTTTTCGTTCTCAGCAGGCGAGATCAGCCATTGGATGAAGCACGGAGAACCGTCCGCCGCCACCGCTACGTAGCACGAGGGGATGCCTGCCTCCAGCAAAGCGATCCTCGATATGCGGTCCATCAGTGCCTTAGTCGAGCCATGCCGTATATTGTCTAGCGCAAGAAGCGCAATGTCGGCCCTCTCGAAGGGCCTTAGAGTAAGAGACATCGGGGTGGGACGCGGATTGACCGGCAGGCTCAGGTCCCTTCTGAAGGCATAGCTCGTTTCTTCCGACACGAGCTCCCGTTTTGCCTCCTCAAGGAGGACGCCAATGTATCCACGCGAAAGAAGGTACAGCGCACCCTTGATTTTATGGAAAGAGGTTGCCATCCGATCACCCGGCCCATCCACACGAAGGATGGAAATCCAATGTAGGTAAAATAGGTATCGGGTCCACGATTGTCAACCAACGCGCCGACGGGGGGCTGCACGGCATTGTCTGCACCATCACAATTCTCTGCCGGTTGGCGGGAAACAGACAATGGGGGCGCCGCCGTTTCAGGCATGAGAAGAGCGCCCGGCCCCTCTATTAATTTGACAAAAAGGGCCAAATCAACTACATAATAAGCTCACCAAATTTCTCTCCAGCGAGGTAGCAGAGCATGAGCCTTCCCGAAGCCTATATCATCACCTTTATCGCCAGTTTCTGCTCGCTTGTCATAGAGATGGTCGCCGGCCGCATCCTGGCGCCTTTTGTAGGCGTTTCCCTTTATACCTGGACGAGCATTATAGGCATCATACTGGCCGGCATCAGCATAGGGGCCTACATCGGCGGTAAGCTGGTCGACCGCTATCCCCGCAGGATAACCCTGGCCCTTCTCCTTCTTCTGTCCGGCGTCGCCGCCCTCACGATCATTCCTCTCACGAACATGGTTGCCGCCTATCATTTCCCCTTCTCCCTGATGTGGCGCATCTTCATTGTGACAGCGATTATTTTTTTCATCCCCGGCTGCATACTCGGCACCATCTCGCCGGTGGTGGTAAGGCTGACGCTCCAGAGCCTGAACAGGGCAGGCAACGTCATAGGCAAGATCTACGCCTTCTCGACCCTCGGGGCCATCATAGGCACCTTTGCGACGGGGTTTTTGTTCATCTCCTGGATGGGCACGAGGAACATCATTTTCACCATGGGCATTGTCCTCATTCTCGCCGCTTTGGTCGCCGGGCGCCTTTTCAAGAGGAAGGTTATCTTTGCCTCCTTCCTCGCAGTCTGCGGGCTTTCTCTCCTGCCGCTATATATATGGGCGTACAAAATAAACCTGAAATACCCCGCTTACTATTACAAGGAGAGCGATTATTACACAATTAAGCTGGCCAAGAGCAAAGGTCGCGACGGGGCGACGCCGGTCGAGGCGCTCGTCCTCGACCACCTCATCCATTCTTACGTGAGCCTCGGCAACCCCCTTCATATCGAGTATGAGTACGAGAGGATCTACGGCGAGGTCCTGAAATGGATGTACAAGGCCGAAAGTCCTTTCAGAAGCCTTTCCATTGGAGGAGGGGGCTACACTTTCCCCAGATACATGGAGCTTTCCTACCCCAGGGCGGACATTGACGTCGTCGAGATAGATCCGGAGGTGACGAACGCAGTCTACAGGCATCTCGGCCTGCCGAGAGACACGAGGATAAGGACGTTCAACACGGACGGGCGGTGGTTCGTCATGAATTGCACGGAGAAGTACGACATTATCCTCACGGACGCTTTTAACGACCTTTCCATACCCTATCACCTCACGACAAAGGAGTTCCTGAAGCAGCTCGACGCCATCCTTAGCGACAACGGCGTCCTCATGTCGAACGTCATCGACAACTTCCAGAAGGGCGCCTTTCTCCCTTCCTACATGCGCACGCTTGGCGAGGTGTTCGGCCCGGAAAACGTTTATCTCATCTCTATCAGTCCGGATTTCAAGAACCTGCGCATCAGCACCTTCATCGTCGTTGCCACTAAGGGCAGGCGGGACATGAAGAAGTTCGACGCCTGGCTGAAAAATAAGCCCGACGGCCGGGGCAAATCCGTCCTGGTCTCCGACGCCCTGAAAAAGGAGCTGTTGACGAACCGGCAGTCCATAGTAATGACTGATGACTACGCTCCCGTAGACAACCTGATTGCCCCCATATTCGAGGAACGGTTCGGCTACAAAGGAAAGCGCTGATGCCGGCCGGGCGGTCTTTGCGCCCGCCTTCTTTTAGGGGGTCCCCGTTATTTCGATGGATGACGGACAGCGGCAAGGGGCCGCGGACCTGAGTAAACCGTCAGCACGGGAGGACAGGACGGCTTCGCAGTCGGCCAGGGTCCTTCGGCCGACAATTTCCTCTTGACAGCCGACCGCAAAAGTAATATTGTATACAACAGATATGTTACATAATTCACAATACAGCCCGGAAGTCATTATTGCTGAATCCTGGCTGAATTATCCCGTGGGCTTAATCCCCCGAAAAGCCGAGAGCTGTGCGAAACCGGCCTGTGCAAAAAGACACAATCTCCTTCTCCTCGCAGGCTCTCTACCCTAATTACGCAACTTCTCATAATTACTCCCCTTTCCCCCTGGGTCCCCCCCAGGGGGTTTTTTATTTACAATTCCGAGCCGTTACGCTATCATACTTCGTTATGGGAGTTGCAGACCTTAACGTGTATTCCGGCGGATTGACCGGTCTCGTCCTATCGGCGGGACCCGTAGCGAGGGCGGTGGTTTTAATCCTCCTCTTCTTCTCCGTAGTCTCCTGGACGATTATCTTCGTAAAGTGGAGGCAGTTGAGCGTTGCGGAAAGGGACGGCATCAAATTTCTGAGACTGGCGAAAGACAGCGACTCCTTTAAGCGGCTCGCCACCATGTATACGGAGGATCCCGACAGCCCCTTCTACAAGCTTCTTGTGGCCTCTTACAAGGAAGTGACGGGCAGACAAAAGGACAACCTGTCTGTAGGAGCAAATGCCGTGCCGGCAGTCGAGGGAGTCTTGAAGGTCGCCATATCGGAGGAGACCGAGAAGCTCGAGAGACGTCTCTCCTTTCTCGCCACTACCGCAAACACGGCACCCTTCATAGGCTTGTTCGGAACCGTATGGGGCATCATGGATTCCTTCCGCGAGATAGGGGTAAGGGGCACGACAAGCCTTGCGGTGGTGGCGCCGGGCATCAGCGAGGCCCTTATCACTACCGCACTCGGTCTCGCCACGGCCATACCCGCCGTCCTGGGCTATAATTACCTGGTCAACCGGCTTAGAGGCGTCTCCTCGAAAATGGAGAACGCCTCGGCTTACATCATCAATCTGATCAGCAGATGATCGCCAACAAACACTCGAAAAGCCTCCTTTCCGAAATAAACATTATCCCACTCGTCGATGTTATGCTCGTTCTCCTGATCGTATTCATGATTGCCGCGCCCATGCTGCAGCAGGGCCTCCCCATCAACCTGCCGAAGGTGACCACCAAGCCCCTTCCCTCAAAGGAGGACATCCAGGTGGTAACCATCACGAAAGACAGGGAGCTCGTACTCAATACAAAGAAGATCGACGTAAAAGATCTGAAAGCTGCTATAGAGCTCCTCTTCGCCAACAGGACGGAAAAGGAGATTTTCCTCAGGGCCGACAGCTCGGTCCCTTACGGCTTTGTAGTGGCCTGTATGGGCATCATAAAGGAGGCCGGGGTCGAGAAGGTCAATATAGTCACCAGACCTCCAAATGAGATATGAGAGAAGAAAACTGGTACAAGATGCTCGTCGCCTCGGCGATCCTCCATGTATTCATCATAGGGGCTCTCAGCATACCCCTCAGGAAAGCGTTCAAAAAAGCTGATTTTTCCTATTACTCGGTAAACCTGGTCGGCGACATATCCGCCGGCCGGGAGGTCCCGAAGGCCGCGCCGGCGCCCCCCGTAAAGGCGGCCCTTCCCGAGGCTCCGAAGAAGGTGGAAACAAAAAAACCCCCTCCCAAGGAAAGGGTCGTATCGACCACGAAAGAAAGGTCCCTTGCCCCAAAGAAGAAGGATGTCCCCAGGACGGTGTCGAAGGATGAGGTAAGGACCCTCGACCAGAGGATCAGGGAGTTGAGATCGCGCACACAGTATATGGACGTGTCGGGAAAAAAGGAAGGCGCTCCTGCGAAAGCACCCGGCATTCCGGGCTCCGGGACACCATCCGGGCCTTTCGACCCGGTCCTTCAGAAGTACTATGCGGACGTTTGGGAAAAAATCCAGGAGAGCTGGCACTCCCCAAACCTTTCCGTTACCAAGGGTCTTTTGACCGTCGTCTCCATCAAGATAAGGAAAGATGGCCGGATCACGGACTGGACCATAGAGCAGAGATCGGGAAACAGGGCCTACGACGAGTCGATCGCCAGGGCGCTACGGTCCATAGACACCCTGCCTCCCATACCGGCCTCGCTCCGGACGGATCTCATCGAGGTGGGTTTCAACTTCCACCCGCCCGGTGAAGGCAGATGACGCCAATCCAGAGCGTTATCATGGGTGCCGTCCAGGGGGTAACCGAGTTTCTCCCCGTAAGCTCGAGCGCCCACCTTATCGTCATCCCGTGGATTTTCAAGATGAACGAGAGTAACGTCCACAAGCTCACCTACGACGTGATGCTCCATTTCGGGACTCTCCTCGCCCTGCTCGCCGTCTATGCCAAGCGGCTCGTCTCCATCTTTGAGGTTGATCTTCACATGGCAAGGCAGGGCGACCTTCGCCGCTCCCTGCTCTTGAAACTGGCTGTGGGCACGATACCCGCTGCCGTTCTTGGCGTCTTGTTCAAGAATATGATCGAGACCGAGCTGCGCGCGCCTTACATTACTATTTTCACCCTGGTGGCCGTCTCCCTTCTCATGCTCGTCGCGGAAAGGATCCACACTGCAAGGACCGATGACGATATATCTTTCGGGCTTGCCTTCTCAATCGGCGTCGCCCAGGCCATAGCCCTCGTCCCCGGCGTATCGAGGAGCGGCATCACCATTACCGCAGCCATGCTCCTTGGCCTGAGACGGTCCGAAGCGGTCGACTTCGCATTCCTCCTCTCCATTCCCATCGTTCTGGGCGTCTCCCTCTATGAGGCGCGCCATGTCTCCCTGGACGGGTCGGAGATTTCAGTGTACGCTGTCGGCCTCATTTCCGCCTTCGTCTTCGGGGCGGCAAGTCTGGAATTCCTTCTCAAGTACCTCAAGAAACACTCGCTCGATGTTTTTGCTTATTACCGCATCGGCCTGGCCCTGCTCATCGCCCTCCTTTCGCTTTGAACAGGGCAGCGCAAGAGGCACTAAGCCGGACAACGGCGTTCCTCCCGAAATAGAGGGAAACGGCAAGGGCGATGCTGGCGCCCAGGATCAGCCAGAATGAGCCGAACCGGCCGTTCCTGATCGCGTCGCCCTGCATGCAGAGAAGGAACGTGCCGGGCAGACGGCCGCACACGTTCATCAAGATAAAATCGACGTAGCGCATCCTGGTGAGACCAAGGAGATAGCAGAGGGAATCTTTCGGGAAACCGGGTATGAGGAACAGGATGAAGGTTATGTTCTGGGCCTTGTGCGTAGCCATGAAAGAGTCGAAACGGTCAAAGTACTCCTTCTTTACGATCTTGCGGACAAAGCCCGACCCGAGCCGGCGGGCGATGTAGAAGGCGACGAGGGCGCCCAAAGTCAGGCCGACCGTCGACAGGGCCGTCCCGTACAACTTGCCGAAAAGGAGGCCTCCCACAAAACCCGTCACTTCCCCCGGCACAGGAGCGACAACAACCTGAAATGCCTGCAAAAAGATGAAGGCTACCGCCGAAAAAGGACCGAAGGAGGCGAGGAAGACCTTTAGTCTCCTGCCCTCGAAGAAATACCTGAAGTAGCGGAGGATCCACCTCCATCCTCCCTCTTGGTAAATATAGAATATGGCAACGATGAGGAGAGCGGCGGACAGGGCAAGAACCACCCTTACCAGCGGGGATTTAAGTCCCCATCTGCCCCGAGCTTCTGCGGTTGTAAATCCTC
Organism: Syntrophorhabdales bacterium; assembly: GCA_049521495.1. Lineage (GTDB taxonomy): Bacteria > Desulfobacterota > Syntrophorhabdia > Syntrophorhabdales > WCHB1-27 > CAWEPK01. Next base: position 7,168 of record JBEKOT010000076.1, on the reverse strand, counting down.
CGTCACCGGTCCGGCCCGGGCGCTCGGGCCGCCAGCGGCCTCCGCGACCGCTCACTTTCCGAATCTCCTGTTCCGGTGCTGGTAGCTCCTTATCGCCCTCAGGAAATCGACTTTTCTGAAGAGGGGCCACAGGGCATCGCAAAAATAGAACTCGCTGTATGCGCTCTGCCAGAGCAAAAAGCCCGAGAGCCGGATTTCGCCGCTCGTCCTGATGATGAGGTCAGGGTCCGGGATATCGCACGTGTAAAGATGATTTGCGATGTCCTCGACCGTCAGCCCCTCGATGAGGTCCTCCACGGAAGACCCCTTCTTCTGCATGAGCGCCTTCTTGGCAGCCTCTACGATCTCTTCCCTGCCCCCGTATCCGATGGCGATGTTGAGTATGTGCCGGTCAAAGTTTTTTGTCGAGGCCTCGCACTTTTGTATCGCTTCCTGCAGGTCAACCGGCAGGCTCTCAAGCTTGCCGAAGGCTTTTACCCTGAACCTGTTCTTACCTATCACCGGGTTTCGGGTCAAGTCCTCCATCTTGTCCTTGATCACCCCGTAAAGGGCCTCTACCTCGCCTTTGCTCCTGGAAATGTTTTCCGGAGAGAGGACCCAGACCGTCACGATCTTTATGCCCAGGTCGGCGCACCACTGCAGCACCTCGTCGAGTCTCCGGGCTCCTTCGCGGTGCCCGTCCGCCACGTCGTCAAGCCCCATCTCCCTGGCGTAGCGGCGGTTGCCGTCGAGGATCAGACCGAGGTGCGTGGGTATGTTACGCCTTTTGATCTTGCGGGAAAGACGCTTCTCATAGAGATAATATAAAATTCTGTGAATCAAGGCAGAAAAATTATACTCCAAAAGAAAGGCAGCGCACAAGGGACGTTTGCGGCCTTGCCGGCGCGCGCCTGCCACGTCCGGCTCATTGCTGTTCCTCGTGTCGTTTACGCTCCTCCCGCCGCATCTCCCTGCGCAGCAGCTTGCCGACCTTCGATTTGGGCAGCATATCCCTGAACTCGATGTAACTCGGTATCTTGTATGGGGCAAGGCGGTCCCTGCACCAGTGTATCAGGTCGTAACCAGTGACGCCTTTGACATCCTCCTTTAGCACGACGAAACATTTTATCCTCTCCCCTACCTTTTCGTCGGGAATCCCTACTGCACAGGCAGAGAGGACCGCACGATGCTCCTGGAGCGCTGCCTCGATCTCCGAGGACGACACCCTGTAGCCTTTGTGCTTTATCGTATCTGCCGTCCTGTCGACGAAGTAGAAAAAGCCGTTCCCGTCTTTCCTCACCACGTCGCCGGTCCTGTACCACTTGAGGCCGTCGAGATCGATGAAGGCCTCCGCCGTCTCCTCCTCTTTGTTCCAGTAGGCCTCGACCATATGCTCCGAGGAGACGATCAGCTCGCCCGGTTGATTCTCCCCCATCTCCTCCATGGTGGACTCGTCGACGATCCTGACCTTTTTCGTCCTCAAGACCGTCCCTATGCTCCCGGGGGGTCTCTCCCGCTCTACGGGCGGCATGGTCACGCCTCCGCACGTTTCCGTCGCCCCGTAGCCTTCATAGATCTCCTTGCCGAACTTTTCCCTCCACCTGCGGGCCGTCTCCTGAGGAAGGACATCGCCGCCGGAAAAGCAGTAAACGAGCGAGGAAAGATCGTAGAAATCCACCCTGTCGTGCTCCAGGATCATCCTGTACAGGGCGGGGACGCCGAAAAATGTTTTTGCCCGATATTTCCCCACCGAATAGAGCACGGCGTCTATGTTTACCTTCGGCATGATGATTACACAGTCGCCTGAAACGCATAAAGGGCCCAGGCCGAAGACCTGCCCGAGTATATGGAAAAGCGGGCCCCCTTGGAGGGTTACGTTCTCCGGGGGCGGACAGATGGCATAGCTGTTCTCGAGCTGGGCCGTGACGGACTCCAGAAAGAAAGCGTGGTTGACAGGCACCCCCTTCGGGTCCTTCGTGGTCCCGCCCGTATAGAGCATCTCCAGGGGTTCGTGGGGATCGACGGCGGCGCCCTCGGCCGGCTCCCGCCTGGCCATGAGTTTTGTCAGCCTGAAAACATCCTTGCCTTTTTCTATCCTGCCTTCGGGGACGCGGTCGAAAGCCTTCCCGATCAGCCTCTTATACATGGGCAGGAGGTCAGCCATCCCCGTGATGACGATCCTGTCGAGGACCCCTTGTACCTTCAGCTCCTTTGCGTAGCCGAAGTTGGTGTCCGCGCAGATCACCGTTCTTGCGCCCGAATCGCGGGCAATGTAGCCGAGGTCACGGGAGGTGTAAATAGGAGCGATTGGTATCGCGACGGCCCCGAGTTTCTGGATCGAGAGCCAGCTCATGATCCACTGGGGCGTATTAGGCAGGTAGACGATGATCCTGTCGTGCCGTTTGACGCCTATCGAGGCGAGCCCTGTAGAGAGGCATTCGACGGCCTCGAAGAGGTCACCGAAAGTGAGTACCTCACCGAGATAGACGACGGCTGCCCTTCCCCTGTGCTGTGCCGCCACTCTTGCGAAAGATTCATAGACACCCGTCATCCTAAACCCCGAAGTAGGCCGCTTTGATCTCGGGATTGCCGTAAAGCTCGGCCCCGGTGCCTTGCAGCGCCAGCATCCCGTTCTCGAGGACGTATCCCCTGTCGATGATCGGCAGTATCGGGCGGGCAAACTGCTCGCAGATGAGCATTGTGACGCCCGCATCTTTTCTTATGGCGACGATCGACTCGATGAGCTTTACCTGGACGGCCGGAGCAAGGCCCAGAAGCGGCTCATCCAGGAGCATCAGCTTGGGCTTCGCCATGAGGGACATGCCGATGGCAAGCATCTGCTGTTCCCCGCCGGATAGGAACCCCGCCTTTCTCTTTCTTAACGGGACTAGGGCAGGGAAAATCCCGTAGACCTCCGAGACGAGCTGCCCCATCCTTCCTCTGGGCAGGAGATAGGAGGCGATCTTGAGATTTTCTTCCACGCCGCTCTCGACAAAAACCGGGTGGCGCTCCCGTGAGAGGACGACACCCATCCTCACCCTCTCGTCCGGCCAGGTGAGGGATATATCCTTGCCCAGAAAAAAGACCTTTCCGAATATGGTGATCCTTTCACCACCCCTTCTCTGCTCCTTCAGCTTGGTATCGAGGAGGAGACCGGATATCGTATTCACGAGGGTTGTCTTGCCGGCGCTGTTCGACCCGATAATTCCGACGATCTCACCTTCCCGTACCTGCATCGAGAGGTCGTTGATCGCCAGCGCGTTCTCGTAGAAGACCATCAGGTTATCTACGCTGAGCATCCCTTCTCCATTATATGGTGCGGCAAGTATGAGGATGCAGATTTGGTGAGGCGTAAGCCCGAGGAACGGAGGCGTACTTTTCCAGTACGTCGGAGTCCCGCAGGGCGCAGCGCGACGCCAAAGATGCGCCTCAGACGCAGCCGCCAGCTCACACTTCTACCCCCAGGTAAGCCCGCCTCACCTCTTCATCCTCCAGTATCTCCTTCGGCGGCCCTTCCTTGATCTTCCTGCCGAAATTGAGAACGATAACCTTGTCGGCGATGCGGAACAGCTCTTTGAGCCTGTGCTCTACCATTATAACCGTCTTCCCTTCGTGCAGGAGCTTCTCTATAATGGGAACGATGCTCATCACCTCGGCAATGGAGAGGCCCGAGAAGAGCTCGTCGAGGATGAAGATAGCCGTGGGGCAGGACGCTCGCCCCCTTGTAGGGAACCGATGAATCGCGCTCAAACCCCACCTCCTCAAGGATGTCCAGAGCAATTGCGTCCTTGTCCCCGTACGCCCCTCCCAAGGAAGCTCTGACCCTTGGAGACGAGAGGGGGACAATCATGTTCTTGTAAGCGGGGAGGTGAAAAAAGGGCTTGACCATCTGGAAAGCCCTTCCTATCCCCAGGTTCGCGACGCTGTACGGCGCGAGCCCCACGAGCTCCCTCCCCCTGAAGCGGATGCTCCCCCTGTCGGGCCTCACGAAGCCGGTAATAATGTTGACGAGGGTCGTCTTCCCGGAGCCGTTAGGGCCGATAATACCGAGGAGGGTGTTCTCCTCCACGTCCACGCTAAGGGCGTCCACGGCCGTCACACCGCCGAAGCCCTTTTTGATGTCCCTCACCTCAAGCAAGGCCATTGACGCCGTCCCCCCTGTTCCTCAATCGATTCTGACCCATCGCTCCATCTCGTTATACTTCCTCGAAAGGTAGTGGAATATGCCTTCGGGCAGGGCGACGACGCAGACGACCAGGATCAGCCCGTAGAACACTATCCTAAGGCTACCGAACTCCCGCAGCACCTCTGAGAGGGGCACGAGGATCATGGCCCCCATGAGAGGCCCGGCGAGCGTCCCTATGCCTCCGACAGCGGAGGCGGCGATGGGCAGGATCGAGAACTCGAGGGCAAAGACCGGCATCCCCGTGAACATGTACGAGTGTGTCATGAAGGCGCCGCAAAAGGCGCCGATGCAGCTCCCGATAAAGAGGGCCTGGGCCTTTTTCGCATATATGTTTATTCCGCACGCCATAGTCGCCCTGTCGTTGTCCCTGATGCTGACGAATATGAGGCCGAAGTCCGAGGCGATCAACCTGCGGAGGCCGAAAAGGGCGCACCACATGGCAGCGAGCACCAGCACGACCTCTACCCACTCCGAAGGAAAGGGGGAGAGACCGGTCAGCCCCTCCGTCCCCCCCAATATCCTGGTCGCCTCTATAAGGCGCATCAGCATGAGGGGCAGCATGAGGGTCACCATGGCAAAGTAGATGCCCCGCAGCCTGATGACAGGCAGGAGGATTATGGTCGAGACTAGCCCGCCCAGCACGGTGCCGGCCGGTATCGTTGCCCATAGGGGGAGATGGAGGTAGTGGTTGAGCCCCCCTGCGGCGAAGGAGCCCATGCCGAAGAAAAGGGCCTGGCCTAGACAGAGCATCCCGCAGCTAGAAAGAAAATCCCACGACACGGCAAGCATGGCAAAGATGCACGTGGTGACGACGACCTTCTTCCAGTAGAGGGGCACGATCAAGGCAATGACGGCGACGGCCACGATGGGGACGAGCCTGGGGAAGAGGAGGTACCACATCTCCTTGTAGGAGACGAGCGCGTATATATCGTCGGAGCGGGCCTTGATGCCCCTGGCGATGCGCTCCTTTCTGAAATTCCCCGCCGCTGCCTCGCTCACACCCGCTCCTCCAGCTCCTTTTGCCGTCCGAGAAGCCCTGAAGGCCTTACGGCAAGTATAAACAGGATTGCGACGAGGCTCACGATCATCGTATAGTGGGACGATATATAGGTGGCCGTTAGGGTCTGGGCGTAGCCGATGATGAAGCTGGCCACTATAACGCCGAAGGTGCTGCCGAGACCGCCGACGATGCAGACGGAAAGGGCGTTGATGAGAACGTCGTAGCCGCTGTCCACCGTTATGGTTCCGAGGGGGAGGATAACGACTGCGGCGAAGGCGCCCAGACCCGAGCCAATGCCCATGCTCCAGGCGGCAATCCTGTCGGGATTGATGCCCAGAGAGAGCGACGTATGCTCCTCCTGGGCGATGCCGCGAAAGGCAAGGCCCATCTTCGTGTAGTGGGTGAAGACGTAGAGGGCAAATAGCACGACTATGCCGAACCCGATGATGAGAAGCCTCTGGATGTCCACGAAGGCGTCAAAAATCTCTACAGAGCCGTCGATGAAGACGGGCAGGGAGTACCTGAAGCCTATGAACCCGATGTAGCGGAGCAGCTCGAGCATCACGAGGGAGACGGCGAAAGTCGCTATTACCTCGGATATGACAAGGCCCCTGATCCTCTTGAGGACCAGCTTGTAAAGATAGAAGCCGAAGACGGCTGCGAGGCCGATCGTGGCTGCGTCGGCCAAAAGATGGGGCGCGTGGAGCTTCTCCATGAGCCCCCAGGCGACGAACCCGGCCACCACGTAGATTGCGCCGTAAGAGAAATTGGCGACCCCGCTTATACCGAAGGTCAGGTTGAAGCCCAAGGCCATGAGGGCAAGGACAGCGCTGTTGATCAGGCCATATATAAGCATTACTTTACTACTTCATCCAGGCCGGCCTCTGGATCTGGTCGTCAGCAATCGCCTCGGGATAGACGATTACCCTGGCCCCCTTCCTCCATTGGAAGACGGCGGCCGACGCGCTCGTCTTGGGGTCGTTCCCGAAGACGAGCTGATGGCCTGCGTCGTACTTGATCCTGCCGACAGCCCCGGCCATGTCCGTTGCTTCCACGGCCGCGGCCACCTTGTCGGGGTCGAGAGTGCCGGCTTTTTCCAAGGCCGCGGCTAGAACGTATACAGCGTCATAGGCGGGGGCGACGCCGTGACCCGATTGGAGCTCCTCTTTCCACCTCTTCTTGTAGTCCTCGTAAAACCGCGTAGCCGGCGGATAGGCCCTGACGGGAAGGTTGCCCAGCTCGAAGGGCACATTGATCGAGCCCTCTATCTGGCTCCCGAAGGTGCTCCAGCCCTTCGACCCCATCAGGGGCGAAATGAAACCCGTCATCAGGGCCGGTATCTTCATGGACTCCCATTGCTTCACGAGTATGCCGCTCGTGGGCATGTCGAAGATGGGCAGAATAACCTGGCTGCCGCCGGCTTTCGCCTTCATGAGGCCGGGGGAAAAATCGGTTGCGCCCGTCGGGTACCTCTCGAAATCGACGACGGTCCATCCGTTGGCCTTGAACACCTTCTTGAACCCGAACTGCTTCCCTATGTGCGACATCAGGCCCTGTATGTAGCCGGCCAGATATTTCGAGTCGAGACACTGACGGAAGGAGTATTTGTACTTATCCTTGTCGGAGAGGACCTTCTCCTGGAATTTGGGCGTCATGGCTATGGTGCCTATGTTGACGATCTTATACTTCGAGTAGATGTCCATAGCCGCCAGAAGCGCCTCGGACCTGAAATTGCCGACGACAGCGGCATAGATCTTCTTGTCGAGTATCAGCTTCTCTATGCCCAGGAGCGCCTCCGAGACCGGCACGCCCGGCTCTCCGTCCCTGATGTCGAGCGCCTCGAGCCTCAGCAGCCTCTTTTCTTTACCCACCTTTACGCCGCCCTTCGCGTTGATCTCCTCCACGGCGAGCTGGGCCGCCTTGTTTGCCTCGTAGCCCTCGATAAGCTTGAGAGAGGTCGGAACGCCCACGGCAATATACTGCTGCGCAGACGATTGGTGAGC
>JBEKOT010000075.1:0-12130 GCA_049521495.1 Syntrophorhabdales bacterium | reverse complement strand
GGAATCCTCTTGTAAGATCCCTCCCTAGGAGAGTGTAGATTAATGGCGCAAATGGAATACTCCGGAAGGGCCTTGCCGGGGATGGACGGAAAGACTCAAAAGAAAAGAAACTGGCAGAGAGAATGGCAGGTGTAAGAGCGTTGGCGGGAAGGGAACCCATCGGCCGCGCCTATAGTCGGCGCGGTGTTCGGGCTGCTAGTAAAGGGAGTATTTTCAAATGCGCTTACGCTGTCTTCGGAGGGCCCGGCTCTTTTCCCTCTCGACATTTATGTCGAGATGCTCTATACTCTGCCTGACTTTTTTGTCATTTGTCGGTCCCGGACCGTTCCGGATGATAGGGCCGGGGGAGATGAAATCCCGCAATGCGGGGGCTTCGTGGCTTTGGCACCACTATTGCTAAAAAGGGTGAGGAGGATTGGGCCATGAAAAAGATCGCACCTATCATACCTATCGCCCTTCCGGTGGTGACTTATTCGTGCGCATCCGAGGACTACAATACGCAAAGAGGGGCGGCCGTAGACGCCATGGGCGGCACGGGCGTGCCCGGCAGTCGGCAGAAAGGGCAGCGGGTCCCGGCCCTCGAGGTGCGGGTGCCCGTAAATCCTTGAAATTGTACACATAGAGAAAAAAGAGATAGCCGGCCGTGATCTCGCGCCTCCTTTTGGCCTTGTCCGTCTTAATCCTGTATGCGCCTTCGCTTTTTGCTCAGCAATCGTACGGCGAGTTCGAGAGGGGCCTCAACCTATCGGACTCACAGAAGATACAGGTGGACGGCATAAAGAGAAGATACATGGGTGAATGGAGGTCCCTCAACGACGAGGCGGCCCGGAAACGGCTCGAGCTCCGGGAGATCGACCCGAACCGGCCTGACCAGAGGGAAAGGGCGCAAAGACTGCAAAATGACCTGGGCCGAATAGAGGCATCCAGGCAGCGCCTGTTCAATCAATACCGCGGGGAAGTATCCGGGGTCTTTAACAACGAACAGAGGGGGCGTTTCAACAGGTTCACGGAGCAGGAGACCAGAAAGGCCGTAAGACCGTCCTGGACGGGGCCTTCCGGGCCGAGCCCTCCAAGACCTGCACGGCCTGCTCCCGCCGTGCCGAGATATGCCCCCGGGCCGGGGTACCGGATGCATGGAAGATAGAAAAATCCTTTTCCCCCTTCTCCTCTTCGGCATATTCTTCATACTCATCGCGATCACGGGCTTTTTTCAAATCGCCATCATCAAGAAAAACGTGGAGGGATTGCTGCTCGGGGAGGGCGAGACATTGTTCCAGACCATCGCCAAGGAGATAGAGATGAATATGGAATATCTCCTCCTTATCGAGAAGTCGCCCTCAATCATTACCCCCAATTTCCTCAACGTGATGACCTACGATGAGGCAATTGTCGACGACCTTTACAGCCGGGCGACCAAGACAAAGGGGTCTGACCCGGACCCGTCCCTCAAGAACGTCCTTGTTTTCGATAAGAGCGGGAAGCAGCTTTTGCGGAGGGGATCGATAAAGGTCGAAAAGGGCGATCTCAACCTCCTTCGTAACAAGGACCGGCAGACCGTCGTGAGGATGCCCACTGAGAGAAGGCGCAGCCTGTTCATGGGCACTAGGGTGGCCGACAGGATCGTCTTTCTCGAGCTGAGCCCCGGGGAGCTCGAGAACCTGAGGAAGACGTACGTCATGAAGACCATACTGGAGAACGAGAAGAAGAGGTTGAACATTGCAGAAATCAGCATCTACGACGGCGACGGTAACCTTTATCTGGGGTCGAAGAACAGGCCCAAGAATGTGTTCTCCATCCTGAAGCCTCTCGATTCCCAATATTTCCCTCGGTATTCGATGGAGATACTCGTATCGAACAAGCTCGCTGTCGACACGATCAAGAGGACTAGCGCCAACTTCATCATGCTCCTTTTCTTTCTCGTGCTGGGCGGGGCGGCAGGCATCTATCTGATATTTCGGCTCGAGAGAAAAAACGCGCACAAGCTCTCCGAGATGGAGAAGGATATGGCCATGAAAGACAGGTTGGTCTCCCTCGGGAGGCTAGCCTCGGGCATGGCCCATGAGATACGGAACCCCCTCAACGCCATCGGTATCTCCATTCAAAGGTTGAAGAGGGAATTTGTCCCGGAAGAGGAAAAAAGGGAGGAGTACCACGCGTTCCTCGGCATCGTGCGCTCGGAGCTCCTGCGGGTGAACCGGATCGTCGAGGATTTTCTCCTCTCCACGAAAGCCGACACCGGCATGGAGCCGCGTAACCTGCGCGCCATCATCGACGACGTTGTCACTATACTGCGGGAAAACGCGGACCGGGCGGGTGTCCTTGTCTCGAACGAAGTGGACGGGCAGTTGATAATCGAATGTCAGAAGGAAAGGATGACCCAGGTCTTCTACAATCTTATCGTCAACGGCATTGAAGCGATGACCAGAGGCGGGACAATGTACATTTCGGCATCCCTCGAAAGCCCCCGTGTCCAGGTTTTCATCAGGGACACGGGCCCGGGCATCAAAAGGAGCGATCTGTCAAAGATATTCGAGTATCACTATACTACGAAGGACAAGGGCATGGGCCTCGGCCTGCCCCTTTCCTACATGATCGTAAAGGACCACGGCGGAGACATAAGGGTCTTGAGCGAGGAGGGCAGAGGGAGCACGTTCGTCATCACTTTACCGTTGAGAAAGGGGTCGTGACATGGAGAATATAAGCATTTTGGTCGTTGAAGACGAGGAGGCTCAGCGAGGTCTGCTCGAAGGTCTTCTCAATAAGGAAGGCTATGCGGCGACCGGAGCGGGCGACGGGCAACGGGCGCTCCAACTAGCCAAGGACAGCACCTTCGAGATAGTGCTCCTTGATTACAAGCTGCCCGACATGGACGGCCTGACGGTGCTCAAGAGACTGAAGGAGATGAACCCCGAAATCCAGGTGATTATGATCACCGCCTTCGGCAGCATCGAGAACGCGGTGACGGCTTTGAAAGCGGGCGCTTTCGAGTATCTCACCAAACCCATCGATCTTGACGACCTCCTCTTCAAGATAAAGAAGGTCGAGGAGCGCCTGCATCTCATCCATGAGAACCTCATACTGAAAGAGGCCCTGAAAGACCGGATGAAGTCGGAGAACATCGTCTATGCCAGCGAGAGGATGCACGAGATCGTCAGCCTTATTGTGCGCGTGGCCAAGACCGACTCTACCTGCATGGTCCAGGGCGAGAGCGGCGTCGGCAAGGAGATCGTCGCCAACCTTATCCACGAGCTGAGCGAGAGAAAAGACCAGCCCCTGGTCAAGGTCAATTGTTCGGCCATTCCGGACACTCTTCTCGAAAGCGAGTTGTTCGGTTATGAAAGGGGCGCTTTCACCGGGGCATACCAGAAAAAGCTGGGGAAGTTCGAGCTCGCCAACAAGGGGACCGTCTTCCTCGACGAAATCGGCGACGTGCCCCTGTCATTGCAGCCGAAGCTTCTCCGGGTGCTCCAGGAGAGGGAGATAGAAAGGCTGGGCGGCCTTCACCCCGTGAAAGTAGACGTGCGCATCATAACCGCCACCAACAAGAACCTCGAGGAAGAGGTGAAGCAGGGCCGCTTCAGGGAAGACCTCTATTACCGGCTGAACATAGTGCAGATAGAGATCCCCCCCTTGCGCGAGAGGAAGGAAGATATCCCCCTTCTGCTCGATTTCTTCCTCAAAAGGTTGAACGCAAGGCACAAGAAAAACGTCAGAGGCTTCTCAAGGGAAGCCAGGGATGTCCTCATCAAGCACGACTACCCCGGCAATGTGAGGGAGCTTGAGAACATCGTCGAACGTGCCGTCGTCCTTTCAAGGGGAGAATACGTAACGAGGGAAGACCTTTCCATATACGGCGCGGTGGAACCCGTGCCTACAGACGGTAGCATGAAGCAGGTGGTCGAGTCGATGGAGAAGAGGATGATCACGGAGGCCCTTGTCGCTGCCAACTGGGTCCAGACAAGGGCTGCAGAGGCAATTGGGATAAGCGAAAGGATGTTGAGGTACAAGATGAAGAAACTGGGCATAGGAAGGGAGGAGTGAGCTTCCGCCCTGGCCCTTTGACAGCATCGCCCATGGGGCTTATGTTTCTTCACGCTCATGAGCGCCGAGACCTTTATCGCTCATTACGGCTACCTGGCGTTGTTCATAGGTGTCTTCTTCGAGGGAGAGACCATCCTAATCGCCGCGTCTTTTGCCGCACATCAGGGGTACATGGACACCCATTGGGTAATCATGACCGCTTTCCTGGGCGCAGTATCGGGAGACGAGTTCTATTTTTTCCTGGGCCGCCTGAAGGGCAAGACTTTTTTGAGAAGCCGCCCTCTATGGCAAGTGAGGGTGGTTAAAGTACAAAATTTACTTGAGCGTTACCACCGCCTGATCATCGTCAGCTTCCGCTTCCTCTACGGCCTTCGCTCCGTCACCCCTTTTGCCATAGGGATGAGTGACGTGAAAGTCTCCCAGTTCGTCTTCCTCAACATCATAGGAGCCTTTGCCTGGTCCGTTATCGTGGGGCTCTTCGGTTTTCTCTTCGGCACCGTCCTCGAGAACCTGCTCAGGGATATCAGAAAGTTCGACAGACCTGTAATGCTTACCATCCTTATCCTCTGGATGCTGGGCTGGCTGGGATATTTCCTGAGGAGACAAAGGCTCAAGCGAATGGCCGAAGCCAGGTTGACGGGACAAAAAGGCACGTCCGGGAAGGAATGAAAGAAGACTTCCGGACGTCCTAATCAGGTTCTTCGACAGAGAAAACGGGTTCCCCCACCGACTCCTTCCTGCACATGGGACACTTGCCCGGCTTCTTCAACCGGTACCTCTTCCGGAAGACAAAACCGCACCTCTCGCAACGCGCGGGCTGCACCGTGAACCTGCTGCCCGTCGTCCTCCTGATGTGTTCCAGATGTTCGTAAACGTCCTTTTCCGGAATCCGGAGCTCGTTGGATATCTGCCTTGCCGAAAGGGGCCTCTCTTTCAGAAGGGCGACTATCCTCCTCCGGAGTGTTTCGTATCTCTCCTCCGGCACGACGGCCTCTCTTTCCTTTCTGCGCCAGATCATGGGAGCGCCCTCGTAAACGCAACATAATTATAGACCCATCGATGCGCCCACGCCAGCTTTCGCAAAGGACCTTGGCTCGCATCTTTCGCTGAAAAACGCTCCTTGCTATCGGCGACTGGAGACCTTATATTAGGGAAGGATCGGAGCGCCAGCAAGGAGCGTCAGATATAGATCGCTTAGAAAGGCGGATGTGCCTGGAAGGAGGACCGTATGGCAGATATAAAATGGATAGGGGATTTGGAGACCGCCCTCTCCCTGGCGAAATCGGAGGGAAAACCGGTACTGCTCGATTTCTTTAATCCTAACTGAATAGGCTGCAAACAGATGGGTGCAGTTACGTACCCTGACAGCCGCGTTGCAGAGTTTATCAACAACCGCGTCATACCGGTTCAACTGCTCTTTGATTCCCAACCCTACGCTTCGATGTACAATGTGAAATGGACGCCGACTATCCTCATGCTGGACGACGGCGGCAAGGAGCACCACAGGATCGTCGGCTTCCTGCCTCCGGAAGAGTTTATTCCGGGATTGCTCCTCGGCATGGCAAAGGTTAATTTCGATCGAGATAGCCTGGGTCAGGCCGATGGCGATGTGGAGAAGATCATCAACAGCTACCCGCAGAGTGCGGCCGCGCCTGAAGCAATCTATCTGCGCGGCGTTATTCAGTATAAAGAGACGCACAACCCCCAGCCGCTCAAGGAGGCCTTCGAAAAACTGAGGCGGGAACACCCCACGAGCGAATGGTCGAAGCGCGCCATGCCTTACGGGCTTCTGTAAGGAAGGGAGTCCCGAAGAAGGAAAAAAGCCCACCCCACAAGTGAATGGTCCAACCTAAGATTCTCTTGACTTAATATCCTTGCAAATCGAATTGAATTGGGCGAATATAAGGACCATGAAATTATTTTTCAGGCGGGCGGCAGAAAAGTGAGGTCTCCGTTCAATATCTGCGACTATCTCTGCGAGCGATGCGAAGAGACGGAACGTTGCGAGATCTTCGCGCTGCTTCAGAGCAAGACCTCTTCGAGACAGATGGGAGGCAGGAGCGATGGCCTGCGCAGCGCCTCTCTCGAAGACGTGAAAGAATCACTCGATGAGACAATGGAGATATTGAAAGAGATAGCAGCCGGGCTCTCCATAGATCTCGATTACAGTACGGAGCTCGGCATGCTCGATCGGTCCTCCGTCGACGACGACGCATTGTACAGACTTGCCCTCGCCTTCACCACTAAGACGTACGCCTTCCTTAAGACGGCAGAGCCGTATCTGAAGCCAGGACAAAGGGCCCTCTTCGATGACCTCGTCTGGTACCACAGAATTGTGTCTGTCAAGACCCGAAGGGCGGTCGCCTCAGACCATAGCGGCCTGTCCGAGGACGCCATCGATTCGGCCGCCGTGGCCATGAAAGCTCTCACCCGGTGCATCGAGGCCTTCGAACACATCGGGCAGAGCTTTTTCTGCGCGTCCGATGACCCGCGACAGCTTTCCAATACGGCTGTCGAGATCAGAAGGCAACTCCGTAAGCGCTTCGCGATGGACAGGGGATAAACCGCACAAGTTGTCCCTTATAGAAAAAAACGGACCATATCGTCGTCGCCTGCGCCCATACCCGCCTTATCGGGCATAAGATCGGCAAATACCGTATCGCGGTTATGGGAGATCATCAGGGGCCGGTAGGGTCTGACACCCTCTTTACGCTCGCAGAATATCCTGAAACTCTGGGGCACGAAGAACCTCACGTGCGTAGGGTCTGCAACGGCTACCGCGTCTCGCCAGTAGGGGACCAGCACGTGCAGGACGCCGTCGTGCCTCAAGACCCTGTGGATGTCGTTCATGAGGGGAATGAGGTTTTTCACGTGTTCGAGCACGTGAACGGCAAAGATATGGTCGACCGATCCATCCGTGAAGGGAAGGCCCTCTTCCAGATCGGCAACTACCTCCACCGGATCGTGAGGAGACCGGTCGAGTCCGACTGCCGTCTCGGCTTGTTTATGACTGCCGCAGCCGATATCGATTGTTTTCAGGGGCAGCCGGTCGGGCCTTTCTACCAGGTCCCAGACGGCGTGAACGCCTCGCACGAGCGCGACGGCCCGGCGGAGCGTTGCCTGTTCGGATTCGTTCTTGACGAATCCTCTGAGGTGGACCACCCCTCCGTCGACCCATAGCCCCAAGTCTTTTATGTGGCGGAGGCGCACGTTGACCGAGATCGCTTCGAGTATATCCGTCTCTACCGTCCGGTCGCGACGAACCTCGGCCCGCTCTCCAGGGACTTTGCCTCTTTCAAGGGGGATAACCCTGATGCCCATGCCGGATACCCCTTCGGCCCGCCCCCGCTTAAGGCCGCGGGCCATAGAAGAGAATATAAGTCGCATCCATTCGCTTCAATCGGGCAAGAAACCGGCCGCTATCAGCGTTCGATGAGCTCGATAAAGCGCTGCTCCGCCTTCACGACTTCAAAGACGGCCTCAATGTGGGTTACAAGCTCACTTATCGTGAGAGGCTTGCTGATGAACGGAAAACCATGTATGTAGCCGCTCCTTCTCTTCACCTCGTCATTGGTCAGGAGCCCTGTGATGAAGGCGATAGGAATATCCTTCGTATTCTCCCCGTGAAGCAGGCGATCGGCTACCTCGGCACCATTCATTCTGGGCATATTTATATCCAGGAGTATAAGTTCAGGTTTTTCCGTCTCTGCCGTGGCAATCCCGGAGGCGCCGTCCGTAGAGACGAACACTTCGAAGTTTCCCGTTTTCTCGAGACTTTCCTTGACGAACTCACAAAAGTCGCCTTCGTCATCGATCACGAGTATCCTTTTCTCCATCATGCCTCCTCCCGAGTTTTGGCACTCGTAGATAAAGGTAGTAACAAATCGTCTCTACGTCAAGTGCGCTCGCCTACCCGGCCCTCGCCGACTCTCGGTCAGGCAAAAGGAATGGCCCACTACCCGGTTCGGGACAGGGCATTCGGAATACGCCTGCCGCGGCAGCCGCGGATAAGCCTTTGAAAACGTGACAAAATCAGAGTTTCTGCTAGATTGTGATAATATGCACAATTTTTGTTGACAAAGCACATAGATTCAACTAAAACTATGCACGGGGGATCGGGTCATCTAACAGCAATAATCTTATGCCCTCGCATACCACATCCAATGAGGAGGTATTTATGGCGGAAGGAAAAACTACCATTACAAGTATGATGGAGGAAACGAGAAAATTTCCCCCACCTGAGGAGTTTGTCAAGCAGGCGTACGTCAAGAGCAGGGAAGAGTATGAAAGAATGTGGAAAGAGTCCATCCAGAACCCCGAGAAGTTCTGGGGGGGAATCGCGAGCGAGCTCTTCTGGTTCAAGAAATGGGACAAGGTGAACCGGGAGAACTTCCCGAAAGCGGAAATCGAATGGTTTATCAACGGCAAGACCAACATCTCTTACAACTGTCTCGATTATCAGATCGAGAAAGGGAAAGGCGACAAGACCGCCATAATCTTTCAGGGCGAGCCCGATGACGACGTGAAAAAGTTCACTTACCGCGAACTGCTCAAGCAGGTCTCCCGGTTCGCCAATGTCTTGAAAAAGAAAGGCGTGAAGAAGGGCGACAGGGTGGCAATCTATCTGCCCATGATCGCCGAGCTCCCTGTAGCAATGATGGCCTGCGCCAGAATCGGTGCTGTCCACACGATCGTCTTCGGCGGCTTCTCGGCAGAGGCCCTGAGAGACAGGATACTCGATGCCGGCGCAACCGTCCTTATCACAGCGAACGGTTACTGGCGCTCGGGTAAGCACGTCAACTCGAAGGCAAGCGCGGACAGCGCGTGCGACCTGTGCGAGAAACAGGGCCACAAAGTGGAGAGCGTGATCGTCGTCAAGAGGCTCGGGGGGCTTGAGGTCCCGATGAAGGCGGGTAGGGACACCTTCTTCGGAGACGAGGTGGCGGCTTCCGATATAAGCGATGTATGTCCTGCGGAAGAGATGGATGCGGAGGACCCGCTCTTCATCCTTTACACTTCGGGTTCTACGGGCAAGCCGAAGGGCGTCATGCACACTATCGGCGGCTACATGGTCTATGTCTACGCTACCATGAAGTACATCTTCGATTACAAGGACAAGGATATTTTCTTCTGCACCGCCGACATCGGCTGGGTCACCGGCCACAGCTATATCGTTTACGGCCCCCTCGCGAACGGCGCCACGTCTATCGTCTTCGAGTCCGTTCCCACCTACCCCCAGCCGGACAGGTTCTGGCAGATCGTCGAGAAATTCAAAGTGAGCATATTCTATACCGCGCCGACCGCAATCAGGGCCATTGCCAGAGAGGGCGACGCATGGCCGGCCAAGAGGGACCTCTCCTCCCTGAGGCTCCTCGGCTCCGTCGGCGAGCCGATCAACCCGGAGGCATGGATGTGGTACCACAAAAACATCGGTCGGGAAAAATGTCCCATCGTCGATACGTGGTGGCAGACGGAGACCGGGGGAATCCTAATCACGCCCCTTCCCGGTGCATGGCCGACGAAACCGGGCTCGGCTACGCTGCCGTTTTTCGGCGTTGACGCGGTGGTCCTCAAGCCGAGAGGCTCCTCCTCCGAGCCCTCGGCAGAGGCAGGGGTGAACGAGGGCGGCGAGCTCTGCATCACAAGGTCCTGGCCGGGCATGATGAGGGGCGTCTATAAGGACCCTGAAAGGTTCTACAACACCTATTTTGTACAGCAGCCGGGCTTCTATTTCTCGGGTGACGGCGCCAGAAGGGACGAGGACGGCTACTTTTGGCTCCTCGGCCGCGTAGACGACGTGGTGAACGTGTCGGGCCACCGCATCGGGACAGCCGAAGTCGAGAGCGCGCTCGTCTCCCATCCTGCAGTGGCAGAGGCGGCGGTGGTCGGCTTCCCCCACGATGTGAAGGGCGAAGACCTGTACGCGTACGTTATTCTCAAGGTGGGCCAGACAGGCAGCGATGAGTTGAGGAAACAGCTCGTGGCCCACGTGAGAAAGGAAATCGGTCCCATTGCTTCGCCGGGTAAGATCCAGTTCGTGCCAGGTCTTCCGAAGACCAGGTCCGGTAAGATTATGAGGAGGATTCTGAGGAAGGTCGCCTCGGGCGAGATCGATCAGCTTGGCGATACGAGCACGCTAGCCGATCCTTCGGTCGTCGACGAGATCGTGAGGAACAGGATCAAATAAGGCCGAGAGGTCATAGAGAGAAGGGCCGCAATCGCGGCCCTTCTCTCTGATTTCCTCCGTCTAGCCCGGCTCGCGGTAACGCTTCAGCAATACCGTCTCTCCCACCAAAAGCCCCTCCTGGTCGCCCACCGCTACGTTGACCGACCACATCTCGTTCCCGGAGGCGTCCGTGATCTTCTTCGCCCTCAGGGCGGAATCGGCCGTCAGGAACGTGAGGATGCCCTCATCTACGAGAAGCTCCCTGAAATACCGGTCTGTTGCCTTCTCTATGCCTTTCGTTGACATGAAGAAAGTGAGGACCGAGAGGCCGTTGCAGCACCAGTACTCTACCCTGAATGGGCGTCCGTCGCTCAAGACTCCCCTGTTCCAGCCTATGTCCTCGTACTCCTTGTCAGGTCCAGCTTCGAGGTTGAGCCTGTGGTTGGCCCTGTTCGGGACAGGATAGTAGGGAACAACAGAGGGAATCTCGTAAGCCATTCCGGAACACCCTAGACGTTATGTTTGGCCCGGCGCTATTTTTCCCACAGGAAAGGACCCGCTGTCAACGGAATTCTTTTTTGTGATGACCCAACGACCTCGAGCGGTTGAGCGGGTGATTGGAAAAAAGGATCGGGATTGTTTACAATGTTGCTTATAATGCCGCCTTGGGAGAAAAGGGAGGAAGGAAAATTCACGTTCCTCTACTTCTCTTCTTTCGCGGAGCCTGCCGGTCTCATGCGCAAGGTCCGGGAGTCGCAGGTTATCGCCCACAGGGGCAGGGGCGGGATAAGGGTCATAGAACTAGACGGGCGGAAACTCGTTGTAAGGGCCTACAGGCACGGCGGCCTGTTCAGGGCTTTCACCGGCGCCTTCTTCCTCGATCAGGAGCGTGTAATCTCGGAGGCAGAGGTGATGGCTTATCTCCGGGAGAGCGGCGTTCCCGTGGCGGCCCCCTTTGCCGCAGTCATAGAAAGAACCTTTCTCCTTAAACGCTTGTACCTTCTCACGATCTTCGAAAAAGATGCGGTAAGCCTTCTCGAATACCTCAAAAATAACCGGAAAAGAGAGAGAAGGAGGGCAATAAGGGCATTTGCCGATCTCCTCTGGCGCCTCGAGCAGGCAGGTGTCTATCATAGAGACCTACACCTGCAAAATGTCCTCGTCGATCGGCGCGGTCGCCTTATGCTCCTCGACTTCGACCGGGCGGTCAGAAAAACCCTTCTTCGCAAGGACGTGGAATCCATGGTCCGCAGACTCTGTCGATTCGCGGAAAAAATGGAAAGGCGAGGTCGACTAGACACGGACGGCATTGAAAAGGCCTTGTTCATCCGGGCGTACTCGCGCCTTTCGGGTTACGACATCCAAGGGTCTATAAGCAGCAGCCGGGTCGTCCGAAGCTGGCTGCACCGCCTTGGGTGGCTCTTCGAGTCCCTCCTTTTCGGAGATAGGTAAATCAGGACCCCCCCCAGGCCGGCACGCATCGGACAGGGAGACCAGGAGATATGCATACACTTGCGTATGTATTTAACGCCGATAAAGTGCTATATTAAAGGAATCTCCGCAAACGGCAGAAAATCCTGAAGAAGACGACGGGGCGGCGAGAAAAGCCCCGTTGCGAAGAGACCCGATGAAATATGTGCTTACCATCGCGGGACATGACCTCTCCCATGGGGCCGGCATCACAAAGGACCTGGAGGTCTTCTCTTTCCTCGGCCTGCACGGCCTCTCGGTGCCGTCGGCGTTCGTCGTCCAGGGACCGGAAGGCGCGACGAGCGTCGAGCCGGTCCCGATGGGGGTTTTCTCCGAGATGATAGAGAGGGCGAAGGCTTCGCTCCCCCTTTCGGGAATCAAGGTCGGTGTTCTCCCTGACGCGCCCCATGTAGCCAGAGTGGCGGAATTTCTGGCCGGTCAAAGGGACGTCCC
>JBEKOT010000074.1:0-22790 GCA_049521495.1 Syntrophorhabdales bacterium | reverse complement strand
ATCTCGGCGTCGCCTATCGCCCTGAAGACGTACCGATTTCCCTTCTTGCCGGTAATGTCCCGGGCGGTGGCCTCGGTGAAAATAATGGTATTCATCTCTTTCGCAAGCGGGATCGCGCCTACAGCTACGCCCGAGTTGACACCTATCAGCACAAAATCGCACTTGTCCTTAAGGATTAATTTCCTTAGTTTTCGCAAGCCTGTGGCGGGGTCGGTCGCGCTGTCCTCGACGATGTATTTCACCGGACGTCCCGCTATTCCCCCGGCCTTATTGATCCGGTCGATAGCCGCTTTGGCGGTCATACTGCCTCCCCTGCCGTGAGTCGAAAGGGGACCTGTCAGATCGTAGACACCGCCTATGACTATCGGGTCTTTGGACGAAGCGGCATTGCATGTGCCCCACATAAATGACGCGCACACAACAACAGCCAGAAAAACCAGCGCGATCCTGCTCAATATGACGCTGCCCTTCACTACCCTTCCTTCCATATTATACCCCCTTTGTTAGAGGCCGTAAGTTCGGCCTCCCGTCGCTAAAAAGGCGTGACAATCCTTTTCCATTTTTTTTGTTGATCTCCGCCGTTCCATCGATGTGCGGCGGAGCCGTTCACCGAATACACCCATGTTATCTTCCTTGCTTCCGTTTTTCGGTGATCGCCGCCAGAACGTTGTCCGGCGACAGCGGAAGCTTTGTCAGGCGTACGCCGATGGCGTCATAGACAGCGTTCGCCAGGGCCGCAGCTGCCGGCGGCGCCGCCACTTCGGCCACCCCTTTGGCCCCGAAGGGGCCGAAGGGGTCATACGTTTCGGTAAAGAAAATCGACAGCGGCGGCGCCTCGGCCGGTCCGACCGTCCCAGAGGTCATGAAATCGGGATTCATCAGGTGGCCGTCACGGTAGACCATCTCCTCCGTTTTGGCAAAGCCCAGCCCCTGCAGGACCTGTCCTTCGATCTGCCCCTCCGCTCCCACCGGGTTGAGGATATTGCCGCCATCGTTGCCTGCCCAGACCTTAAGTATCTTGATCTCCCCGGTCCGTTCGTTCACCTCTACCTCCACAGCCTGGGCCGCAAAGGAGTAAGTGGAGCAAGGGTTGCTCTGTTGGGTCGGTTCCATTTTTGTCGTGTCGGGCTCGTCCTGACCGCTCCCGCGGATCCGCTTCCCCTTCTTGTGGAAGAGGGCGAAGTGGGCGACATCCGCGAGCGTCGTCCTGGGTTCGGGCATGCCCTGTATGTATATCTTTCCCTCTCGCACAGCAAGGTTGGCCGGGTTCGCCCCCAGCATCTCCCCCGCCTCCTCGAGAAGAATCCTTTTCGCGTCCTCCGCCGCCCGGACGACGGCCAGGCCGCCGGAATAGGTCACCCGAGAGCCCCAGGGACCCAGCGAATATGGGGTAATGTCGGTGTCGGGCAAAAGAGTGCGGACGGATTCAAAGGGAACGCCCAGGATTTCGGCGGCCAGTTGGCGGAAGATCGTGTCCCTCCCCTGGCCGTATTCCCCCTCGCCGGAGTATATCATAACGTCGCCGTCCTGCAGAATCTCCACGTAGGCGTTGCTGCCGGCAAAGGCGTCGGAGTGGCGGTCGTCAACCTCGTGGATCGTGCAGGCCATGCCGATGCCGCGCTTGCGCTCGCGCTGTTTACCCCTCTTTTGATTCCAACCGGAGGATTGGACGATCCGATCGATCGCTTCCGTCAGGCCGCAGCTCGATATCTTCCAGCCGTGGACCGTCGTGTCCCCGGAGCGGGTGGCGTTCCTCCGCCGGATCTCGGCCGGGTCGATGCCGAGTTCCTCGGCGATCATGTCGAGCTGCGAGTCGAAGGCGAATGTGTTCTGCGGGTTGCCGTAGCCGCGGTAGGCACCCACAGGGCTCTTATTCGTGTAGACCAGTTTGGCATCGGTCCGGATGGCCGGGATGCGGTAGACGTTGTCGTTGCGGTGGGAGCAGACGATGATCATCGCTGCGGCCATGTCGCAGTATGCCCCGGCGTCGTAGTAGAAGTTCAGCTCCCGTCCCAGGATCGTGCCGTCCTTCCTGACGGCCGTCTTCACGTAGTAACGGCCGGCGAACCGGGGACGGCCGGCGAAATACTCCTCCTCGCGGGTGTAGACCATCTTCACCGGACGGCCCGTGATACGCGAAAGGACGGCCGATGCGGGGTAGATGGAATTCAAAACGACCTTGCTGCCGAAGGATCCCCCGGTGTGGCACTGGACTACCCGGACGTGGCCGGCCGGGACCTGCAGCACCCTTGAGAGCATGATCTGCAAGCCTGAGGCGCTCATCGTCCCCGTGTAGAGGGTGATCCTGTTCGTAAGGGCCCAGTCGACCACGCAGGCATAGGGCTCGGAGTAGCACTGGTGGACCCGCTGTGTGTCGAAGCGGTCCTCCCGCACGAGGTACGCCTCGGCGAGCGCCCGGTCCATATCGCCTTTGTCGATAAGGATGCGCACCCCAATGTTGCCGGGCGAGTCGTCGTGCAGTTGGGGCGCGCCTTCGGCGACAGCCTCCTCCGGGTCGAAGACGGCGGGAAGGTCTTCGTATTCCACGACGATCCGTTCCAGCGCCTCGGCCGCGGTATCCTCGTCTATGGCGGCCACGGCTGCGATCTCGTCGCCCTTGTAGCGCACCCGGTCGGCAGCAAAGACGGTCATGTCCGCCCGGCGGTCGCCAAAGCCATAGACCACAGGAGGCAGGTCCTTGGCCGTGATCACCGCCTTGACGCCGGGGACCTTCAGCGCCGGTGCCGCATCGAGGTGGACCAGGCGTGCGTGGTGGCGTGTAGAACGGAGGATCTTGCCGGCCAGCATGCCCGGCAAGACCAGGTCGGTGGTAAACTGCGCCCTCCCCGTGACTTTAGAAACCGAGTCCGGATGAGGCACCCTTTTGCCGATGGTAGTAAACTCCTCCATGGGGATCCTTCCTCCTATCGGGGTTGGCTCTTGAGGCCGGCAAGGACATCAGCCATCTTGGCGGCAATCACCTGCTTCTTGAAATCAACCGGCCCGCGGACGAAGGAGACCAGGCGCGCCTCTTCCGCCGTTTTCCGGGCAACATCCTCAGCCGGTGCTCCCGCATCCAGCATTTCTTCGGCCCCTCGCGCCCGCAGGGGTCGGCTGGCCGCGCAGCCCAATACGATGCGCGCCCCTGCTCCGCTCACCGGGGGGACGACCGCAAGAGTGAAGGTGGCAAAGTCCATGTTGTCCTGCGGCCGGAACTTGACGAAGGCACCTGCCTGGCCCGGCGGAGGAAGAAGGATCTCTGTCAGGATTTCTCCGGCCTTCAAGTCCAGATAGCGGATGCCGTCGCCCAGATAGAAATCCTCGACGTCGATCACCCGCTCACTGGCGGCGGAGACGAGGCGCAACTTGGCGCCGAGCGCCACAAGCGTCCCTCCCGTATCCCCCGACTGCAGGGCGAAGCAGCCTTTGCGGCTCTTCGGCATTACGTAACATTTGTCGCCGCCGGAGGCCTTGCGACAGTGAGGGAATTCGGCCCGCCAGAAAGGGGAGCGGTTATAGAACCAGCACCGACTGTTGAGGCAGAGGTTTCCTCCCAGGGTCGCCTTATTGCGGATCTGCGGCGAGGCGACTCCGGCTGCGGCCCGGGCCAGCAGCGGAACGCCCTGCCGAATCGACGGATGTTTCACGATTTCATCCAGTGTGGCGAGCGCTCCGATGGCGACCCATCCCTCTTTTTCCGGCCGGACCGTGGAAAGTCCGGGGATGGATTTCAGGTAGACGATCGGCCGGGGACTGATAAGCTTGAAATTCTTCAATACAAGAAGGTCCGTCCCGCCTGCCATCGGCACCGATTGGGGATGCTCCTGGAGAAGACGACAGGCCTCGGCCACGCTCCGGGCTGCGATAAACGACGTTTCCTTCATTTGGCCTCCGGCTCAAAGGCGGCCCGCCTGACCGCCTCCATGATCTTGTAGTACCCCGTGCAGCGGCACATGACACCCTTGATCCCCTCCCGTATCTCTTCCTCACTGGGGTGCGGGTTCTCCTGGAGGAGGGCATAGACGGCCATGACCATACCCGGTGTGCAGTAGCCGCACTGGATGGCGCCCGCCTCCACGAAGGCCTTCTGGACCGGATGGAGGTGGTCCCCCTGTGCCAAACCCTCAATCGTCAAAACCCGACCGCCTTCGGCTTCCAGGGCCAGCGTCAGGCAGCTGTTAACGGCCTTTCCGTTCAGGAGGACCGTACAATGACCGCACTGGCCCTCGCCGCAGCCGTGCTTGGTCCCCGTCAGGGCCAGGCGATCCCGCAGCAGATCCAGAAGCGTCTCATCCTCGCGGACGAAGGATTGCACGGGGTCCCCGTTGACCCATAGGTTCAATGGCACGGCCATCTGATTTCCTTTCATTTCATCCTTCCTCCTCCCGCTCCCGCCTCGCGTCCGTTTATCACCGGGTCCGGAGTCCGTTCCTCCATTCGTCCTCAAGCATGCTCATCAGATAGAGACTCCAGTAGCCGTCACCCATGCGGCGGGCTTCCCGGATGTGTCCCTCCCGCACGAAACCCGCTTTCTCGTAGCAGGCGATCGCCGCCTGGTTGAAATCGAAGACCACGAGATCGATCCGGTGCAACCCCATTTCACCGAAGCCCAATCCCAAAAGCGCCCGCACCATCCCGCGCCCCGCGCCCCGGCCCCTCCAGGCTTCACCGACGAGCACGCGGGCCATCCGGCCCGAACCGTTGCGCCGGTCGACGTCGTCGAGCTCGATATGGCCTATGACCTGCCCGCCGGAAACGGCCTTGAAAATCCGCCTGCCTGGCGGCTTCCCTGCTGCTGCGGCCAAGTAACTCTCGAGCTGGGGGGCGTCCAGCGGGAACTGGAAGATCGGCCCGGCCCACTGGAGCAGGAACTCGGGGGAGCCGACCCAACCGATGAGCCGTTCGAAATCTTCCCTCCCGAAGGATTGCAGCGCTATCTCCAACACTCGTTCTATCCTCCCAGATAGGCCTTCTTCACATGCTCGTTGCCGAGGAGATCACCGGCCGCCCCTGAAAGGACGATCCTCCCGATCTCCATCACGTACCCACGGTCCGCCATCCGGAGCGCCAGGTGAAGGTTCTGCTCCACGAGGAGGACGGTCGTCCCGCCGCGGTGGATATCGCGAATGATCGCTGCCGTCCTCTCCACCATGAGGGGCGCCAGTCCCAGCGAGGGCTCATCGAGGAGCAGCAGGGCAGGCCGGGCCATGAGCGCCCGGCCGATCGCCAGCATCTGCTGCTCGCCGCCGGAGAGCGTCCCCGCCATCTGGCGGCGGCGCTCCTTGAGGACCGCAAAGTTGCCGAAGATCCGGTCCATCTCCTGCCGCACCTTCTTCCCGGAATACCAGGAATAGGCACCCATCTGCAGGTGCTCCTCGACGGTCATCTCGGGCCAGATCTTCCTTCCTTCCGGGCAGTGGGCAATGCCAAGCCCTACGATCGCCTGCGGCTTGAGCCTGTGGATCTCCCGACCCATGAACTCGATCTTGCCGCCGGTAGGGGCGATCAGCCCTGAAATGGCCCGGAGGGTCGTACTTTTCCCGGCGCCGTTAGCCCCGAGGAGCGTCACGAGCTCTCCCCGGCGGACCTCGAGATCGATCTTCTTCAGGACATCGATCTTCCCATAACGGGCCTCTACCTGCGTTAGCCTAAGCACAGGCAGCCCCCTGACCCAGGTAGGCATCGACGACGTCCCGGTGGCACCGGATCTCCTGCGGCGTCCCCTCGGCGATCTTTTGGCCGTAGTTCAAGCACACGACACGATCGGAGATGCCCATCACCATGTACATATTGTGCTCGACCAGCATTACCGCGATCCCTTGTGCCCGGATACGGGTCACCAGATCGACCATGCGGTTGGTCTCGTCCGGGTTCATGCCCGCCGCCGGCTCGTCGAGAAGCAGAACCTTGGGCTGAGCGCCGAGCGCCACTGCGACTTCCAGAAGTCGCTGCTCGCCATAGGACAGGTCCTTCGCCAGCGCATCCCGGCGGGCGGCCAGGCCCGTGAATTCGAGCAGGGCCAGAGCCTCGGCGGCGATGCGGCGATCCTCCTCGCGAAAGGCACGGCTCCGGAAAATGATATCCTTCCACGAGCTATGGACCCTTTGATGGCAGCCCGCCCTTACCCCCTGCAGGACCGTCAGGTTCGGGAAGACCTTGGTGGACTGGAAGGTCCGGACGATGCCTAACTTGGCGATCCGGTAAGGCTCCAGGCCCGTAATATCCTGGTCCCTGAAAAGGAGCCTCCCCCGGGTGGGCTTGAGAAAGCCGCTGATCAGGTTGAAAAATGTCGTCTTGCCCGCCCCGTTGGGGCCGATCACCCCCAGGATCTCCCGCTCATCGAGAGTCAGGGCAAGGTCGCGTACCGCCCACAGTCCGCCGAAGCAAATGGAGAGGTCTTGCACTTCAACGAGTCTCAAGGGGTCGCCTCCGAAGAGCGCGCCAGAGCCGGCCGACGAGCGGCACGATGCCCTGGGGCATGAAGATGATCGAGACCATCAGGATCGCCCCGAAGATGGGCTCCCGCAGCTTCTCGGCGACGCGCAGATACTCCGGGATCAGCGTGAAGAGGATCGACCCGACGATCGGGCCGGAGATCGTCCCCAGCCCCCCCATGATCGCCATGACCAGCATGATGATCATGTAGTGGAAGGTGAAGACCTCGGGGCTGATAAAGCCGACGTAATGGGCGTAGAGGCTCCCGCCCAGGCCGGCGAAGATCGCCCCGGTGACGAAGGCGATCATTGCGTACCGGTAGGCGCCGATCCCGACCGACGTCGCCAAGTCCTCGTTTTCCCTGAGCGCCACAAATGCCGTGCCGACCGGCGAGCGGACCATCCGGTAAACGATCAGCGCCAGCGGGAGCAGCACCGCCATGACCAGATAATAATAGGAGACCTTCGAGGTAATTTCCCACGCCCCTATCCCAGGCAGCCGGCCGGCCGGCGACGGAACGTCGGGAAGTCCCATCGGCCCCCCGGTAAAATCCACCCAATTGACCGCTACGAGGTAGATGATCTCGGAGAAAGAGAGCGTGACGATTACGAAGTATGCCTCCCGGAGGCGGAGCGTAATATGGCCGATGAATATCCCGGCGGCCCCCGCCGCAATAGCAGCCGACAAGAGCGTCCACCCGAAGCCCATTTGCAGCCGCAACGCGAGCAGGGCGGAGGTATAAGCGCCGATGCCGAAGAAGGCCGTGTGACCCAGCGACAACTGGCCCACGTAGCCGTAAATCAGGTTCAGCCCCATGGTCAGGATGGCGAAGATGGCCGCCATGATCACCAGATGGAGAAGGTATTTGCTCGTCAGGGCGAGCGGCAAAAGGCCCAACCCGAGAACCGCCGCCGCAATCGCCAGCATACGCGCTTGCTTCAAAGCCTTCTCCCCTTCCCCAGCAAACCCGAAGGTTTGAACATGAGGATCAGTATGACCAGCACAAAGCCGATCGCGTCCTTATAACCGGAGGAGACGAAACCTGCCCCCAGCCCCTCGGTGACGCCGAGGATCAACCCACCGAAGATCGCACCCAGGAAATTACCCATTCCCCCAAGTATCACAACGATGAACGCCTTGAGGATGGCCATATTGCCCATCGCCGGGTAGATCAGAAAGATCGAACCCAAAAGCGCCCCTGCCGCAGCCGCGAGCCCCGATCCCATCGTAAAAGTCAATGCATAGATGCGCTCCACGTCGACCCCGGCCAGGCGGGCCGAATCCTTTTCCTGGAAGGTCGCCCGCATCGCCTTCCCGAGCAGGCTTTTCCGGATCAGCACATGGACGAGGACGATCAGAGCGAAGGTGACCGTCACTGCCAGGACGCGCGACCAGGTCAGTACTACCGGACCCCACCGGAGCGGCATGTTCGAGAAGGGAAGGGGAATGCTCTTTGGCGTAGGCCCCCACCAGAGGAGCGCAAGGTTCTGTAGGAAGATCGAAAGGCCTATCGTCACCAGCACCGTCGTATCGATCGACTTTCCCCGGAGCGGCGCCAGAAGCACCCGCTCGCACACGAACCCCACGGCCATAACGGCCATGACGGCCGAGGCGACCGACAAATAGTAATTCAGGTGCAGGAAGGCGGCCAATTGGTAGGCGAAAAAACCTCCGAGCATGTAGAATTCGCCGTGGGTGAAGTTCACTATGTGCATCATGCCGAAGATCATCGTAAGGCCCACGGCAGCGAGGGCGTAGGTCGAACCGATGATCAGGCCGTTGATCACTTGCTGCAAAATTTCGGCCAGCAAACGTTTTACTCCTTTCGGAAGAAAAGGGGACGCCCCTCCATACTACAGCTCCACAGCCCCTAATTTAGATGGACCACGAGCTTGGGCTTACCCTTTTCGATGCGGGATACAGACGAATAGGGCAGCGCCTGGTTCTTGTCGTTAAACTGTATGTTGCCCGTCAGGCCGTCCATCTTCGTCTTTTTCAGCGCCTCCTTAATCTTGCCCGGTTCGGCCGCCCGCGCCGTATCTATCGCCTGGGCGATGACGCGGATCCCGTCGTAGCCGAAGGCGGCATACTTATCGACCGGCTTATTCGGGAACTTTGCCATGTATTTGTCCACGAACTGCTTGTTTTTGGCCTCCTGCCCCTTGTGCGAAGCGAAGGGGACCCAGTAGTTGTGTACCAGGACGCCTTCGCTGGCCTCCGCGCCGGCGAGCTTTACGATCGCCTCGGAGGGGATGCCGTTTGTCACCATGCGTTTGATCTTGGCCAAGCCCATCTCGTAGGTCTGCTTAATGATGTTGGAGGCCGTCTGGATGTCGCTCGTGATGATTATCGAATCCGCGCCCGAAGTGGCGATCTTGGTGAGCGAGGGTGCGAAATTGATCTCCCCGGGCGCATGGTACTCGTTCAGGACAACCGTCCCCCCTTTTTTCTTTACCGCCTCGCCCCAGAAGGTGACGACCGCCCGGCCGAAGTCGTTGTTGGCGGCCATGAAGGCAACCTTCTTGAAGCCCAGGACGGGGACTAGGTATTTTTCCATGAGCATAGCGTCTATGGCGCTGTTCGAGCAGATGCGATAGACCCATTCGCCGGGAGGATCGGTTACTTTCAGAGAGGTCGCGGTCTCGACGACCAGCGGGGTTGTGTTCTTTTTCATGACAGGCATAATTGCGAGCGTCGCCGAGCTCGCCCAAGCGCCCATTATCACGGGCACCCGATCCCGGGTCAGCAGCTTCTCGGCGGCATTGACGGACTCGGCCGGATCGGCCTTGCCGTCCTCCACTACCAGCCGGATCGGCCTGCCCAACACGCCGCCTTTGGAGTTGATCTCTTCCTCCGCCATCTTGGCCCCTTCAACGACGCTCTGGCCGTCATAAGCCGCTGGACCTGTCAACGGCTCGATGACGCCGATCTTAATCGCCTCCTGCGCCCCGGCGCTGAAGCACGCCAGCAACACAACTGAAAAAACGATCGCGGTGATCCGAATCATTCCTTTCATAAAGCCCCCTCCGCTCTTATTGAGCTCCTGACTATATCTGTTGTTATAGAACGCAAAGCTCCGGCCTTCTATCGCTGAAATACGTGACGATCCTTCTCCATTTTTCCTGCTTTTCGAGGGTCCCCGCCAATTGCTTCTGGCGGTTCATCGTTTTCATCCCTTCTCCTTCTTCTTCGCTTCTCAAGAAAACCAGCGCTCGGCGCCAGAGCGTATCGTCGAGCCTTCCGTCCCATCTTTACGCGGCACGGCCGCAGGCTGAATCGCCTGCCTCATGACCGCCCCTGCGCCTTTTTCTTGAGCATGTGCCTTATCGTGGCCGGGAGGTATATCCTTCGCCCTCGGCACCCTGTACCTTTTGAAGTCGGGGTTCGTCACCTTACCATCTTTGACGACCATCTCTTCCATCAATGCGAAACCTATCCCCTGGGCCACCGCCCCGTGCACCTGTCCCTCAGCCAAAAGCGGGTTGATGGTCTTTCCGAGGTCGTGTGCCGCGGTAAGCGAGAGTACCCTTATTTTTCCGCTTTTCACATTGACCTCGACCTCCGCGACCTGGGCGACGAAAGGATAGGCACACGAGATATTGCCTTCCTTCGTTTGCGGGTCGACCATCGAGACGTTCTCGGGAAGGAACCGGCCTTGACTCATCACGGTCCCCCCCGCCGCCTCGTAAGAGGCAAGCTCTGCCGCCTCCCTGAACTCCATTAGCGCCGACCCGTCCTGCGATGCGATCCGGCCGCCTTCGATACGAAGGCTCGACGGGCTCTTTCCGAGCTTCCTGGCGGCGCAGTCCAGAAGCACCTCTCTCGCCTGTATGGCCGCCCGGCGGACTGCGTTCCCCGTGAGCGTCGTCGATCTGTCCCCGAAGGTACCCAGACCATGGGGTGAGATATCCGTATCGACGGCTGCCACGTTCACCCATTCTATGGGAATCCCCATCTCGTGGGCTGCGATCTGGGCGAAGGTGGTCTTTGACCCCTGGCCGATGTCCGGCTCTCCCACCTGGACGATCACGAGACCCTCTTCGTCGATCCTGACATACGCCGATGCGCCGTCGAAAAAGGGGAGGAAGGTGCGGTTGCCCGAAACATGGAGGCAGCAGGCCATGCCGATCCCGTAGGCCAGGTCGCCCGACCGTTTCTGGGGAAGGAGCCGTCTCTTCGAGTACCATTCCGCTTTTTCCGCGCTCTTCTCTATCGTTTCCGTAAGGCCGCAACTCCCGAGGTACCATTTGTGCGGCGTGGTGTCCCCGGTCCGGCTTGCGTTCTTCAACCTGAAATCGGCCGGGTCCATACCGATGTCATCGGAAAGCATGTCGATGATGGATTCGAGGGCGAAAAAGCTCTGGGGGCAACCGAATCCCCTGAAAGCCCCCGTCGCAACCTTATTCGTGTAGACGAGGTATCCGTCTGTCCGGATGTTCTTGAGACGGTACAGGTTGTCGTGGCGCGAAGCTGCGCTGAGCAGGATCCCCGGTCCGTAGTTCAGGTAGGCGCCGCAATCGGCGACGACCTCTGCCTCCTTGGCCAGAAGGGTGCCGTCCTTCTTACAGCCCGCCTTCATCCTGATGATCATGGGCACCCGCGGCAGCGTAGCGGTGAACTCCTCCTTCCGCGTGTTGGTCATCTTAACCGGCGCCTGTGCCCTCAGAGCCAGTAGAGCGCACAAGGGGTGGAGCTTGTATTCGAGCTTTCCCCCGAAGGCTCCTCCCATAGGCATCTGGATGACCCTGATCCTCTCCCGCGATATGCCGAGGGCATTCGCGTAAGTCATCTGCGCCAACCTCGGAACCTGGGTCGGTATCCATAGTGTCAATCGTCCGTGCGCGTCCCATTGGGCGACTACGGAGTGTGGTTCCATGTAGGCTTGATGGACCAGCGGCGTCCTGAACGTAGCCTCGGCGACGGCGTCCGATTCACGGAAGGCCGCGTCGACATCCCCGTGGCGGATTTTCATGGACCGGGCGATGTTCCGCTCGACCCCGTCGTGGACAGGCGGCGCACCCTCCCTCATTGCCTCAAGGGGGTCGAATACGGCCGGAATCTCTTCGTATTCTACTTTGATCAGCCTCAATGCCTCCCTGGCTGTTGCCTCATCCGTCGCCGCGACGGCCGCCACCTCGTCCCCTATGTACCTGACCTTCTCCTTCGCCAGAAGACGCTCGTCGAAGAACCGCTCCCCTGCGACGGAATAGGGTGGCAGGTCCTCTTCCTGACCCGTTATCACAGCCCTCACACCGGTCAGCCTCCGCGCCGCCCGCGCGTCGATGGAAAGGGTCCGGCCATGGGCGATCGGGCTTCTCAGCACCTTGCCGTAAAGCATGCCCGGTACCTTGTAGTCCGATCCATACTTCAAGCTTCCCGTAACCTTATCGACTGCGTCGATCAGGTGAACCGGCTTACCTATAGCGGTCACTGACCCGAACCTCTTCTCGTCACTGCACGCTCCCTTTCATTTTCTGCGATGCGAGCCTGATCGCCTCTACAATCTTCACGTACCCCGTGCACCGGCAGATATGGCTATCGATGGCCTCCTTGATCTCTTCCTCGGTAGGCTCGGGAACACGGTCCAGCAGGTCCTTGGCCTGGAGCACCATTCCGGGCGTGCAGTAGCCGCACTGGATCGCGCCCGCATCGATGAAGGCCTCCTGGATCGGGTGCAAGCCCGCACCCGTGGCCAAGCCCTCGATCGTCATGACCTCCAGTCCCTGAACCTTCGAAACGGGCAGGTTGCACGTTGTCCTCGCACGGCCGTCTACCAGCACCACACAGGCGCCGCAATCCCCTGCGCCGCATCCCTCTTTCGTACCGGTGAGGTTCAGGTCTTCCCGGAGAAAATCGAGGAGCGTCTGCCGAGGGCTCACGCGCGCCTCGACCCACTCCCCGTTCACCTTCAACCTGACAAGCACTTTCTTCTCCATTCGCGAAAGCTCCTCACTCACCAATAGGAAACGCCTTTCGGGCCTTGCACCGGCCGCAAGAAAGCGCGGAGGCGTCAAGGCGACTTGAACGAAACGGCGTCCGCGGGGCACATGGAATAACACATTTCGCAGCCTATACAGTTCTCCGAAAGCGTGACGATTCGATCTTTCTCTTTCTTCAGGGCATCGCTGAAGCACGATCTCACGCATTGTCCGCATGCGGTGCAGCGCTCTGCGTCGATCGCCGCCACCTTGGGCGGAAGCCGGTAAGTTTCTTCATAAGTAAGGGACCGCCTTGAGGCAATGCCGATCATGGAATCGACCGTTTTGTAGCCTTTCCGGTCCATGAATTTCTCAAGCCCCTCCATAATGAGCTTCACGTGCCCGTATCCTTTGAGCATCAGCACGGAGCCCACCTCCATGATCGTGGCTCCGCTCATGATAAATTCTACGGCCTCACGCCAGTCGTATATGCCATTGGTTCCCGCTATCTGGACGCCTCCGTCCAGGTATACCGCGTTGACCCATCTCAGGACCAGGTGCCTTACCCACGGCCCTCCGACCCCCGCCCGCGCATCGATATAAGGTTTGCCCTCTTCGATGTCCACAGCGAAACCCGTGTACCGGTTTATCAGAAGCACCCCCGATGCGCCCGCTTTTTTCACGACCCGCGCTATGGGCACCACATCATTTACCTGGGGCGTCAGCTTTACCACGACCGGAATGTGCACCGCCTTCACGACACTCCGGGTAATCTCCGCCGCCGCTTCGGGATCCTGCCCGAGCAGCATTCCGGCCGCCTCCTCATCCATCTGTGACGGGTGGGGACAGCCGAAGTTCAGCTCGAGCATGCAGACCCCCGATTCTTCCTCCATCCGGGCGAGCTCAGCCCATTTATCGAGGCTGCTGGCCCCGAGGCTTCCTATCAGCCGTACGTTTTTGGCGTCGGCGAGCTTTTTCGCCTCTTTGATAATGGAGGCCCACTCCTCGGGCGGTTTAACCGAATAGCCGGACCTTGCATAAAAAACGAAAAACCGCGGCACCTTCCCCTTTATGATCTCGCCTTTGTCGTTGAGGACCGCGTACTTCGAGTGCCTTGTCAGCTCGGACATCTTCGGCTTGTCCGTAACGGTCTTGATAACTACGCCGCCCACCCCGCTATCGATTGCCTTCGTGATGTGCTCCAGGCTGTCGCTTGTTTCGATAGAAGAGACGACGATCGGGTTCTTGAACGGAACCCCGCAAAAATTGACTCTCAGATCTGCCACAGGCAACCTCCTTCTCCCTTCCTAGAACGGCTCTTTCGTGAAGTCCGCGAGGGGGGGATAGGCGCCAGCCGCCTCGGGGATCTTCGCCGCAACCTTGAGGTCCCCTTGAACAATCTGTTCAATATAAAGTCCTACGACAGCCAGATGATCCTGAGCCCTGAAATAGCCGTCCCCCTGGGGGAAATCGACACTTTCCTTCCAGCGCATGCCTTCAATCGCCCTGATAAGCTTCGGCGTATCTTCCTTTCCCTGCCAGCCCGATTTCTCTATCGCGTTCTTCAGCACGGACATGGTCTGCCACATTGCCCAGTTGTACGCGAGAACAAAGTAGGTACCCGTACCTATTTCCTTTCCGTCGGCGCCTACCCCGATCAGTTGCCTGTACGTCCTCGCAGCTTTCGTATTCAGGCCTTCAAGCCTGGTGGGGTAAGGCGTTATACAGTATGTGCCCTCGGCTGCCGCGCCGAGCTTCTTAATGTCCTGTGCAGAGAGAGAATAGACGGCGCCGAGCTTCTTAATGTCGGGTCTCACCGCGCTCAAGTCTCTTATGAAGGAGATGAAATCAGACCCAAAGCATGCAAAAAAGACCGCGTCCGCCTCTTTGGGAATTTTCCCCTTGAGGTAAGGCAGCCAGTCACTCGTGCCGAGGGGCACGCGGATCGAATCGAGGACCGTGCCACCCTGCTCTTTGATATATTTCACGAACTCCTGCTCGTTCGACCAGCCGAATGCGTAATTTACCACTACCGTGACCCATTTCTTGCCTATCTTGGTGGCTGCGAATTTCGACGCTCCCGACAGCTCTTCCCGCACGTTGGTGCTCGCGTTGAAGACGTACCGGTTCCCCTTATCCCCTACGAACTCGGTTGCGGATACGCTCGTAATATAGGGCACCTTCAGTTCCTTGGCGATAGGGGCGCAGGCAATGGCCACACCCGAATTGTTAGAGTCGATCACCACGTCAACCTGGACGCTCTCGGCCAGCTTCCGGAATTTCATGGCGCCCACCGAAGGCTTGCTCTCCGTGTCTTCAACGTAGAGCTCCACCGGCCGACCACTGATCCCCCCCTCTTTGTTGATACGGGCTATGGCTGCCCGTACGGTCTTCTCGTGCGAATAACCGTATGCCGCAAGTCCTCCGGTCTTGTCGGCTATCATGCCTATCTTGATCGGCTTCTTGCTCGCCTGGCCGTAGGCGGCCCTATCCGTGACCGTTCCCAAAAGGAACGCAATACCGATTGCCACTACCAAGATCGTCTTTTTCATGATTCCTCCTTGCAGCCGGCTCGACCTATTATTGTCATCGACACCATTTATAGATAATCAATCATCTCAATGCGGTACTTGCACCAGAGCGAATCGCCATTCGCCGGGTTGAAGAGCTCGACCTCGAAGCCTTCTCCGGAGAGCACTTTGCCGCCGATGACGGAAACGGTCCCCGAGAATATCACCATGTTTTCCAGGTTCCCGTCCTTTATCTTGCCCTTTACGAAAGAGAGCAGGTCTTCCACAGTAATGAAGGCGGACAGGTTGGCTTCCTGATATAGGATCCTCTTCCCTCCCTTTTCGACCCAGCTTCGAAGCACGAGACTGTCCCACACCCCTTTCAACTCCTCGTACGGCCATATCACAGGCGATACGACGTTCGGGCATATCTGTTTTGCCTTGACGATGCTTGAAGCCTCCAGCGCCCTGTCGGTATGATCGCTCCCGGCGCCGACGTAAATGTTGCCCTCATCCAGGAAAAGAACGAATTCGGCCTCCCCGGAGTTGTCCTCCTCTACGACCTCCAGGGCTCCCCCCGTCCCGAGCAGATATGATGCGACAGGGTAGAGCGTCGGTATCTCCGGCGGCGCGGGAACGCCTTTTTCTTTCAGCTCTTCGATATGCTTCCTAACACCCTCCTGGTCTCTGGCGGTGTAGCCTGCGTTTACCATGCGCCTCACAGGGAAGGGAATATCGCGGAACTGACCGTTGCTCTTGAGCTTCAAGTTCAAGACCTTCATAGTCCTCCCGAGCGGCTTCTCCGGCCGCATCGCTCCGATCTTACCGTTACTCCTTCTCGTAATTCCTGATCTCGAAGGTCATCATGCCTCCGGCCGAATAATAGGGGCCGTGCACCATGCCGGGATGGCGGTAGCCATAGTATCCCTTTTCGAAAGTGGCCTTGCTCCTCGTGTCGATGAAGGACCCTTCGAGGACAAGGATCTCCTCGTGGAAGTCGTGGATCAGGACCTCCTCCGTCCTGGTGCCCGGCTCGTATTTGAGAAGCCTCGTGACGCTTCCCGTCGCCGGGTCTACATTGAGGACTTTTTCGGATATACCCGGGGACCCGGCTATGGGCTCCCATTTGACGGAATCTGTTTCATGGATTTCTTGTTCTTTTTTTGCCACGGGTATACCTCCTGTATCAGAGATTGTCGTGCGCCATGCGGCAACCGGTCTCGTAGGCTTTCAGGTTTATGCCGATGACAGACGGGCCGAATTTCTTTCTAAGGACCTTTACAATCGATTCATCGGCCAGTATGCGGGAGAGTGAGACCAAGGCTCCCAGCGCCACTATGTTGGCAGCAGCCTCCATGCCCAGCTTTCTCGCCTCTTCCGTGAGAGGGAGTGAAAAAACCCTGGACGCAGCGTTCGGCGGACAGGCGACGAACGCCGAATCGACGATTATTATCCCGTCTCTCTTCGTCTTGGGGACGTAAATATCGGCCACTGGCTGGGACATGGCCAGAAGGACATCGGGCTCGGTAACCCTGATCTCGTTTATTTCACCCGAGCTGACAAGCACCTCCGCCCGGCTCATACCGCCTCTCATCGATATCCCGTAGGCCTCGGTCTCGAGCACGTTCTTGCCCTCCTCCTCGGCGAGGGCCTGGGCAAGGATCACGCCCGCAAGGCCCAACCCCTGGCCGCCCGTTCCGCCCAAGAGGATCTCTGTGATTCCTTTCATGTTCCCTGCCTCTCTTTCTGCGCCTGGGCGATCAGTTTCGAATACTCCTCCGTGAACTCCGGCAGTCTCTTTTCCACAAGCACCCCTCTCGGCCACTTGCCCTTCTGCTCGTCGGCCGGAAGGTCCTTGAACTTATTTACGGGCACGGTAAAATCTTTTTGGGCCTTCCACATCTGCGGCGAAGACCCCAGGTTGTTTCTCTTGCCGAAGACGGTGGGGCAGGGGGTCATGACCTCTATCAGAGAGAAGCCCTTGTGCCTTATGCCCTTTTCTATGAGCGTTATCAATTCCTTTATGTAATAGACAGCGCCCCTCGCCACGTACGTCGCCCCGGCGGCCTCCGCCACCCTGCATATATCGACGGGCGGCTCTATGTTCCCCCACAGCGTCGTGGATGTGATGGAGTCGAGCGGCGTAGTAGGGCCTACCTGGCCACCCGTCATGCCGTAATTGAAGTTGTTGTAAACGATTGCCGTCAGGTCTATGTTGCGCCGGCAAGCGTGAATGAGGTGGTTGCCGCCTATCGCGATGCAGTCGCCGTCGCCCATCGTCACGACGACGGTGAGTGCGGGGTTGGCCAATTTGATGCCCGTGGCGCTAGGCAGGGCCCGTCCGTGGGCCGACTGGAGGGCGGTAAAGGTCGTATACCAGTGCGCGACACTCGAGCAACCTATGCCCGCCGTGTGAATCACCTTGTGCAGGTCCAACCCCAGCCTTTCTATCGCCCTCACCATGGCCATAACGACGGTGCCGTTCCCGCACCCTGGACACCACATCGTGGGGAACTGGTGCGTGTAGAAATATTTTTCAACGAGAGAAGAAAGGGGGGCATCCTTAGACAACTTTATGTACCTCCACGATTTTTTGAAGTATCTCCGACGAAGTGAAGACATCTCCCGGCCTGGCAATGGAAATGACCTCGGCCCTTCCTCTGCATGCCGTCTCTCTGACGGGATGGATATACTGGCCCATATTCATTTCGGCGACGATGATTGCCTTTGCCTTTTCCGAGACCGCCTTGACCTCGTCTTCAGGGAACGGCCACAGGACCAGGGGCCTGAAGAAGCCTGCTTTTATGCCCCTCTCCCTCGCCCTGAGGACGGCCCCCTTTGCGGCGATAGCGGTACAGCCGAACGCCAGGACCACTATGTCCGCGTCGTCGAGGAATTCGCCCTTCACCTCTACGATTTCGTGCTTATTCTTTTCGATCTTGTTGGTGAGTCTCTCGATCAGCGCCTTCGATACGACAAAGTCGCTGGTCGCCTGGAAGCTGTCTTCGCCGTGCGCGCTGCTGTTCGCGTACCAGTGATAGGGGGTCCCGAATTTCGCCATGGGCGGAACTCCTTTTTCGTTCCCCCTGTACGGGTGGTATTGTTCCGGCGGTACTTGCGGCTCCGGCCGGTATGCGGTCTTCACCTCTTCGTAGGGAGGAAGGGTGACGTTCTGCCGCATGTGTCCCACTACCTGATCGGCCAAAAGAATTGCGGGCACCCTGAACCTCTCGGAGAGATCGACGGCCTTTATCGTCAGATCGAACATCTCCTGGACCGACGAGGGCGACAGCACGATGTTCGCGTAGTCCCCGTGGGAGCCGTACCTTGCCTGCATCACGTCGGCCTGGGCCGGGGACGTCGCCATACCGATCGAAGGTCCTACCCTCTGTACGTTTACGAGAACCAGGGGGACTTCCACCATGCATGCGAGCCCCAGGTTCTCCATCTTGAGGGAAAACCCGGGTCCGCTTGTTGCATCCATGGCTTTGACCCCCGTGAGCGCGGCCCCTATCGCCGCTGCCAGGCTCCCTATCTCGTCCTCCATCTGGATGAACTTTCCCCCCACCTGAGGAAGCCTCCTCGACATCACGTTTGCAATCTCGTTCGAGGGGGTAATGGGGTAGCCTGCAAAAAACCGGACCCCCGCGGCGATTGCGCCCTCGGCGCATGCTTCATTCCCCTGCATCAGCTTTACTTTTTTCTTATGCTCCATCCCTTCGCACCTCTATCTCTACCGCGTAATCGGGACACCATAGCTCACAAAGCCGGCATTCAGTGCACTTCTCCAGATTTACCGGATCGGGATACCCTTCGCCCGTCGCTCGATAAACATGGCTTGGGCAAAGCTCTATGCAGATCCCGCACCTCTTGCATCTCTCAATATTTACCATAACTTGGCTCATATTATAAGCTCCATTTTAGCCTTTCATCCGGCACCGATCAAGGATTATCATATATCGTATATCTTATTTGAAATATTCTGTCAAGAAAAACGTTAGCCAGGCCGGTAGCCGCAGCAAGAAGGCGACCATGGGGCTCTGCGTCATGTATAAAATCTCTTCCCCTTTCAGTCGAGATATGGCAGAATGCGACGTGCTCGGCATTTTTTTCGGTCTGATATCTTCCGCCGTCTTCGCCGCCAATACAGTCATTACAAGGCGTGGTGTCCTTCGTGCAAGCTCCGGCTATATGGCCAATATTTCCATCTTCTCGGGCTGTCTCTTCTTTATAATAGTCGCCGCGCTGACGGGCGATTTATTCGGCATCGCCCGGCTTTCCTGGAGGGCCTGTCTCTTGTGGGCACTCTCCGGGATAGTCCATTTCGCCATCGGGCGTACGTGGGCCTACCGGGCTATCCAGGTTCTCGGCTCGAACCGCTCCAATGTAGTAACAAACCTGTATCCTATCGCGACCGTGGCGTTCGCAATGATACTGTTGCATGACAGACTCACGTTGCTACAGACCGCCGGCATGGTTTTGACCCTATCAGGCCCCCTCCTTATTCTCTTAAAAGAGGAGACGGACAGCGCGGCATTACGGACAAAGTCCGGCTCCTACGGCAGGCAGTTGGACAAACGAGCCCTTGTCCTGGGCTTCATTTACGGTTTCGGGGCGGCCGTATTCTGGGGCAGCAGCGCCATTTTCATCAAGCTGGCGCTGGAGGAGGGGGGCAGACCTATCGGCGGGAGCCTGATCGCCTATCTCGCGGCTGCCGCTGTCATCAGCCCCTCTGTTTTTTTCAACAGGAAGAGCAGAAGGGAGTTGCTGAGCGAAAGCCGGGAGTCGCTCCAGGTCGCCATCTGGGGCGGCCTGAGCACAAGCATCGCCCAGCTCTTTCGGTACCTGTCTTTAGCGGCCGGGTCGATTATAGCCGTCAGTCTCGCCCTTCGCGCGCAGCCCCTGTGGGTCCTGATTCTTGCCTTTATCTTCATCCGGGAATATGAGAGTTTCGACAGATGGGTCCTGCTCGGGAACGGTCTTGTCCTTGCCGGGACCGTCCTGATTATCTTCTCCTGACGCGAAACCTGTCTCGCCTGTCATGATGACAGGAAGGACCATTATCCCCCTGCCTTTTGCGGGGAGTGTCATCTGTTCACCGCAGGGGCTCGTTCGGCGCAGTAAGTTGCCCCGGTCCCTTCAGACCCGCCAGGTAATGCGCGGCGCCTTGCGCAGCGGCACTCTCTGATAGGTGAATCGTGGATAGCCCACCATCATCGAGCCGAAGGGCTGGTGTCCTTCGGGAAGCGAAAGGGCTTCCCTCAAAGGCGGAAAAACCGTAGCGGCAGTGTTGAAGAGGCCCGCCCAGCAGCAGCCGAGGCCCCGGCTCCTGGCTGCCAGGTCGAAGTAAGCAAGCGCTATGGGACATGCCATGGGGGCGAAGGGGTTCTCCTTTCTCGCATGGGTGACTATGAGGGCCGGCGCGTTCCTCAGGAATTCGTCTTCGCCCTGCTCGTGACGCCTCACAATTCTCTCCATACCCATGGTCGATGCTATATCGGGCTTATTGGCGATCATCCATCGCATCCAGCCGGCCGCGATCTCCACGAGCCGCTTCAGCTCGTCCTTCCTCGCCAGGACCAGCCATTCCACGCATTGACTATTTTTTCCTGACGGCGCATACCTGGCTGTTTCAATGAGCCCGGTAAGGATATTGGCGCTCACCGGCCTACTGCGGTAGACCCGCACGGACCGGCGGCTTTTCAAAATATGCTCGCACTGTTTCGCCGTTAGCCGGGCCTTTTCATCGACGGCCGGGCATTCTCCCACCGCCATCTCGCGGTGGGTAAGGCTGCCGGTCGGACAGATCGCGACGCAGTGGCCGCACCGGATGCACTCGGCCTCGGCGCCGGCTGCCGGCTTGGGGTAATCGCCTTTTTTGAGCTCGATGAGACCGCCCGGGCAGGCGGCTGCGCAAATACCGTCCCGGCGGCATGTCTTCCGGTTGACTTCAATGAGGTCCACGGTTCTCCTCCTCTTTTACTAAGGCGCTGCTCCCCTCGATGTACAAAAGGTCGCTTGCCTTGCCTGTCCTTTCGACGATATTCTCCAGCCCCCGCTTCTTCTTGAGGAGTGACGCCTCCTTCAGGTGCTCGATGTTCCGCTCCGGTAGAGCTTCCGCCTCCAACACCCCGGCAGTTATGGCCTTCCGCAATAATTCGGCTCCCTTCGGGCTCCTGACTATCACCGTGTTCCACCCGTCTATGCCTTCTGCTGCGCCGACGGATATATCGGCAAACTCGGCCGTCATGTCGATGCAATAGGCACAGGCCGGCCTGATAAACCTCCTCACCTCGTCGAGAGGGACGGATATGCGTCCTGAAGTGGTAAAGATCTCGAACAGGTTTGCCGGCGGAGGCGGGATGTCGAGCCTTGCTATCTCCGAAAGGGGTACCCTCTCCTCCAGAAAACGTATGAGCTCGTCATAGGAGAGCGCCCACGTGCAGAAGAGCCCTAGCGTCAGGGAAAGGTTCTCCGCAGCATCCCGGTTTTCCTGAGCGGTCCTCATCTTGGCCAGTGCCAATATCTGGCACGGCGTGCCCACGACGCCTATCTTTTTCCCCCTTCCCTCTCTGACCGCGGCGTTGAATACGCCTATTACGGGGGCGGCAATATATGTCGAGCCGGCGCACTCCAGCACCTGCTTTTCCGAGCCGGCACAGATGCCTTCGGGCAGGATGCCGCGCGTCAGGACCGACGAGTCTATGAATCCTTCTTTCATCGCGAAGGACATGAGGGCGGTAACGGCGCCGCCGTACTGCGCCTTCGACCTGATTGCCCCGTCCGTCGAGCGGGCCTTAAGGACTTCGAGCACATTGCCAAGGCTTCCTCCCGCGCAGGGAACAGAGGTTTTCCTTTATAACCCTTTTTTCGAGATCTCTGCATGCGGCAGCGGTCATGGTCGCGCCTTCCCGATTCTCATTTTCATCTCCGTCGCCCCATCACTCTTTCTTGCCGAGCACCGCTCGGGCTATCGTCAATTTCTCGATCTCCTTCGCGCCCTCGTAGATCTCGACGATCTTCGCGTCCCTGTAAAAGCGCTCCACGTCGTACTCGGCGATATAGCCGTAACCCCCGTGAAGCTGGAGGGCGTCGTTGGTGACGCTCACCGCTGTTTCTCCTGCAAACAGCTTAGCTATGCTTATTATCATCGGATCGAACCTGCCGTTGTCGATGAGCCAGCACGCCTTGTGGAGCGTATTGCGTGCGACCTCTATCCGGGCGGCCATCTCTGCGACCATGAACTGGATGCCCTGGAATGAGGCGATCGTTTTTCCGCCCCCTGCGCGACGCCCACGCCAGACGCAGCGGCGATGAGCCTGTTTATATTGAGAAGATACATCACCTGCCTGAACCCTTCGTTCTCCACGCCCCCGACCAGGTTCCGCGCCGGGACCCGCACGTTGTTGAACGTCAGCTCGGCCGTGTCGGACGCGCGTATGCCCATCTTGCCCTTTATCTGCACGGCCTCAAAGCCGGGCGTACCTTTTTCGACGATAAAGAAACTATGCTTCCCGTAGCGGTCGGGCGATTTCGGGCTGGTGTTGCAGAAAACCAGCACCAGGTCGGCCACGGTGCCGTTCGTTATGAACATCTTGCTTCCGTTGATAACATACTCGTCCTTGTCCTTAACGGCGGCGGTCGACGCAAGAAGGATGTCGCTGCCCGCGTCCGGCTCCGTGATCCCGCAGCAGGATATGGCGCGGCCGGAAGGGATGAGGGGCAGGTATCTTTTCTTCTGGTCCTCCGTCCCGTAGTTCTGTATGATCTCGGCGCCGAACGCGGCCAGCAGGATATTGCCGCAACCCGGGTCCACCCTCCAGAACTGCTCCATGATAAGCGCCATATCGAAGAAGCCCAGCCCCGACCCCCCGAACTCCTCGCTGATGAAGGTCCCGATGAAGCCGAGGTCGCATGCCTTCTTCCA
>JBEKOT010000073.1:0-20037 GCA_049521495.1 Syntrophorhabdales bacterium | reverse complement strand
CCGAAAGCATCCCGGCCAAGGGAGGGCAAAATGTCCAACGTGAATAAGGTTATCCTCATCGGCAGGCTCGGTGCTGACCCCGAGATGCGGTACACGGCCGATGGAACGCCTGTCGCGACCTTCAGAATGGCTACGACCGAGACGAGAAAGGGTAAGGACGGCGCGAAGGTCGAGCAGACGGAGTGGCACCGGGTGGTGGCTTGGCGCAAGCTCGGGGAGATATCGGCGGAATACCTGAAGAAGGGCAGGCTGGTGTACGTGGAGGGAAGGATCCAGAGCCGCGAGTACGAAGGAAGAGACGGGATCAAGAGGAAGGCCTTCGAGATCGTGGCATCGACCATGAAGATGCTCAGCGGCCCCCCATCCACGGGCGACGAGAGAAGGAGCGGCGTGATTACGCAGGAGCACGGAGACGAGGATTTCGTGCACGAACCTGCAGACGATGACGATATTCCCCTTTGATCCACAGTCGAAAGGTCTTATTATGAGGGAAAAGGAGTCCGCCCTTGGATGCCTTTGAAGGAGTGATCGGGCTGGAGGTGCACGCCCACCTTCTGACGGATAGCAAGATATTCTGCGGCAGCTCGACCCGGTTCGGCGGAGAGCCCAACAGCCATACGTGCCCGGTCTGCATGGGTCTACCGGGGGCCCTGCCCGTACTCAACAAGAAGGTCGTCGATTTCGCGATCAGGGCAGGTCTTGCCACGAACTGCAAGATAAACCGCAGGAGCATTTTTGCCCGCAAGAACTACTATTATCCCGACCTGCCGAAGGGGTACCAGATTTCACAGTACGAAGAGCCTCTCTGCACCGACGGATATCTCGATATCTTCTCGAAGGGGGAGAAGAAGCGCATCAGGATCAAAAGGATCCACATGGAAGAGGACGCCGGCAAGCTTGTCCACGAGGCGACCATCGAGACGAGCACTTACAGCCTCGTCGATTTCAACAGGTCGAGCGTGCCCCTCCTCGAGATCGTGAGCGAGCCCGATATCACAACCCCGGAAGAGGCGGTCTTCTACCTGAAGATGCTCAGGGACCTCCTCATGTACCTCGATATCTGCGACGGCAACATGGAGGAGGGGAGCTTCCGCTGCGACGCAAACGTCTCGGTCCGGAAAAAGGGTGATGAGAGGCTCGGCACCAGATCGGAGCTTAAGAACCTCAATTCTTTCCGCTCCATCGAGAAAGCGCTGTCGTACGAGATCGAAAGGCAGGCAGAAGTGATCGCCGGAGGGGGCGAGGTCGTACAGGAAACGAGGCTCTTCAATGTGGACGAAGGGGTGACCTATTCCATGAGGGGCAAGGAAGAAGCGCACGACTACCGTTATTTTCCGGAGCCCGACCTCGTGCCTCTCTCGGTCGA
Organism: Syntrophorhabdales bacterium; assembly: GCA_049521495.1. Classification (GTDB taxonomy): domain Bacteria; phylum Desulfobacterota; class Syntrophorhabdia; order Syntrophorhabdales; family WCHB1-27; genus CAWEPK01. The sequence continues at coordinate 18,671 of JBEKOT010000073.1, read as the reverse complement.
CGAATCGTGGGAGGAAGAAGTGAGAAGGCAACTCCCCGAGTTGCCCGTCGCGAAGATGGAGCGCTTCATGAGCGAGTACGGCCTCCCCCGGTATGACGTGGAGATCCTCACGGGCGACAGGGCCCTGGCCGCATACTTCGAGGAAACGGTGGCTCTCTTTCCTGAGCCCAAGACCGTGAGCAATTGGATCATGAGCGAGCTTCTGAGGGAGCTGAAGGACGGGAACGTCTCCGCCTCCAGCTCGCCCCTATCGCCGGCCCGTCTGGCCGAGCTTCTGGCTCTCGTAAGGGATGGGGTTATAAGCGGGAAAATAGGCAAGGAGATCTTTCACGACATCTTTGAGAGCGGCGTCTCACCGAAAGCATTTATCAGGGAGAAGGGCCTGGTGCAGATCACGGACGCGGAAGCCCTGGCTTCCGCGATCGAGGCCGTTGTCGCCCGTTTCCCGAAGGAGGCGGCCGAGTACAGGAGCGGGAAAGAGAAGCTGATAGGTTTCTTCGTAGGTCAGGCCATGAAGGAGACAAAGGGCAAGGCCAATCCGAAGCTCTTGAACGACCTTCTGGCCGACAGGCTGAAAAAGGGATGAACGACCACATCAACTGGAAGGACGACGCTCTCTATGTCCTCGACCAGAGGCTTCTGCCGTTCAAGGAGAAATACCTCCGCTGCGACACGGTTCGGGACGTTGCAAAGGCGATAAAGGACATGGTCGTAAGGGGCGCCCCCCTCATAGGCATCGTTGCCGCCTATGGAGTAGTACTGGGCATAAGGGAGGTCATGGAGTCCCGGGGCCGCGTCAGGGAAAGCGATGTGGAGCGGATATGCCTCAGGCTTCTTAGGACGAGGCCGACCGCGGTCAATCTGTCCTGGGCGCTCGGGCGGATGACGAAAGCCTACGAGAAGTCGAAAGGGCAGAATGACCTTTACGATTTCATGCTTCAAACAGCAATCGGCATCCACGTCGAGGACGCTAAGAACAACCGGCGCCTGTCGCAATATGGGGCGGAGCTGATCGACGATGGCGATACCATACTCACCCACTGCAACGCCGGGGCGCTGGCAACCGGCGGGTACGGGACTGCCCTCGGCGTAGTAAGGGCTGCTCATGAAGCGGGCAAGGAGGTCCAGGTTATCGCCACGGAGACGCGCCCCTATTTTCAGGGTGCCCGCCTCACTGCCTGGGAATTGAGCCAGCAGGGTATAAACGTGACCGTCGTACCGGACAACCATGCCGGCCTCTTGTGCCAGCAGGGCATAGTGGACAGAGTCATCGTCGGGGCGGACCGGGTTGCGCGGAACGGCGATGTTGCAAACAAGATAGGGACTTACATGATAGCCCTCGCGGCCCATGACGGCGAGGTCCCCTTCTACGTTGCAGCGCCCCTTTCCTCTTTCGACGCGTCTATCAGGAACGGAGAGGAGATCAACATAGAGGAGCGAGACGGCAGGGAGGTGAAATATTTGAACGGCCGCCTGCTGACCCCTGCCGATGTGCAGGCTCGGTACTACGCCTTCGACATTACCCCGGCCCGCCTCATCACCTACATCATCACGGAGAACGGGATAATCGAAAAGCCCTTCGGCAAGTACATAAAGATGCTCTTCTCCCACGGCAAACGTGAATATCATAACGGTCCTCACTGATTTCGGGTTGAAAGACCCCTATGTGGCCATTATGAAAGGGGTCATGCTGTCCGCCAACCCCTTGGTCAAGATCGTCGATATCACCCATGAAGTGGGACCCCAGGACCTGGAGGAGGCCTCTTTTCTGATCGGTGAATATTATGCCCGCTTCCCGGTGGGGACAATCCATCTGTGCGTGGTGGACCCTACCGTGGGAAGCGTGAGAAGGCCGGTGGTCGTGTCGAAAGACGGCCGCCTCTTCGTAGGACCGGATAACGGGATCTTCAGCCTTCTTTTCAGGGGCGCGGACGCAAGAGCTTGGGAAATCGAGGAAAAGGGACGCCCCGAAGGCACGATCAGCGGCACGTTCCATGGCCGCGATGTTTTCGCCCCTGCCGCCGCACGCCTGTCGCTCGGCGCAAGTCCGTCGGGATTCGGCCCTGCCGTTACGGAGCCGGTGACGCTCCCCCGCCTTTTCCCGGACGTGGAAGGCGACGTGATGAACGGGAAAATAGTGCGCTTCGACCGCTTCGGCAACGCTATCTCCAACATCGCCTTCGATGCATTCGAGACATTCGTCCATGGCCGTCCCTTTACGATCACCCTTGACGACCTGTCCTTTACGGCCCTAAGCCGGAGCTACTATGAGGGCCGCCACACGTGTCTCGTGGGCAGCTCGGGTTATCTTGAATTCGGTGTTTTCATGGGGGACCTGGCTGCAGAACAGGACCTGCGGAAGGGGGATAGGGTGGAGGTTATGCGGGGCGCGCCGTAAAAGCCGGCCTTATTTGATGAGGTCGAGGGCCCGCTTTAAGGCTACGCTTGCCTTCTCGACGTGGTCGTTCGCCTCGCCGATGAACCCGGCCACGTCATTCATCCCGCTGGTTCCCGCGAGCTCGATCCATCGTTTGTAGTCCTCGACGTGTCCTTCGTTATGCTCTATGAGGTGCTTCAATACGATCCTCAGCCGTTCCTTGTCTTCCATGTCGCCTCCTTGTTAAAGGTGCGTGCGGCAGGGCTCCTGTCAGCCCTTGCCTGCCTAAATCTTGACTTGATATCGCCATCCGAAAGGGTCCGGCTTCTCTCCGTACTGGATGCCCGTGATTTCGTTATAGAGCCGCTGGGAGAAAGCGCCGATGCGCCCCTCGTTTATCGTTATAAGCTCGTCCCCGTGCCGGATCCAGCCGACCGGCGAGATTACGGCAGCGGTGCCTGTGCCGAAGACCTCCTGGAGGCCGCCGTCTTTCGCCCTCTCCACCACCTCGTCGATTGCGATCCTTCTTTCATGCACTTGCATGCCCCAGGAAGCGGCCAGTTCGAGGACGGAATACCGGGTGACGCCGGCCAGTACGGAGCCGTCCAACGGAGGGGTGACCAGCTCTCCGTCTATGAAGAACATGATATTCATGGTGCCCACTTCCTCTACGTATCGTTTTTCGACGGCGTCGAGCCAGAGGACCTGGGTGAACCCCTTTCGGAGGGCCTCTTCGGCAGGCAGAAGGGAGGCCGCATAATTTCCAGGCGTCTTGGCTTCCCCGAGGCCGCCTTTTGCTGCCCGCACGTATTGTCCTGACGTAATCAGCCTTACCGGGTTGAGCCCCTCCTTGTAGTATGCGCCCACGGGCGACGTGATGACCATGAAGAGATAGGTGTCGGCGACGTGCACACCCAGGTTGCTGTCCGAGGCAAAGATGAAGGGCCGGATGTAGAGGGAAGCGCCCCGCTTTTTCGGCACCCAACCCCTGTCGATCCTGCACAGCCCCTCGACCGCTTCGAAGAAGAGTTCCCGGCTCACCGGGGGGGTGCACAGGCGGACGCCCGAGCGGTTGAACCGCTCCTGATGCTTGTCCGGACGGAAAAGGAAGACCCCGTCATCGGGCGATCTGAACGCCTTCAATCCCTCGAAGATCGCTTGCCCGTAATGAAGAGAGCAAAGGCTGGGCGAAATCTCGATATTGCCGAAGGGAATTATCCTGGGTGAAACCCAGGCTCCGCCCCTCCAGTCCGCCATGAACATGTGGTCGGAAAATGTATTGCCGAAAACGAGATTGTCGAAATCCACACTGTCCAATCGACTCTCCGACGACTGCGCGATCTCCATACGGGCAAACCTCCCTTTGCGTTTCTCATAGCTTAGAATAGTTGCGGCGGCTTTTCAACCAGTTGGTTCCGGCATGCCGGAGGAAGGGGTGTCATAGGAGCGCTGCCCTCATGAGCCTTCGCGCTTCCAGATGGGCGAGCCGGAGCGGCTCCGGCACCTTGCCGCCTCTGACCCAGGTGAAATATTGAAAGACTGCGCCGACCACACCTATCCCATAGCCGGGCGAGATAAAGATGGGAGAATCGCCCGGGCGGCGCCTTACGGCCGCCCCTACCGGTCTCCCCGACTGCACTATGAAACGGACTCCTTCGCAGCGGGACGCCTGCCAGTCATATTCCCCCTTGACGAGCCTTCTGGCAACGCCGATGGTTGCCACTTTATGGGTGATCCCTACGACGGTTGCCAGACCGAAATGGTAGGGGTGACAGATGCCGTGCCCGTTGACGAAGAGGAGGTCTATATTTTGTCCGTAGACGAGGCGCGATATGATAGGCGCTTCCTTGATGAAAAAAAGCTTGCTTCTGTAAGGTTCGGGCGAGAAGCCGGTCTCTGTACGAAATTCTTCGGGCGAGCCGTCCGAGAACGCGGCAAGGGCGGCGAAGTAGCTGTTGCCCCTGTAGGATACGTCGACGCCGGCTGCGCGGTGCATTTGCCTGGTGGCCGTCTTTTACGCTACGGCCCTACTTTCCTTCTACCACGAAGATGGCAGGGAGGTTCCTGAACCGCTCGCCATAATCGATGCCGTAGCCCACGATGAAGCCGTCTTCGATGGTGAAGCCCACGTAATCGCCCTCGATCTGGACCTTGCGGCGCGCTTTCTTGTCTACCAGCGCGCATATCTTGAGGGAACGCGGTTTCCTTTCGAGGAGCAAATCCCTGACCGCGCGGAGCGTCAATCCTGAGTCGATGATGTCCTCGACGAGGATAACGTTCCTGCCCGAGATGTCCGTCTCGATGTCCTTCGTCAGGCTTACCTCTCCGCTCGTTGTCGTTCCGCATCCGTAGGAGGCGGCCCTGATGAAGTCGACTACCACAGGGTTTTCCAGCTCCCTGACGAGATCGGACATGAACATGAAGGAGCCTTTAAGGATGCAGACGAAGACGATCTCTTCCTCGTCGAAATCCCTGGAGATGGCCCGGGCCAGCCTTTTGACGGTCCGGCGGATATCCCCTTCGTCGAATAGTTTGCGCAGTTTCTCTCCCAATTTATTTGGCATGCCTGAGGAGGATGATCTCCGGCTCTTTCGGCAGGCCCTCCCTGGTTACCTCTATCTCCGGACCGTCGACCTTCTTTACGCGCTCCTTGCCCTTGATGAAATCTTCCGCCCCCGCTATCGGGAACTCCACTTTTTCGGTTTTGAAGTGCATGGGTATGGTAATGGCCGGCCCAAGCGCCTTCATGACCTTTGTCGCCGTCTGGGCATCGATCGTGAAATATCCCCCTACCGGAAGCAGCAGGACGTCCGGTTTCCCTATGCGCCCTAAAGCATCGGCGTCGAGGGGATGGCCCAGGTCGCCGACATGGACTATGGACAGGCCGTCTGCCTCTATGACGAACACAAGGTTCTTGCCCCTCTCTTGCCCTTGTGCCGCGTCGTGGAAAGTCGGCAGTGCCTTTATCCTGATGCCGGGGAAGTCGTGCACCCCCGCCTCGCGCACCTCCCTGTAATCCCCTTCTATCGAGGCTGTATGGTTGTGGTCCGCGTGGTCGTGAGTGACGAGAACGATATCGGCCCGGTCCGTTATCGGCCCGTAGCCGATGGCGCCCCCGAAGCCGCCCGACTCGTAAGGGTCGATGACGATGACGGCGCCCTGTGCCGTCGTGAGCTTGAATGCCGCATGTCCGTACCATCTTATCCTCATTGCCGGCCTCCTCGTATGGAAGACTGATTCTTTTATTATAGCTGCGGACAGCCGTTAGTCAAATTTTTGTTCCTTTGCGGAAAGAGCCGGGGGCCCCTGTCAGGCATTATACCGGAAAAGGATAGGCCCCGGACAAACAGGCCTCGCAAAAATCCGTTCCGCTCGATTCTCTGAGCTCGTCCGTCTTCAGGTACCTGAAAGTATCCACCCTGAGCAGATTCCTCAGGTCTTCGTCGGTCCGGTTCGTTGCCAGCAACTCTCCCGGCTTGGCCATAGCCATTCCCATGAAGCACGGGAAACGGGGAGGCGGCGCGGTGAGGCGCAGGTGTATCTTCTTTGCCCCCGCCTCCCGCAATTTCGGTATCAGGACCATCGTCGTAGATCCCCTCACCAGGAGCGTGTCTATGAGGAAGATTTCTTTCCCCTTCACCACGTCACGGTTGATCTGGAACCTCATCTCGGCCCTTTCTAGCCTGTCCTTTTCCTTCGATATAATGAAGATTCTGCCGATTTCGCCTACCGTGCTTACGGCCTCCTTGTAAGGGATCCTTGTAGCGCCGTGAAAGCCGAGGGCGCCGGGGATGGCCGCCCTTGGAATCGGGACGATAATGTCCGCCTTCTGGGTCTCGCCCTTGGCCAGCCTTGCGCCGACTTTCTCCCGGAATTCATATACGTTATGGCCGAAAACCTGGCTCGCCGGCGACGCGAAGTCGAGGCATTCGAGGATGCAGGGTCTGGGGCGTGGCTGGGCGAAGGTTATGGCCCTCGCCTCCTCCCCATCGATCACGACCATCCGGCCGGGTTCCACGTCTCCGATCCATTCGAACTTGTCCCGAAAGGCACAGGTTTCAGAGGCCACCGCCCACTCGTAGTCCCCGTCATCGCCCCTTCTCCCGATGGAGAGGGGCCGGAATCCGAAGGGATCTCTGGCAGCGATCAGTCTCCCCTTGTGGAGGATTATAAGGCTGAAGGCCGTCTCCCGGCCCAGGAAGGTCAAAGTCTTCTTTGTTTTTTCCAAGAGGTCCGGAGCATCGGCCCTGGCGATCATTTGCAGGATCACCTCCGTATCGGTCTCCGTCTGAAAAACCCCGTTGATCCTCTCCATGAACTGTCTGTACTTTGGGATGTGCCCGTTGTGCACTACGGCGATCTTCTCCTTTTTAAGGCTGCCGATTATAGGCTGCGAATTACGTTCGCTCGCCTCGCCCGCTGTGGGATAGCGGACGTGGCCGATAGCGATCGAGCCATAGTGCAGCCGGTCGAGGGGGGAGCGCTGAAAGATCGATCCCAGCCTTCTCACCTCTGCAAAAGAGCCGTCCTTCAACCCTGAGACAATACCCCAGCTTTCCTGTCCTCTGTGAGAGAGGTTCTCAAGCCCCGTCCTCACCTCGACGAAGGCGTTTCCCTTACCTATAAACCCAAAGATGCCGCTCATCTCGTCTCCTTCCTTCCTGCCTTGCGCATAAGCGCTCTGCCAAAGCTATTATAGCATGGACAGGGCACCCTGTGGATCCCCGGACGCACTATCGATTTATTTTAAGGCCGGCGGCGTTTTGTGATAATATATGGCAACTCGAAAAAGGAGTCGACCATGGCGAAAAGTCACGACGTGAAAAAGGATGCAAAAAAGCAGCCGAGCAAGACACTGAAGGAAAAGAGGGTGGCCAAGAAGGAAAAGAAGGCCTCGAAGGCCTAAAAGGCTTTCCTGGCCCGTCGCGGCAGTCTTTCCTTGCTGCTATCCGCCTGCTACAGGGGGAAAGAGGCTCACGACGTCGCCGTCCTCAAGAACGTACTCGGGCTTTGCATGAGTGCCGTTTACAATGATGATCTTCGGCACGTCGTCAGGTAGTTTAAGCTCTCCCATGACCTCTCCCACCGTTGTTCCTCTCTCGAAGTCCCTCGTAAAAGAGAACTTGTCGGCGCCCGCCGGCAGGAAGTCACGGAAAGTTGCAAATAATCGAATCTCCACTTTCAAGGGCCTGCCCATGCTCATCACCTGTAGCGCAGCTTGAACCTCTGGATCTTGCCCGTGGAGCTCTTGGGAAGCTCGCCGACAAACTCGATCCAGCGCGGGTACTTGTATTTGGCCATACGGTCGAGGACCCATTGCTTGAGGTCCTTCTCCAGACCGGCCGACGGCTCCTGTCCCTCTCTCAGTACGACAAAAGCCTTCGGCTTCGTGAGGCCCCCGGTGTCCTCCCGGCCTACGACGGCAACTTCGAGCACTGCCGGATGCTCCATCAGACAGTTCTCAACCTCGACCGGAGATACCCAGATTCCCCCGACCTTGAGCATATCGTCACCTCGACCTGCGCACCAGTAATAGCCTTCCCCGTCAACGTAGTACTTGTCGCCGGTGTTGATCCACTCGCCCTGCATTGTCAGGCGCGTTTTTTCCCTTTTGCGCCAGTATTGCTGCGCAGAGCTTGAGCCTTTCACGAGAAGTGTCCCTATCTGGCCCTGCGGGACTTCCTGACCCTCGTCATCCACCAGCTTCAACTCGTAGCCCGGCACGGGCTTTCCGGTGGAACCCGGCTTGATATCTCCCGGGACGTTCGAAATGAATATATGGAGCATCTCGGTCGAGCCTATCCCGTCCAGGATATCGACCCCGAAGCGCTTCTTCCATCGGTAATAGAGGTCAGGGGGCAGGGCTTCGCCTGCTGAGACGCAGATTCGGACGGATGAGAACTCATGCCTGGCGTCTGGATCGGGAGGGGCGCCCCTTTCTTTGTCCAGTTTTTCCTTGTATTCGAGCATCTGCCCGTAGAGCGTGGGTACGCCGAAGAAGACCGTAGGGCGGAACCGCTCGAGGTGGTGAAAGACGCCCTGCGGGTTGGGAGGCTGCGGGTTCAGGACAACCGAGGCGCCTGCCGAGAAGGGAAGATAACAGGCATTACCGAGGCCGTATGCAAAGAAAAGCCGTGCCGCCGAGAAAAGGATATCATCCTCCGTCAGGCCCAGCACCTCCTTGCCGAAGGCGTTAGATGCCGCTACCATGTCGTACTGGGAGTGGATGGCGCCTTTCGGAGAGCCGGTAGATCCGGAGCTGTAGAGCCAGAAACCGACGTCGTCTTTCATAGTGTATTCGGTTTTGAGGGACATCGGCGCGCGGCGGTACATCTGGCGAAAGGGGATGCGGGCGCCCTCCGTCTCCGATATCACGATCATGTCGCGGAGATAGAGGAGATCTCCCTGGATCTGTGTCACCACGGGGACCAATTGTTCCGAGAGTACCAGCACCCGGGCCCGGCTGTCGTTGAGATAATACTCGTAGTCGCCGGCCGTGAGCATGGTGTTCACGGGGATGGGCACCGCCCCGATCTTGATGGCGCCCCAGAACACTGCATGGAACTGGGGGACATCGAGCATAAGAATGAGGATACGGTCGTCCACGCGCACGCCCAGGTCCCGAAAGGCATTGGCCGTCTTGTTGGTCATCTTTTGGATATCGTTGTACGTATAGTTCTTATACTCGGTGTAAACTGCGATCTTGTGGCCCCGGCCCTGGCGTATGTTCCGATCCACGAAGTAGTCCGTCGCATTGAAGAAATCTTCCGGCTCGCCATGGATCATGAATCAGCTCCCCGACTCGCTCGGTGGCGGTCTCAAATGAGAAACTCGTCTCCCCTGTGGGGAACATGCGTTGAGAGGCCGAGTTCTTTCGTGACCAACTCGGCGAAGCCGACAGCCACGTTCTCCTCGCCGTGGACCACGAAGACTTCGGGCCGGCTCGTGAAAGAGGAGAGCCACTCGAGAAGCCCTGCCTGGTCGGCGTGGGCGGAAAAGCCGTTTATGGTGTATACCCGCGCTCGCACCGCAATTTCCTCGCCCATTACGTGTACCCTGGGGGCGCCGTCAACGATCCTTCTGCCGAGGGTCCCCCGCGCCTGGAACCCCGTGAAGACGACGCTGCACTCGGCCCTCCAGAGGTTGTGCTTCAGGTGGTGGGCCACCCTGCCGCCCTCGCACATGCCGCTGCCGGCCATAATAATCGCTCCCCCTTTGATCCGGTTGATGGCCTGCGATTCCTGGACCGATTCAGTAAAGTGCAGTTTTACCGCGTCGCTCTGGGTAAGGTGAGAAAACGTCCGCGCCTCCGCATTGAAGTATTGGGAATGTTTCGCGTATATCTTGGTTGCCGCCTCCGCCAGAGGACTATCGACATAGACGTCCAGGGGCGGCAGCCGCCGCTCCCGCACTAGCCCGTTGAGGATATAAAGAATGTCCTGCGTCCTGCCGACCGCGAAAGAGGGCATGATTACGTTGCCCCCCCTCTTGAAGGTGACCTTGACCGCCTCCGCCAGTTCGTCGATGCTCTCCCCCATGTCCTTGTGAAGCCGGTTTCCGTAAGTTGATTCCATCACCACATAGTCTGCGGTCGCAGCAGTTTGAGGGTCTGCGATTACAGGACCCCCTTTCTTGCCGATGTCGCCAGAGAAGACGATTTTCTTCTTAACCGGGCTTTCCTGGTACCAGAGCTCGAAGCTCCCCGACCCCAGGATGTGACCGGCATCGACGAAACAGTAGCTGAGACCTGGCCGGAGATGGCTCGTCTCGCCATATTTCTTCTTGACGAAGAACGGAAGGGCTGCCTTAACGTCCTCGACTGTATAAAGCGGCGCGACAATCTCGTCCCTCCCTTGTCGCAGGGCCTTTCTTGTCTTCCATTCAGCCTCCTTTTCCTGAATATGGGCTGAATCGTACAACAATATCTCCGCAAGTTCGGCGGTGGCATCGGTGGAGATGATCTGCCCCCTGAAGCCCTCTTTTACAAGCTTCGGCAAAAGCCCCGAATGATCGATGTGGGCGTGAGTCAGGAAGAGACAGTCTATTTCCGAAGGACGGAAGGCAAAAGCGATATTGTTCACCGCGTTCTCGCCCTGCTCCATCCCGCAATCGACGAGAAACTGTGCCCCGTTGACGGACAGGTGACAGCAGGAACCGGTTACCTGCCTCGCTGCCCCCAGAAATCGTAGCTTCATAGCGATCTCACGTGTTGTACCGACTTTATATTATAACGTAGGTCTTCTGCTTTCAAGAAATTGTTTCTGCCCTTCCATCAGGGTTCTTGCCCGACGAATTGTACGCAAAACAGCGCCCGGCACCCTCCCCTCGTGTTTCGTCTGCTTGAAGACGTTGCTTCCAGTACTTATATACTGTCTATAAGTACCTATCGCACGCTCCGACCGCGGAGGATAGCCCGGAAGGAAGGGGACGAGCAAAGCAGCCGGGCCCGACACCGGCTGAAATCAGCAACACTTGTCATGGCGAAGGACATTTTCGAACTGCTCAAGAGAGACCATGAAAAGGTCAAGGGCCTCTTCAAGCAGATCACGCGGAAGAAACAACAGCCCGAAACTGTCTTCCCCCTTATCCAACAGGAACTCGACTTTCACTTCCACGGTGAAGAGACGCTCTTCTACCCGTACTTGAAGGAACAGACGCAGACCCGCGACATCACTATGGAGTCGCTGGAAGAGCACAACGTCACCAAAAAGGAGCTAAGCGAATTAAGGGGCCTCTCGGCGAGCGACGAGTGGTTTGCCCCGAAGCTGAAGGTCCTGGAGGAACTTGTCCGTCATCACATAGAGGAGGAAGAGGGCAACCTTTTCAAGAAGGCTAAGAAGGTGATCGGCAAGCAGCAGGCCGAAGAGATGGCCGCCCGCTTCGAGCAGGAGAAAAACCAGGCGATGGGCAGGGCGGCTTCACAGAAAGGATAGGGCGCACAGCGGCCGGGCTTTCCGGCCGGAAGTTCTGCACAAATCCCTGCGAGGGTGCGGCATCGAAAGGGGGGCGAGAAAGCGTCTACTTTCGTACACTTTCGTCAACCCCCCTCCCGGCAAAACGAGGAAGGACAAGGGAATCCGGAGATACTACTTCTTCAGGGGAGGGCGGAAAGAAGCGCGCAGCCGCTCTACCGGGCTCCGAAGTATGTTATAGTACGCCGTATCATGAAGAAAATACTATTTTTTACCCATCACATAAGCGCCCTGCAGAACCCGAACGGCTACAGGATCGAACAGTATTTTCCTTATTTGGAAAAGCGGGGATTTGAAGTCCGGCGTCTGACGACGAAAGCGGGCCCCCTCGCGCTCGCAAGGGCGCTGCGCTATGCGGATGTGGTGTACGTGCAGCGGCTCCTGCCCGACATAGCGAAACTGTGCCTCCTGAAGACTTTCGCAAAGAGGATAGCGTACGATTTCGACGACGCGATCATGTACGGGTCCAGGAGGGAGAGCCGGACGAGAAGGAGGAGATTCGAAAAGATAGTAAGGTTTTCCGATGTCGTCCTTTGCGGCAACGATTTCCTCGCATCGGAGGCAAAGAAGTACAAGGGGGAGAACGTTTTCTGCGTCCCTACAGTGGTCGATACCGCCGATTATCCGGTCAAGGAGCACGTCCGGGCCGACCCCTTTGTCGTCGGCTGGATCGGCGGCGCCTCAACGCTGAGATACCTCGCGGACGTCTCGCCCCTTTTCGTTTCCCGTCCCGCCGGCACCCTTTTCAAAGTAGTAGCCGACAGGCCGCCCGAAATAGAGGGGGCGCAGATGACCTTTGAAAAATGGAGCGGCGACAAGGAAAAAGAGATGCTCATGGGGTTCGACGCCGGGATCATGCCCATAAGAGATGATGTCTGGTCGCGGGGCAAGTGCGGGTTGAAGCTGATACAGTACTGCGCTTCCGGTCTTCCCGCCGTCTCTCACCCTTTCGGGGTCTCGGGAGAGATCATAGAAGATGGGCGGAGCGGGTTCCTGAGGCAGGATGTCGAAGGGTGGCGCGAGGCCATAGAGCGGCTGCGGGACGACGGGTACCTGAGAAAGGAGATGGGCAGGAGGGCAAGGGCAATCGCGGAGGAGAGATATTCCCTCGCCGTATGGGGACCCCGCGTGGCTGCCATTATGAACGGCCTTTGAGGCTACGGCATCGCCAGGAGATCCTTTTCCGCGCCCATGACTGCAACCGGCGCCGCGGACGCATGAAGCCAAGCGAGCGTGCCTGCGATGGCGTCCTCGGGCATGGAGATACATCCGTCGGTCGGTTCTCCCTCCCCTCTCCACACATGGAAAAATATGGCGCTTCCCAGCCCCTTGACGACCGGGCTTGTGTTGTATTCTACGACGATGCCGTATTTGTGCAGATCGTCGTCGCGCTTCATCCTCTCCCATGATACGCCTCCGCCCCTCGCTCTCACCCACCTGTTGTAGTCCGGAGAATTGACGTCGTTTACCCAGAAGTCGTCTTCGCCTGCCTGGCGGTAAATCATTTCGGTCCGGATTGCCGGCGCGTACCCGAAAGCGGTCCCAAGCCTGAATACGCCGCTCGGGGTCTTTCCGTCCCCCTCCCTCTTTGTGCCCGGCGCGGCAAAGCCGTTCTTTCCTGTGTTGCCCCTTATAGGGCCCGACACCGGATTCCATTTTTCCCGGCCGCCTTCGAAAGTGAATATGGATGCGAGGGAGGAAGCATAGGCTCCGGCGACAAGGACTATCTGGCTCGCATTGCCTATCTGCGCCCTATGGGAAGCCGCAAACTCCATTAAAAACCTGGCAGATTGCTCTCTTACGGAGGATTCCATAATTTACCCGGCCCTCTTGCCATTGTACCATGGATTTCGAGCGGCCAATGGTGGACGGACCGAGTGGCAGGCGGCTGCATCCCGTTACTCGTACCGAAGAGCGTCGATGGGATTGAGCAGCGATGCTTTATAGGCCGGGTAGAAGCCGAAGAATATACCCACAAGCCCCGAGAAGGCAAAGGCCAGGAGGGCCGAAAAAGGCGAGACTACCGTCCGCCAGCCGGCGATTGCGGAAAGCGCCTGGGAGCCGGCTACGCCCACAACGAGGCCGACGGTGCCGCCTATCAGGGAGAGTATGATAGCCTCCGTAATGAACTGGAGCCTGATGTCCCCCGTCTTTGCCCCTACGGCCATCCGTATGCCTATCTCCCTTGTCCGCTCGGTCACCGAGACGAGCATTATGTTCATGATACCTATCCCGCCGACGAGAAGGGAAACCGAGGCGATGGCGCCGAGGAGGATGGTCATGATCTTGGCCTGCTGCTCCGCCGCCTGCATCATCTGGGTAAGGTTCCTAACGGTAAAATCATCGTCCTTTTTGGGGCCTATATGGTGCCTCTGCCTGAGCAGCTCTGTTACCTGCTTTTCGGCCGGATCGAGGTCGCCGCCGCTTTTCGCCTTCACCATGATCTGCCTGACCATGCCGGCGAAAGCGGTACCGAAGAGCTTCTTCTGCGCCGTCGAGACGGGGACAAAGACCACGTCGTCCTGGTCCTGGCCGACCACGGACTGTCCTTTCACGGACATCACCCCGATCACCCTGAAGGGTATCTTCTTGATCCTTACTATCTGGTCGAGCGGGTCTATGCCGCCGAAGAGATTGTCGACCACGGTCTGGCCGAGCAGGGCCACTTTGGTTGCGCTCCTGACGTCCTCGCTCGTCATAGGGCGGCCGGCGCCGATCGGCCAGTCCCTTACGCTGGTGATGCTGCCTGTCGTGCCGGTGACGCTCGTCGACCAGTTCAAGTTCCCGAAAACGATCTGGGCGACGCCGTTGTGTATGGGCGCTACTTCCTTCACGGCCTGACATTCCCTCAGGATAGCCTCCGAGTCGGCGAGCGTCAGCGTCGGCTGGCTGCCGAAGCCGGTCCTGACGCCGCCGGATGTCTGGCTTCCGGGCAGGACGATCAGCAAATTGCTCCCCATCGCCGCTATCTGCTCCGCTATCTGGCGGCTCGCCCCGGTGCCTACCGCGAGCATGGCAATGACCGCTCCTACGCCTATGATGATGCCGAGCATGGTGAGGGCCGAGCGCATCTTGTTAACTTTGAGGGCTCTTAGCGCTATTCTGGCGGTCCAGGGTATGCCGATCAACCTTTTGTCTCTCCTGCGGGCATCCGCTGCTCGTCCGACACGACGCGACCGTCGAGAAACCGTACGACGCGCTTGCTGTATGCCGCTATGTCGGCCTCATGGGTTACCAGTATCACTGTGATTCCCGCATCGCTGTTCAGTTTCCGGAAGAGCACCATAATTTCCATGCTCGTCCGCGTGTCGAGGTTTCCCGTGGGCTCGTCGGCCAGGATTATGGGCGCCTGGTTTACGATGGCCCTCGCTATGGCGACCCGCTGCTGCTGTCCCCCCGAGAGCTGGTTGGGATGGTGGTTCTCCCTCCCTTCGAGCCCCACTGTCTTGAGCGCCGTGAGGGCCTTTTCCTTCCTCTCCCTGACGGAAACGCCGTTGTAAAGCATGGGCAGCTCCACGTTCTCGAGGGCCGAGGTCCTGGACAGCAAATTGAAACCCTGGAAGACAAACCCGATCTTCTGGTTCCTGATTCGGGCCAGCTCGTCCCTGCCGAGCCTGCCCGTATCCACGCCCCCGAGGAGGTACTGACCCGAAGTGGGTATGTCGAGACAGCCTATGACGTTCATGAAGGTAGACTTACCCGACCCGGAGGGCCCCATTATGGCCAGGAACTCCCCTTCGTCAATTGTGACGGTGACCGAATCGAGTGCCTTCAGCTCTATCTCGCCGAGGGGGTAGATCTTCGAGATGCCTTTAGCTTCGATCAACCTCACCTGATAAACCTCGGGATAGACCGCGTGCCCCCCGTATTCCCGGTCTTCAACGATCTGGACGCGGATTCCACGATCACTTCCTGGCCCTCCCGCAAGTCGCCTGAAACGATCTCGCTGAACATGCCGTCGCTGATCCCGGTCACGACGGGCACGCGCTCAGGCTTTCCATTCCGCAGTATCCAAACGCCGTATGTTCTCGCGCCCGAAGGACGCCCTCCCGCCATGTCGGCGGCTGCCTTCCCCTGCATCGATGGGACTTGCGGCCTGCCCGTCCCGGCGGACGATGATGCCTCGGCTCCCTCGCTTTCGGTCGGTCTGAACCGGAGGGCTGCGTTGGGCGCCTTCAGGACCCCTTCCTTGCTTGCGACCACGATCGAAACGTTCGCCGTCATACCGGGCATCAGCTTCATGTCCCCGTTGTCCACGGAGATGACCACGTCGTAGGTCACCACGTTCTGCACGATGATGGGGGCTATCCTTACCTGCTTCACCCTTCCCCGGAAAGTGCGTTCCGGATGGGCATCGACGTTGAATTCCACGTCCTGCCCGACTTTCACCCGGCCGATATCCGCTTCGTCCACATTCGTGTCGATCTGCATCTTCGTGAGGTCCTGGGCTATTGTGAAAAGGGTCGGAGTGCTGAAGCTGGCCGCCACCGTCTGACCTACGTCGACATTCCGCGACACCACGACACCGTCCACGGGACAAACGATCTTCGTGTAGTTGAGGTTGGTTTCGGCGAGGCGGAGGGCCGCCTCGTTTTGCTTTATCTGGTTGGTGTCGGCGGCCAACTGCGCGACGTCGGCGTCGTGGGTCGTTTCCGAGGCGGTCAAGTCTGATTCGGCTATGTATCCTTTGGCAAAAAGCTTCCTGTTCCGGTCCCTGATCCTCTTCGCGTCCGCGAGGACCGCCTTGTCTTTCTCTACGGTCGCCCGCGACTGGGCGAGGTTCGCCTTCGCGTTGTCCACCTGTGCGTCGAAGACGGCCGGGTCTATCTCTGCGACGATCTGTCCGCGCTTGACCGGCGAGTTGAAGTCTGCGTGGAGCTTCTTGATCATACCCGATACCTGGGTTCCCACGAGGACCGTGGTCACTGCGTTGAGGGTGCCCGTAGCGGTCACGGCGGACCTCAGGGGGCCCTTTGCTATCGGCGCCGTTTTGAATCTTGGTCCGTTTTCCTTGCTTTTGGCGTAGATGAATACGCCGGCCGCAAGAACAGCGAGTATGCTCAAAGCTATCAGTACCTTCTTCATCATCTCATCCCCATGTCGTTCTCGATGGCCGCCTGGGCGTTCTTGTAGCTCGCGAGCGCCTGTGTGTAGGCTACCTCCGTGTTTAGCTGGATCACTATGGCGTCTATCACGTCGAGGGCTATCCCTACCCCGTTCTGGTATCTGCCCGTGGCCAGCTCCACGTTGTCACGGGCCTGTCTCACAGCGACCGATGAGGCGGCGATGCTTTCCGCGGATGCTCGGAGGTTCAGGAAGTCCTGCTGGACCTGGCTGAATATGGTAAGTCGCAAGGCCCGCTCGTTCGCGTCTGCGACGCCGAGGTTCGCCTGGGCCTGCTGCACCTGGTATCGCGTTAGGAAGCCGCTGAAAATGGGGATGGAGAGGTTGAGACCGTAGCTCCAGCCGTTCTGGAGGGGAAAGGCCGTGCCCGTGTAATAGTAAGTTGCGTTCGCGTTTAGCTGGGGCAGGTATCCCTCACGGGCCAGCGTGACGGACTGCCCCACTGCCCGTTTCTTTCTGATGATAGACTGCAGGTCGGGCCTGCGCTCGTATGCAGTCTTTAGCGCCTCGTCGAGGGAAAGATCGAATTTTTCGTAGAGGAGCACGTCCTCCAGGCGATAATCGCGTGCATCGGGGACGGCAATCGCGTTGTTGAGGTTGACCCGGGTAAGCCTCACCTGGTTCTCCGCCTGTATGAGTGTGAGCTTCGCGTTGCTAAGGTTGACTTCGGCCTGGGTCACGTCGAACCTTGTCTTTGTGCCTATGGCAAACATGCTCCCGGCCTGGTCGAGGTGTTCCTGAAGCTGCTTGACGGCCTGCCTCGATGCGTTCAGGTTGCGCTCTGCCTGTAAGGCGGCGTAATAGGCCTGCTTGACGTTGAGGACGACCGTATTTTGCGTGCTTGCCAGGTCGTAACGGGACGACTGGGTTGTGAGCGTGTTGATCCGGACCTGGCTCGACGTCCTGCCGAAATCGTAGATCATCTGGCTCACGCCCGCGCTCCCGGTGTAGAGGTCGTAGGGACCTACGCTGCCGCCCGCCGCATTAGTGCCCGAGCTGACCGTTGACGCCCCGGGTGTAGCGGTCCCGATTGTGGGACCGCGGGTCCCCGACGTAGCGGAATTGACCCTGCTGTACGCGGCCGTCGCGCTCATTTGCGGGTAGTAGACCGATCTCGCCTGTCCTATGGTGGCTTCGTTGGCCTTAACCGTGTAAGAGCCGGCCATTACGCTCGGCTGGGCCTTGAGGGCTATGTCGACAGCGGCGGAAAGGGTGAGAACCTCGCCGGGGGCGATGACCTGGGCCGACGCGAGGACGGGCAGGAGCAGGAAGAGAAGAGGGATGCCAAGCTTTAGTTTTGCGAGCATAATTCCTTTCACCCCGTGGGCCCGAAAAGGGGCAGCTTCTTCGCTCCTGCACTTCACCTGTTTGGGAGTTCCGTCAGGAGAAGGGGCATCCCGCCTCCGCGCCGAAGAACCGGGTCTATAGTCGTTGTCGTCGGGGCCCGGCAAAAAGTTACAAGAAAAGAGCGGGCCGAATCAACCTTTTTTTATGACATGGACCGCGGTGGCCTTGAAGGAGACGGTCAGGCGCCTGCCTTCCGCGATCCCGAGGGACTCGCGGGACTCTCCGGTTATATAGGAAACGAGCGGAAAGCCGCAATCGAGGCTGACCTTCTGGTAGAACCCCATCGAAGCCACCTTTGTCACCGTGCCCGCAAAGACGTTCCGGGCGCTTGTAATCTGCGTGCCTCCCCGCGAGCCGTCGAGCGGGACGGAGAGGGTGACATTCTCCGGCCTTATGTAAAGTATCACCCTCTGACCGGGAGAAAGGCGGCCGGCCGCTTCGACCTGCCTGCCCCCTACTGTTATGACTGCGGTATCGCCGCCGCTTCCCTCCGCTCGACCCCTGAGAAGGGTGCCCACGCCCACGAAAGAGGCTACGAACTCGTCCGCCGGGGCGTTCATGACTTCCTCTGCCGGTCCGACCTGGCGCACCCTGCCCCCGTCCATCACGGCTATCCTGTCGGAGAGACGGACGGCTTCCATCAGGTCATGGGTGACGAGGACCGCCGTCGTTCCCGTCGTTCTGACTACTCTCTCCATGTTATCGATCAGCGGTCCCCGACTCATGGGATCGAGGGATGCAAAGGGCTCGTCGAGGAGCATGACGTCGGGCCGGATTGCGAAGGCGCGTGCCAGGCTCGTCCTCTGGGCCTCTCCGCCCGACAGGCTCCTGGCTGAACGTTCCTTGAGGTG
>JBEKOT010000072.1:0-12325 GCA_049521495.1 Syntrophorhabdales bacterium | reverse complement strand
CCCGCCACTCCCCTGATGCGGCCGTTGATGATGTTATCGTTCAGCGGCTTGTAGCTTGCCCTGAAGATACCGCCCAGGAGGTAATTGATCGTCTCGTGGGAGAAGCCGACAACGCCGTCTTGCGAGTACTGTGGGATCGTGACGCTGTGTTTTCTGTTGGGGTAGTTCTCGATGGCGAGCTTGAGCACCTTCTTTGCCGTGTCGAGACCCGTCTCGGGGTGGAACTCGTAGTGTTCGGCGCCCTGGATTTTCGCCCTGTCGGATGTCGTTATAAGCTTAGTGTGGAAGCAGGCGGCAACGTCGGCCAGCCCCTGCATCTCGCACTGGACGTCGACCGACATCAATTCCACAGCGCCCGTTATCAGCGCGAGCTCCTGCTGGAGGAAGTTGCCCGCTACGGGGACGCCGTGGCGCATGAGCACTTCGTTGGCGGAGCAGCACATGCCGGCCAGGTTTATCCCCTTGGCGCCCACCTTTTCCGCCATCTTCTTTATCTCCGGGTCGCGGGAAGCGATCACGAGGAGCTCCGGAAGGAGCGGCTCATGGCCGTGGATGATTATGTTCACCTGGTCGTCCTTCAGGACGCCCAGATTGAAGCTGCCGAGGACGGGAACGGGCGTGCCGAACATGATGTCCTGGAGGTCCGTCGAGATCATGGAGCCGGACCAGCCGTCGGCGAGGGCGCAGCGCGTCGCCTGCTGCATGATGTGCTTGTAGTCCTGGTCGACGCCCATGTGGGTACGGTGCATCATCTCGACTACCTCTCTGTCGATGCCCCTCGGGACTACGCCCCATTTCCGCCATATATCCTGTCTCTTCAGGGGTGCCTTCTTTATATAGACCGCCTCGCCGTGCTGCCTGCCGAACTCTGCGAGGGCCTTTTCTCCTACCTCGAGGGCGATCTCATTGGTTTCCCTGCCCTCCGTGGGTACGCCGAAGTCGAGGGCCACCTCCATGAGCTTCATCTCGTCCTTGATGGTAAAACCCTGGGCCTCTCCCTTCGCCGCCTTGATGAAAGTCTCCACTACCTCGCGGGCGTGGTCCGAGTGGGATGCCGTCCCGCCCGCGACCTTCCTGGCGAAGTTCCTCGCCACAACCGTATCGATTGTGGCGCCGCAGACGCCCATTCTCTTCTTCCCTTCATCCTTCTTCGGTCTGGGCATCCTGCAGGGCCCCATTGCGCAGATCTTGCAGCAGCTCTCCTCCACCCCTATTGGGCAGGGCTTCAGGTCGTCGGCCCTGGAGAAGGCGGTCGATATGTTTTCTTTTTCCGCCTTGTCCAGAAGCTCGATGGTTGCTTTGTCGATACTCCGTATCTTTTCTTCTGGCATGGTTTCCCCCTTACGTTAATTCCTGGAACATCTGCCTCGTGTAGGCGATGGATTCAGGGTGTCTCATTATCAGCATGTCGGCGCCGGCCATGGCGAGTGTCATCGCTGCAACCGACTCCATCAGGATAGCTCTCTTTTTCTCGTCTCCGAGCTTCGGGTTTTCCTCTTTCTTCGTCTTCGCCTCTTTCGTCTTCCATACCTCGTTCGCGAGGTTGCAGATAATCGGCGTCTGGAGCTTCAAGTCCTCCTGCGTAAGGGCAGCCATGCGGTCGCGCTCCATTACCGAATAGGAGTACTCGAGACCATAGCCCAGCCCGCCGGTGGTCGGGTCTATCACGATCCGGCCGTCCTGTACGCCAAGGTTGCCGAGGAGAATATTCAGCTGTTTAGCGAGGTTGACGTCGATGGGCGTAGAGGCGATCACTACCTGGTTGTACCCGATGGCCATAGCGCCGATCTGCTTGTAGTTCTTCTCGGTTACGGGACCCAGGGCCAGATTCCTGCCTTCGCAGACCTCCGCCACGCGCCTGAGCATCACCGCGTCCTTATCGTCGTTTGCGCAGCCCCAGACGATAAGCGGAACGGAGACGGCGTCCGAGACGGCCTTCACGGTGGCCACGACGGCCTCCGCATCCCGGTTCATGCCGTTCGGGTCCGCGCTTTTGAGAAGAAGGGCGACCGTCTCGGCCTTGTAGGTCTCAACGGCCTTCTTAGCCCAGGCTACAGGGTCGGAGATTACGTCCTTGTAAGGCTCGATTGCCCAGGCCGGCCAGTCCTCGGGCTGATAGTCCCACACCTCGAAAGCGATCCGGGGTGCGTGAGGCATGGGCCCCTCGAAGGTATAGAAGGGATAACAGGCCTCGCCCCCGATAGTAACGGAAGAGGCGCCGCTGCCGATGGTCACTTCCTTGATCTTTCCGGTATAATTGATCTTTGGTATCGCAAAAGCCATGGGTTACCTCCCTTGGGTTCTTATTGCCGCTGCCTGTGCCTGAGCAGGGCCGCTTTCGGCGACTGCCCAGGCGCCTCCGGCCCCTCGCATAAGCGAGCTGCCGGGCGCGAAAAAGCTGCCCTGTCAGGCCTCCTGTTTCCTCTTCTCGCTGCCGAACCAATCGTTGCTGTACCAGTAACGAAGTGCAGTCTTGAGGTAGCCGAGCCGCTCGTCGGGGCTTCCGAGCTTCTCCGTCCAGTTGGCCCTTCCCTCGGGCTTGCCCGGCTCATAGGTCGTACCCAGCACCTTCACCTTCTTGCCTTCAAAGTCTTCCTTTTCTTCGTAGCTGTAATCCGCCATTATCTCCTCCTTACTTTATTCCTCCCGCTAATCTAGCCGCCTTGACCGTATTGAGCATGAGCATCGTGATCGTCATCGGGCCCACCCCGCCGGGCACGGGCGTGATGAAGGAAGCCTTCTCCTTGACCGTCTCGAAGTCCACATCGCCCGCAAGCTTGGCCTTCCCCTCGGGGGTCATGCCTATCCGGTTGACGCCTACGTCGATGACCACTACGCCTTCCTTCACCATATCGGCCGTAACCGCCTTGGGCCTTCCCGCCGCAACGATGAGTATGTCCGCCCTCTTCGTATGGAAGGCCATGTCCTTCGTTCCCGTGTGGCAAATGGTGACCGTTGAATTGGCCCCTTTCGCCTTCTGGAGGAGCATGTTGGCGATGGGCTTGCCGACGATGTTGCTCCTTCCCACCACGACAACCTCCGCGCCCTCGGTCTTGACCCCGCTCCTGACAAGGAGCTGCTGGATGCCGTAGGGCGTGCAGGGATAGTAGTTCGCTTCACCGATAACTAGCCTGCCGACGTTGACCGGATGGAAGGCATCCACGTCCTTATCGGGATCGATGGCATAGAGCACCTTTGTCTCATTCACATGTTTCGGCAACGGGAGCTGAACAAGTATACCATGTATTTTGGGGTCTTTGTTGTACCTCTGTATGAGGGCCAGGAGCGCCTCCTCCGTTATGTCCGCCGGCTGGCTGTCCTGTATCGAATAGAAACCCAGGTCTTTCGACGTCTTCTGCTTGGCAGTGACATAGCTTACCGAGGCCGGGTTCTCACCGACCAGGATTGTGACAAGCCCCGGAGTCAGGTTATGCTGCTCCTTCAACTGTATCACGTCCTTTCTTATCTCCTCCCTGATCTCTGCCGCGACCGCCGTACCGCTGATAATTTTTGCAGCCATAATTACTCCTTTCTTTTCAGGATTTTTTCGAAGATATCATAGGCGTCGAGGAGGGCCACGCTGCCGTCCAGGGAAAATATGCTTCCTCCCCCGGCGTCCATGGCAAAAAGCGACGGGTCGTCGCGAATGACGCCGTCCACCTCGATGCCCCGCTCCTTGGCCAACCGGGCCAGCCCGGTATTCTCAGGCCCCACCCGGTTGACGATCGTGTGGGTGCTCCCGATACGCAACTCGAGCTCCCCTGCGAGCTCAAGTATCCTCCTGGCGGTCATGAGCCCCCGGGAAGTGGCATCGGAGATCACGAAGAGGTGGTCCACGTCCTGGGTCACAAGCCTGCTCATATGCTCCATGCCGGCCTCGTTGTCCACCACGACGTAAGCGTAGTTCTCTTTCAGGAGGTCGATGTGCTTCTTGACCAGCGTATTGGCCGCGCAATAACAGCCCTGGCCCTCGGGTCTGCCCATTACGAGGAGATCGAAGCCCTTGCTCTCGACGAGCGACTGATGTACCTTGAGCTCCATCCAGGTTTCCTTGGTCATCCCGGAAGGCACGGCCTCCTTCATCATCTCCCGTGCCTCGCCTATTGTTGAGTAAGACTCTATGCCCAGCACCTCGTTCAAGTTGGCGTTGGGGTCGGCGTCTACCGCCAGCAGGGGGCCTCCTTTACACCTTTCCACCAGGTAGCGGATGAGCATAGCGCTCGTAGTGGTCTTGCCCACCCCGCCTTTCCCGGCGAAGGCAAAAATTTCAGGCACTTCCGTTCTTGCCATTTCTCACGGTCGACTCCGGCTCATTCGCTTTCTCAAGAGCAGTTTCCCACAAAGGGCGCATCCGGCCGGTTCCCGCCCGGTGCGCCCTTTGCCTTCTATCCTTTTAGAACATCCCTGTTACTTTGCCGGTATTCACGTCCACGTCTATCCTTCTGAAGGCCGGGTCTGAGCTCGTGCCCGGCATGAGGCTGATCGCGCCTGTCACGGGGCAGAGAAACTTCGCGCCCGAGAAAATGAGGACGTCCCTCACGGGCAGCACCCAGCCCTTGGGTACGCCTTTCAGGTCCGGGTTGTGGGTCAGGCTCAGGTGCGTCTTGACCATCATCGTGTAGTAGTCTTTTTTCGAGGGATCCGCCTCGAAGGCCTTGGCCTTGGCCTCTGCCTCCGGCGCCCAGGAGACGCCGTCCGCGCCGTAGACGTTCTTCGCTATTGCTTCGACCCTCTGGCGGAGCGGCATCTCGAGAGGGTAGAGGTATTTGAAATCCGGTTTTTCCTCGCAGGCGTCATGGACCGCGTCGGCCAGCTCGAGCGCTCCGTCACCGCCGTTCAGCCAGTGCGTCGATATGGCAACACGGGCGCCTTCGCCTTCCGCGATCTTGCGGAGCAGCGCTATCTCGTCCTTCGTGTCCGTGTTAAACCAGTTGATGCAGACCACGGGCTTCACCCCCGACTGTTTGATGGTCCTTATGTGGTGGACCATGTTGGCCGAGCCCTTCTCGAGAAGGCCCATGTTCTCCTTCCTGTATTCCTCCGGAAGCGGGAGGCCGGGGGCTACCCTCGGTCCGCCGCCGTGCATCTTGAGGGCGCGGATCGTGGTCGTAAGCACGGAGACATTGGGCGTCAGGCCGCTGACCCTGCACTTCACGTTCCAGAACTTCTCGAAGCCGATGTCCGCTGCGAACCCGCTCTCCGTGACGTTGTAATCGAAGAGCTTCAGGGCCACGCGGTCCGCTATAATCGAAGACTGGCCCACGGCGATATTCGCGAAAGGCCCGGCGTGGACGAACACCGGCTGCCCCTCTACGGTCTGCAGGAGGGTCGGATTGATGCTCTCTCTCATGAAAGCGGTCATGGCCCCTGCCACCTCGAGGTCCTCGCATGTAACGGCTTTGCCTGACCTGTCGTAGGCAACGGTGATCCTGCCGAGCCGCTCGCGGAGGTCCTTCAGATCCCTCACGACCGCGAGGATGGCCATTACCTCGGAGCTGACGGCGATATCGAATCGGGACTGCATGAGGTAGCCGTCCATCTTGCCGCCCTGGCCGATCACGATGTTCCTGAGGGACTGGGCGCAGAAATCCATGATCCATCCCATCTGAATGTTCTTCGAATCTATGTCCAGCCTTTTCACCTTCCTTTTTGCGAGCTCCGCGTCGGAATAGTTCCTCTCGTGCTGCATACGCGATGTGAGGGCGACCATGGCGAGGTTGTGGGCATTCATAACATTGTTTATGTCGCCCGTAAGGCTCAGGGAGAACTCGGTCAAAGGTATTGCCTGGGCGTTGCCGCCGCCTGCCGCACTGCCCTTGATGTTCATGGTCGGGCCGCCGGAGGGCTGGCGGATGGCACCGCAAACTTTATATCCCCTTTTGCCCAATCCTTCGACAAGACCCATGGAAACGGTCGTCTTCCCTTCGCCAAGGGGGGTCGGCGTGATGGCCGTTACCTCTATATATTTGCCATCCGGCTTATCCTTAAACCGGTCGACGATCTTCATGAAATCGACCCTGCCTATCCTGCCGTAAGGTATTATCTCATCCTTCTTGAGCCCCATCTCTTCGCCCAACTGCCAGATGGATTTCATGTGTTCCTCTGCGGCCTCAGAAATCTGCCAGTCTGCCATCTTTGTTGCATCGTACGCCATATAAGCCTCCTTAGTATTGTTTTCTGGAGTTGACTTGCGTTAAACACGTTTTCATGACGGCCCTCTACACCCGAACCCTCTTCTATCGATCACGCACCAAGCATAAAACATGCCGCAAACTGCGAACCCCGTAAACCGTGTTGTATGCAACCGGGGGGTCCGGACAGCCGTAAGATATCACGGCAACGACCTGACACAGTTGCAAGATTTCTTCAGTAAACTATTAAATGTAACGGATACCGCGGAGAACGGAAAGCCCCGACCGGCTACCCCGGAGTCCTCTTCGCTACGCCCCCTTTTACACCCTTCCCGGTCGCCAAAGTCTCCTCCAGCCTCACCGGTCCTTCCTTTTGCGGGAACTCGCACGAGCCTTTCGGCCGACCCTTTTCCCGCACCGACGCCTGGCACAAATCTTAGGCAATTGTACCACATCATAGGGTACAGTGACCCGACCGGCTTCGTCAAGAGGAAAATAAGGGAGAAAGATGGGGAAACTCGCCTTTACGTTTTCGCTGAATCATGCGATAGTACTACGGAAGCAGAACGAGATGATCTCGCGGCGTTCGTTCTTGGTTATGGCGGCGAAGGCAACCTCCCTGCTCGGAAGCTTAGGCCTGGCAGGTTCCCGCCTGTTTGCACCGGGGACGTCGAGGCTCGCGTTCGGCGACAGGGCATTTGCGTCCGATTACGAGGAAGAGATGCTCCGGGTCGCACCCCGCGCCCGTTTCTGGGCCTCGGTTGCTTCAGCCGGTCGTGATTGCCGCCAGTGTCACGATGCAAAAGAAACCCTGACGAAAGTCCCCCATACCCATGCCCAAAATCTCGTTAAATGCCTTCTCTGCGCCCGGCAATGCGTCATCCTCCCGGGCAGCCGCGGAAAATGCCGGGCCCGAAAGAATGTCGACGGCCAGTTGCGCAGCCTCGTCTACGGCCGCCCTATCGCCGTCCACACCGATCCCATAGAAAAGAAACCCTTCTACCATTACCTGCCGGGGTCGGCCGCACATTCCCTGGCCACATCGGGCTGCCCGCTCACTTGCAAGTTCTGTCAGAACTGGCAGATCTCACAGGCCTCGCCGGAGGATTATCAAGCTCCCTTCACGCCGCCCGCCTCCGTCGTCGATGGAGCGTCGTCCCGCACCGCGCCGGTGATCGCCTTTACGTACAACGAGCCGACAGTCTTTACCGAGTACATGCTCGACATAGCAATGGAGGCAAGGAAAAGGCGCATCCGGTCCGTCCTGGTTTCATGCGGCTTCATGAACGAGGCGCCCCTCAAGGAGATGTGCGGGGTGCTCGGCGCAATAAAGATCGACCTCAAGGGCTTTAGCGATCAGTTCTACCGGGACGTTTGCGGTGCGGAGCTTCGCCCGGTATTGAGAAGCATCAAGCAGATAGCCAAAAGCCGGGCCCACCTCGAGATAGTCAATCTCGTGGTGCCGACGCTCAATGACTCGGAAAAGATGCTCGAAGGTCTGGCGGATTGGGTGGTGGGGGAGTTGGGACCCGACGTGCCCGTCCATTTCACCCGCTTCCATCCCGATTACCAGATGCCTCATCTTCCCCCGACGCCGGTTGAGACCCTCGAGCACGCCCGCCGGATAGCCCTTGCCAAAGGGATGCGGTACGCCTACGTCGGCAACGTGCCCGGCCATCCGGGCAATAACACTTATTGCCCGTCCTGCGGAAAGACCGTTATAAAGCGCGATTCCTTTTTTCTCGTCGAAATGCACCTAAAGGAAGGCAGATGCGTCTATTGCGACGGAAAGATCGCCGGCGTGTGGAGGTAGCGATGAAAATAAAAACCTTTTTTCTTTTACTTGTGATCCTGTGCGCCGGAGCGTTAGTCGCTGTCCGGTCGGGTCTGGGCACCGTCGCGGAAGACCGCGTCAGGCCGCCGGCAGTAGCAGGACAATTCTATCCCGACTCTCCCGAAGCCCTCAAACTCGCCGTGGAGAAATTTCTCCGGGATGGCGTGCCCCGCAAGGCGAAGAAACCGATCGCCTTGGTCGTGCCTCATGCCGGATATATCTTTTCGGGCCAGATTGCGGCCGACGGATTCAAGCAGGTGGAGGGCGAGAGCTACGATGTCATCGTAATACTCGGCACAAACCATACCGCGCCGGATTTCAGGAAGATATCGGTGTATACCGGCAGGGGCTTTCGCACGCCCATGGGGGTCGTCGAAGTCGACCGGGAGATCGCGGGCGCCCTTTTGAAGGCCGACGACGATTGCGTGGCCGACGAAAGGGTCCATGTGAACGAGCATTCGATCGAGGTGGAATTGCCCTTCATCCAGGCCCTCTTCCCGGCAAGCCGGATAGTCCCGGCGATCGTCGCATCCCCCGACGCAGCCCGGTGCGCCAGGTTCGGCGAGGTTCTGGCGGCCCTGCTGAAGAACAGGCGGGCCCTCATCGTGGCAAGCTCCGATCTGTCGCATTATCCTTCCGCAGCGGTCGCGGAGGACCTGGACAGGGAGGTGCTCGGCGCAGTGGCCGCCCTCGATGGGGAAAGCCTGAGATCGACCATCGAGACCAATATGAAGCGGGGGGTCCCCAACCTGATAACGTGCGCCTGCGGCGAGGCCCCGATACTGGCCGCCATAGAGGCCGCCAAAAGGCTCGGCGCGAAGGGAGGAAGGGTAGTGAGCTACGCCCATACCGGGCAGACGGCCTTCGGCGAGCCGTCGCGGGTCGTCGGCTACGGGGCCGTAGTCATGACGGGGGAAAGGGGGGTGACGGTTTCAAAAAAGAAGAGCAAGGAGCCCCCTTATTCGGACACCTTCAGCGGACCCGATAGGAGGAGGCTCCTCGCCTTTGCCAGGGAGAGCATCACTCGGGCCGTCTCGACCCGGACAGTCCCCCTCGCAAGAGGGCTGGGGGACAACCTGGAGCAAAAACGAGCCGTATTCGTGACTCTGAAAAAGCACGGCGAGCTGCGCGGCTGCATAGGAAAGACCGATCCCGACACGCCCCTCGGCCAGGCCGTCGGCACCATGGCGATCCAGGCGGCCTTTTTCGACCCCCGTTTTCAGCCCGTCGGGTTGCGCGAGGTGCCGGAAATAGAGATAGAGATTTCGGTCCTTACCAGGCTCAGGCCGGTCTCCAGAGCCGCCGACATCGTCGCCGGAAGAGACGGCGTCCAGCTGATCAAGGGCGGAAGGTCGGCTCTCTTCCTTCCCCAGGTGGCGGTGGAGCAGCACTGGGGACTCGAGGCGATGCTCGAGAACCTGTGCCTCAAGGCGGGCCTGGAAGGCACCTGCTGGCGTGACGGGGCCCGGTTCTCCACCTTCCGGGCTATCACCTTCGGAGAGAGCGCCGGCGAAAATCGATGACATTCCGCCTCTTCCTGGTCGGATTCGTATCGATGCTCGCCCAGGTTGTCATCCTGCGGGAGCTCAACGTCGCCTTCTACGGGATCGAGTTGATCTATGCCCTGGCCATAGGGGCATGGCTCGGCTCGACAGCGACGGGCGCCCTTATCTTGCGCAGCCGCGAGGCCTCCCGGGCCGGAATAGCCTTTCTCTTTTTATTCCTCGCATGGGTTCTGCCTCTTGACATATTCTTCCTGCGCGGCAGCCGTGTAATCTTCTCCGGCGTCCCCGGCGCCTATCTATCTTTCTTCAGTCAGCTCGCGATCATGCTCCTGTCCGTGGCGCCCGCGGGTATCCCCCTGGGGCTGCTCTTTCAATGGGCGGCGCGGCTTTACGTGGAAAAGGGCAGGGGCATGGCGCTCGCCTACGCGGTCGAGAGCGCAGGGGCGCTCCTGGGCGGCCTTGCCTCAACGCTTGTCGTAAGGTGGGATTTCCAGAATTTTACCCTCGCCATCCTGTGCGCGATGGTCTGCATGATTCCCGCTGCCTATCCCCGGCCGGCCCTGTCGGGTCGCTCCCCGGCCATCGTCCTCGCTCCGATCCTGGTCCTTGCGCTGGCCTTCTCAGGCCCCGTCGAGCGAATGACCTCCTCCTGGAACCACCGGGGTCTGCTTGCCGTGAGGGATACGCCGTACGGCCGGATCACGGTCACGGGGTCGTCCGGCCAGATCGCCGTGTTCGAAAATGACGCCCTGGCATTCGAGACGCAGGATAGGGAGATCGAGGCCTTTTCCCACCTTCCCGCCCTTCAGCACTCGTCTCCTCTGCGGAAAGTGCTCGTTCTGGGGGGCATGGACGGCACGGTCAAGGAGCTCCTCAAGTACGGGCCTGAAAGAATCGACTGGGTGGAGCTCAACAGGACAGAGGTCGATCTGGTGATGCCGCACCTGCCTGCCGAGACGAGGGCCTCGGCCTGCGACGGGCGCGTGAGCCTGAGATTTACCGATCCCCGGCGCTTCGTGCAGGGCCGCGGGGACTACGATCTTGTCATGGTTGGCATGGCCGAGCCGGTTTCCGGCCAGGCGAACCGATTCTACACGAGGGAGTTCTTTTCAGCGTGCGCCTCTCTTATGAAGCCCGACGGCATCCTGGCCCTGCGGCTGCGCAGCGGCGAGAATCTCTGGACACCGGCCGCCAAGGGCCGGGTGGCCAGTATACATGCGGCTTTGAATGCTGTCTTCCCCGAGGTGCTCTTTCTGCCCGGAGAGACAAACGTCGTGACCGGCTCTTCCTCCCCCCTGCCGACCGATCCGGAGATCCTGGTCGACCGCTGGCGGAGGCTCGCCATACCTACCCTGTTGATCTCCCCACCCTACATCCGTTACCTCTACTCGAACGACAGGTTCTTCGAGATCCGGGACATGCTCAAGAAAGTCAAAGCGCCGATGAACACGGACCTGAGGCCCATCTGCTACAAATATACGCTCATGATCTGGCTGTCAAAGCTCTTCCCTTCATTGGCTTCCAAGGACATGTCCGGCTGGGGGGTTATCTCCTTCGGCTCATCGGGGGCCTGGCTCTTCGGCGCCGCGGTCGCTATTTTTTTCCTGACGATCCGGAAAAGGAAGGGGATCCGCAGGATTCTTTTGGCCGGCACGGCGGGCTTTGCGGGCATGGCCCTGGAATCGGTGCTCATACTGTTCTACCAGGTGAAGTACGGCGTCCTTTATCAGGACATCGGCGTCCTGCTGATGAGCTTCATGGCCGGTCTCGCCTCAGGCGCCTGGGCGATAGAAAAAGCACAGGCCAGGGCGGCCGGAAGGACGAACGGGGCCAGGTTGGTGACCGGCGGCCTCCTGCTGGGATTCTGCGCCCTTTGCGCTTTTGTTTATTGGCAGCTCTATTCCGGCCATGCGGCCGGTCTGCTTGAGACGGGCTCCATGCTCGCCGCTGCAGGCTTCGTGGTGGCGGGCCTCTTTGTCTGCGCCGCCGGCTATAATCCTGCCGAACAGGGAAGGGCCGCATCATCGCTCTATGCAGCCGACCTGTTCGGCGGTTGCGTTGCCGCGCTTCTCGCCGGTCTTCTCGCAATCCCCTCGGCCGGTCTCCTCACGACCACCCTTGGGGCGGGACTGGCCGCAGTATCGGCACTGTTGTTGCTGTAAAAGGTAGAGCCGGTCTCTTACTCGGCCTTTACGGCGATCTTCCGGGCCTCCTTCATGGCCTGTTTCGCCTTGGGCAGCTTCACGGTCAGCACCCCCTTCTTGAACGAGGCCTCGCCGCCTTCCGTGTCTATACCCTCAGGCAACGCGATGGACCGGGTGAAGGAGCCGAAGGAGCGCTCGCTGCGGTAATAGTCCTTCCCCTTCTCCTCTTTCTCCTCCTTCTTTTCTCCCTTGATGACCAGGGCGTCCCTGGTCAGCGACACCTCGATGTCCTTGTCGTCCATCCCGGGCAGCTCGACCGATACGTTAATTGTCTTGCCCGTATCGACGACGTCCACGTGAGGCGTGAAAACGGTAGCCCTCGTCTCGAAAGGATGCAGGCTGAAGCCATGGAAGAAGCTGTCCATAAGCCTTCCCATCTCGTGACGGAAGGAGTCGAAGGGATTCATCCATTCCCGCCTCTCGGCCAGCGTTTTCCCTGTCTGGTTCTCTGTCGTGATGTCCTTGCCCGCCATATAATCACCCCCTCCCGGTAGTCTTACGATTCCGCGGTGACCGCGATCTTCCTGCTCTTTGCCGCCGCCACTTTCGGCAGCACCAGTTTCAGCACCCCGTTTTTGACGGAGGCCTGAATGGCGTCCCTGTCTATCTCGTCCGAGAGGGTAAAGCTCCTCTCGTAATCGCCCATGCCGT